>JAIFVW010000008.1 GCA_019662115.1 Candidatus Pacearchaeota archaeon
TACCGGGTGGAAGAGGTTTTTCCAGGGAATTGAGAGAGATTTCAAACTTTATGTCTTTTGCTATCTTTTCTGCTGTTTCAGGGATGAATGGAGAAAGCAGAATTGATATGTCTTTGATTGCATTTACAAGCTGATAAAGCACTTTCTTGTCTTTTGTTTCCCAAGGTTTCTTTTTTTGGACATATTCATTGCATTCTCCTATAAATGCAAATATCTCGTTCAGTGCTTTGTCAAGCTCATAATTTTCAATATGCTTTTCAACTTTTTTTACAACCTTTTTTGAGTCAAGAGGAGTTGTTTTTTCAATCCCATATTTTTCTGCCAGGGCTGTTACTCTACTTACTAAGTTTCCAAGCTTGTCCGCAAGTTCATGATTATGCCTTTCTATTAGGGCCTGCTCTGAAAAGTCTCCATCCTCTCCAAAAGGAGTCTCTCTTAACAAGAAATATCGAGCGGAATCAACTCCTGCAATTCCTATTAGTTCATCAACATTTATTACCTTGCCCCGAGATTTTGAGATTTTCTCATTGTTGAATGTCCACCATCCATGCGCAAATATCTTTTTTGGCAATTCAATACCTGCTGCAAGCAATATTGCAGGCCAGATGACTGCGTGGAACCATAAAATATCTTTTCCAATAAGATGAACATCCACAGGCCAGAATTTCTTGAACCTTGTTTTGTTTTCTAAATAACCAATTCCAGAAATATAATTTACTAGTGCGTCAAACCAGACATAGCATACGTGGTTTTTATCGAATGGAAGAGGGATCCCCCAACTAAATGAAGTTCTAGATATTGAGAGATCCTGCAGACCTTCCTTCACCCTATTAATTATTTCTTGTCTTCTATGGTCTGGAGAGATAAATCCAGGGTTCTTCTTATAGTATTCAAGAAGTTTTTTCTGATACTTAGACAGCTTGAAGAAATATGATTCTTCTTTTAGCTTCTCTATCTTTGTTTTATGGATTGGGCAGCAGCCATCAACAAGATCTTTTTCAGTATAATATGCTTCGCATGCTGTGCAGTAGTATCCTTCATAGTATCCTTCATATATATCTCCTTTTTTGTGAACTTCTGATAGGATGACCTGGACTGCCTGCTCGTGGTCAGAGTCTGTTGTTCTTATAAATCTGTCATAATTGATGTTCAATTTCTTCCAGGCTTCTTTGAACTTCGGGACAAGGTGATCGACAAATGTTTTTGGAGAGAGCTTTGCTTTTTTTGCTGCTTCTTCTATCTTTTTTCCATGTTCGTCCGTTCCTGTAAGAAAGAAGACCTCTTTGCCTTGAAGCCTATGCCAGCGTGCTAGCACATCTCCAGATAGAGTGGTGTACGCATGCCCTATATGAGGAATGTCATTGGGGTAGTATATTGGAGTTGTTACGTAGTATTTGTCTGCCATGCCTGTGTTTACCAAATATTCTATAAAAAGCTATGGTTCTGGGAGTGAAAGATTTAAAAAGCGGTTTTTGTAGGTTGTAGAATGACAGGAATGTATCATTATCTGAAAACTGCATGGAGAAATCCAAGCAGAGAAGTTGTGCAGGAAAGGCTTATTCAATGGAGAGCTGGGAATGCTTTTACAGTCGTGGACAAGCCTCTTCGATTAGACAAGGCACGAGCTTTGGGATACAAGGCAAAGAGAGGAATTATTGTTGTTCGTGTTCGCCTAAAGAGAGGTGGAAGAAAGAGATCAAGACATACTCACGGAAGAAAATCAAGAAAACAGCACGTAAGAAAGATTCTAAAGATGAATTATCAGTGGGTTGCTGAGATTAGGGCAAGCAAGAGATTTACAAATCTTGAGGTATTAAACTCATATCCGGTCGGAAAAGATGGAAAATATTATTTCTTTGAAGTTATAATGGTTGATCCTAATAAACCAGAGATTGCAAGCGATAGGCAATTGAAATGGATTGTTAATGGAACACACCGAAAGAGAGCAGAGAGAGGATTAACTTCTGCGGCCAAGAAATCCAGAGGATTACGTTCAAAGAGCCCAACACTTAAAGTGAGACCAAGTCTTAGAGCCTGGAATAGACAGGGCAAGTAGTTATTTATTAAAAATTTTTATTATAAAATTAAGCTGTTATCTTTTCGGCAACAGTACCAGTAGAAGTTAAGTCTACATCACTTCCGGATTTTGCGTAATTGACTGTTATATCTCCCTTAAAGGTTGATCCTTCGGCAAGTTCTGAAGAACATAGAACAATAAATGCTGCAGATGTTCCTGACTTTAGAAAAGTTGAAGTATCGTTAGTTCCGCATCCTGCGACAAACACACTATTAACATCATAATCTTCCCCACCATTGTTCTTGAACTCTAAGATAACTCCGCTTTGAGTTCCTGGAGTTACGTCATCTACGTCTGATTGAACGTTCCAGGCATCGGCGTAAAAAGGTGGATTAAGAATAGCTGATCCTGTTATGTATTTGCCTGGACTAAAGACTCCGAAATATCCCAAGACTCCGATAGCGATGATTGCAGCAAGAATTGCCCAACCATATGTCATCAAGAATTCCATAGCTGCTTGACCTTTTCTTTCGTGCATCATGCTGTTCGTATTAGAATGTGGTTTATATAGTTTATAAAGATTATTATCTAAAGCTATCACTAAGATCTAATAAAAAATAAGAAGAGAGAAAAATAAAATAAAAATTTAAGCTGTGATCTTCTCGGCGATCGTTCCTGTTGATGTTAAGTCAACAATACTTCCTGACTTGTTGTAGGTAATAGTTATGTCTCCCTTGAATGTCTTTCCTTCAGCTAAAATAGTTGTTGGATTGTCACAAGGTACTACTACTGCGTAAGCCTTTGAAGCGTTAATGAAAGCGATTGTTCCGTTTGATCCGCATGATGAGATAGATATGTTTCTTACTTCATAATCTTCCCCACCATTGTTCCTAAGCTCTATGTTGATTCCATCCTGACTACCAGCAGTTATTTTATCGTAATCTGCCTGAATATTCCATGCGTTTGCATAGAATGGAGGATTGACTACTGCAGAACCTGAAGTATATTTTCCAGGACTGAACACACCAAAGTATGCCAAGACTCCGATAGCGATGATTGCAGCAAGAATTGCCCAACCATATGTCATCAAGAATTCCATAGCTGCTTGACCTTTTCTTTCGTGCATGTTATAACCTCCTTTTACTTAATCTACTATCAAACTAGTTTGTGACTAGTCTATATGATACATATAAGCTGTTTATAAATATTGTCATGGCGAGGTCAGTCCTGAAACGTTATATAATGAAAGATGTGAGTCATCAATCCTAAACCAGGAAGGCATTCCAGAGACATGATAAATTGAAGGGCTGGAACCGGAGAAATAAATATAGTCAATATCACTCTTATCAGTTACTGTTATTCCCTGAGAGGAAAGTTTTGGAATGTAAACAAACGATTCTATCCCGTTTGGATTAGCAGAAAGTTTTCCTTCAAGCCTATCAAGGAAACTTGGAGCAAGTGAGTCTGCGTAGTATAATGAATACTGAAGATGCTGTGAAAGATTCCCCACATTGCTTCCCTGGACAAAAGGATAGTATGGAGTCTTTGTTATGTTATTAGGCACTAAACCAAATGTATTGACAACATACAAAGGATCTTCAAAACCTTCTACCGGGACGAATGCAGTCACGGTATACATTTTATTCCATGAGGCTAGCTTTGATGAATCCTCAACGGAGAGATTTATGGGAAGCTGAATTCTTATATGCCAGGGATCAACCTGATCTATCACCGGCTGTGAGGCATTAATTGTCACGTTTACATTTATCTTCTGTCCCTTTGCACTTACAGCTTGCTGTATGTCTGATATTTTTGCTCCAAGCATGAAGGGCTGGTCTTTTCCATTAATGCTTCCATTGACAAACAATTCCTGAAATGATCTTGTTACATTTGGATTATAGTTTCCTGTCTCAACTATATCTTTTTCTATAATAAATACTGAGTAAAATCCTGAAATATAAATCTGTCTAGACAGGTCAGTTTCAAGTGAGAATAAAAATTTGTTCATTGTGTCAATTCTCTTTTCTATAGGCTTTCTGTCATTATATTCTGAATAGGCTGCGTATGAAATAAAGAAAAGAGACAGGATTATTATGGTCATGCTTGTGAAAAATATTCCCTTTTTACCTAAGTCCATGCTCTTGCCTGCACCTCTGTTGACCATATGAATGGGATTCCTTGGACCTCTGATGAGCTGATCTGGATGTCATTTTGAGTCAGCTTGACGTCTAGCTTGCCATTTCCATCGAAATCCAGTTCTTTTATTACAGAATATGCAGCTGCCTGAAGTGCATCATTTTGGTTGTATGCTCGCTGCAACAGAGTGTAAGAACAGGTGTTAGGGCCTGAATAACCATAAGGGATTTGTATTGTAGTATTTGTTCCGTCCTCGTGCTGTAGTGTCCATGAGCATCCTTGAGCTGATGCAACTATTGGTGTATAGCTTGAGACATTCTTTTTTACAGTATAGATTATCTTATTGTAAGATGATCCTGCGGAGAGATTGGATGGACCTGTTCCTGTTTGTATTGCAAGATTATTTGTCGAGGTTATGTAGTTATTAGGAATATTAATCGCATAGGGATCTCCAAGCTTGATATAATTAGTTCCATAGCGAGTAAGATTGTAAATGGTTGCAGTATTAGCTTTTACAAGGGCAGTCCATTTGGGCCCAGAGTATGAAATCACCCGTGTTTCAACAATGCTTGAATTTTGGGGTAGGTCAAATGATCCGGAAGTTGTATTGCTGAACATCTTCTCTGCGGTAACAATTAGTCCATATGGGTTAACTGCATTATAGTCTATATCAATATAGGAGTCAGGATAAAGTGTTGTCATAATATTTCCAGATGAGCTGGCAGTCTGTAAATAGTAAGTTAAGTTAAGAATGTCATTCAATGTTCTGTTGTATAAATCCACAAGATCATTGTTTCCAGCGCTTTGGTTGTAGTATGTTGCGTTCGTGCATCGTGATATGTTATACAGCAAACTGCCGAGGTTTGCATCTGATTGTGAGTTTCCTATTACACCTATAGTGTTTATTCTTATACTGTAATTTGTCCATGATTGGCATGCCAAGTTATATGTGTCTTGAAATACGTTTCCGCTAGATCCCAAACAGCTATTGGGAAACTTTGTTCCAAGTAAGATTATCGACTTAAGCGAATCACCAGATATGTCTTTGAGTGTATCGGTGGCATTTTTTATTCCATAGCACAAATCAAGATTTCCATTATTACTCCAGCCACTAATTGTATTATTAAGGGCAGTTTTATTTTGTGATAAGGGATATGAATACAAAGGATTGACATTTCCCTGATGAAGACCCACAATTCCAAGTGCAGTATTATTTAAATTAAGCAGGGAATTAACCAAGAGATAATTTGCCTTTTGGGCGGCACAAAGTCCATCATTTCCACATCCAGAAGCTCTGGCTGAACTAACTCCTCCTGACAGGTCAACAACAGATATTATATATGCATTATTGCCAGGAGCATATGTTACGTTTAGCAATCCCAGTCTTATTGGAACTGTCTGGTTTGCAAAAGAGCTATAGTCTAGAAGCGAAGAGAGATAGGCATTATTCAAGGTAACAGAAGTCTCAGATGGAGTAGAGCTGTTAAAAACGGTTATATTTCCTATTATCAAAAATGTCTGATAACTGCTATTGTAGTGAATAAAGATATTCATACTGCTAAGAGTGTTAGGAACATACAATCCATCGTAAAGATTTATAATTCCATTAACTCCCGGGAAATAATATTTAGGCTTTTGGTATTGTGCGGAGCTTTGGTAAGATATTTTTATGTATCCTCCTGTAATGTGAAGATTAGTTCCTCGGAATTCTATAATTGTTTTGTCTGGAGTGAAGTGAGTTAGTGGAATTGTATAAGTTGAAGGAGTTGTTTCGGAAGGGGACCCAGCAAAGCTTCCTTCTAGATATCCATTTACATAAAGGCTGAAATTTGAGCTTGCTACAATCTCCATGGATGCCGCCGATAGATTTCCTGTATAGTTTACGATCCTGCTGATTATTCCATCTCCAACATATCCTCCAAAATAATAATAGTCGCCCTTAAGCTGGTTTGATAAATATCCTCGAGCAGAGTATCCCTTGGCGCTTCCTCCCTCCTTAAGACCGCTTATAATCTGGATTGCCGTATCTATCTGTTTCGCGGTTTCAAAAGGAGTAGTATTCTTCGCCGAGATAAGAGTTCCCCCATACCAAATTCCTACATTATATTTTGAATCTATTGTAGAAAGAACGCTATCTCCTAGCTCCCTTGCTCTTGTTATATTAGTGGCATAAAAATCCCCTATCTGCTCAAGAAGAGAGTTATTAAGATTAGTAATACTTCCATCTGCTATCAGTGACTTCACATAGAGATTATCTATTTCTCCTATCTTAAGAGCAGAAAGTGTAGTAATAATATCATAATGAATGTCGGTTTTGGGCCTTTGGTAGCTTACAATAGGGTATGCAATGGCTATCACAAGAAGAACTATGCTTACTGCTATAAGGGCGTCAGTGCTGAAAAAGATACCTCTTTTTTTTAGTTCCATAACTGTAGATACAAGGTTGCAATCTTATTCTGATAGCTCGTAAATCTTGTTATTGTTATAAGGTTGTTGGGATTGGTAGCGTTTAGGCCTATTCCGCTTACAGTCTGCCCATGCACAATCATAGGTGTGGATAGGAACATAAAATAATTATATTTTGTCCCTAAAAGTGATCTTGCTATGCTATAATCATTGGATGAAAGATCGTAAAAATATTCTAGCTTGGTACTGTTTATTTTATTATCCGTTAGGATTCCAGGTATTACTACTTGTGTGGCATTCCAATCTAATGGCACTCCGTCTGAAAGGATAAGCGAGCTCATAGTATCCCCATCATACTGCAACGCTTTAAGAGTATCTTCTCCTTCATTAGAATAGTTAAGACCATAAAGATACAGAACGACAAGCGCTGAGGTAAATATAACTCCTGCTATTATGAGATCCAGTCCCCAGGCCTGAGCTTTTCTTGCCATTATCTTAGATATGGGGGATATGCGGCAGGTCTTTTATCAATGACAATCCCTTTCTTTTCAATGGTAAATCTATGAACATTTTCAGAATGCTTTGTTCCCCTCATTTTCAGGATTTCTAGGTATCTTTCCCTTTCTTTCTTTCTTGGCTCATAATACAACATTATAATTGAGTCTGACTCAAACTGCAATGTTTGTGGCCCTAGCTTTCCCGCAACTGCATCTTCTTCAAGAGTAAGAAGCAAGGACAGAGCGGCTTCCCTTTTGGACAGCTCATCTTTGAACAATAATGCAAAGGACGTTATGCTGTCGATCACAACTCTTGATATCTTATTTTTAAGAATAACACTCTCGATGGCTCCCCCACCTTCCTCAAGCATTGTTCTAACTTTTCCTGGGGTATACTCTAAAAATATAAACAGGTCCTTTTTCTCGTATTCTTCTAAATTCCATCCGAATTCCTTCATGTTTGCGTAGAATGCGTCCTTTTTTTCCTCGAATGTCACATAGAGTGCCTTTTCCCCCTTATCCATCCCTCCAACAAGAAATTGCGTTGCGAATATTGATTTTCCATTGCCTGATCCCCCAACAATTAGATTTGTAGAGTTTTTCTCAAATCCTCCCTCCACAAGAGAGTCAAAGTTATGTATATATGTGGGCACCCTTTCTATATTCTTTTTTGCCCTTTTTCTTTTAGTATGAGTCACGGCTCTTCTTCTCTTTTTTCTTGCCTCTTTTTTCTTTTTCATGCTCTGTCCATTAAACCCGCGTCTATATAAAAACTTATCTAGGTGAATAAACCTGAAAAGTATTTGATAAGCAAGATTCTGACTAAAAAGAAAATAGTCACGCTTGTGATTGCAAGAGGGATCATATATTTTGTGCCTGCTTTTTCCTCACCCTTACTTACTAATCCAAGAACAAGAGAGGCAAGAACATCAGTTACTACTATGAAGGCCACAGCAAAGAAAATGATAAAATTAACTGAAATGTTTATTTGAGTAAGAGTGAAGCCCACACTAATGTTGCTTGTGTCTGTTGCAGGAAGATTTGAGAGAATTTTTGTAAGTATCTCAACGAGCACTGATGAAAGTGCAAAAAGAACTGGAGCTCCTACTGCCACTGCAAAGAAAATGAATATAACATACATCAATACATTGGAGGCAGCCCTTTTCTCCACAAATTGTTTTTCACGTATGTTCGCTGCTGTCTGCTCCAAAAGCGTAGAAAGGTTTCCCCCTGCTCTTATTCCTGAGATTATAAGATCAATAGTCTTTCTTATCTTTTCAGAATTGACTCTTTCGTTCAAATCAAGCAAGGCTTGGCTTATTTCTTTTCCGGTAACGATATCTTTTCCAAGATTCATGATTTCTTTGTCGAGAGGGGTGAATTCCTTTCTTGCGCTTAGGAGAATAGCCTTATCAATTGTTATTCCTGCACGCAGGTTAGAGGCCATCAGGTCTATGAAATCCGGGAAAACTTCTTCCATCTTCTTTATCCTTTGGGATTCGTCCATGAGGTTTTTCATTGTCCGGTATCCAAGAATAGCTCCGGC
Organism: Candidatus Pacearchaeota archaeon; assembly: GCA_019662115.1. Lineage (GTDB taxonomy): Archaea > Nanobdellota > Nanobdellia > Pacearchaeales > GW2011-AR1 > JAIFVW01. The sequence goes on from JAIFVW010000008.1 coordinate 8,603, forward strand.
TGTAACTCCCAGGGCAATTAAAGAAGTAATGCCCTTTTGCGTATAGTAGAAAACTCCAAGAGCCACTGCAAGGCTTACAAGACTTACTATTATCAGGACTTTTTCCTGCTTTTTCTTTCTCTTCATGAGCTCTATGTGCTTTATCATAGTAGGCTTGGCCTCAGTGAACGTACGGTACCAAGGAACATTAGTTGGATTATTATTACAAAAACAAACATGCTTATGAACATCAAAGTTGTAACAGAGGCTGGAAGGTTAACTAAAGATGAAAGTATTGTCAAAAATGTTATTGAAAGAGCAGGAAGGATTACAGAAATAAGCATATAGAACATTATAAGAGGATTTAGCTTGTTTCCGTAGTTCTGTATCTGAACTATCTGTTCCTCTGATAAGGACTTGATACTATCCCTGATAACTACAGAAATATCGCTTCCTGTTCTCATTCCATTACTGAGCTGCCATAAAGTTCTTCTAAAGTAGAGAGAAATATTCTTCTCTCCGAGCTCTTCAAGAACATCTATTTGGGGAATACCTGCATTTATTTTTCTCACTGCTTTTTTGAATTCCTTGCTAAGCTCTCCGTAATCTGATGTTGCGATATTTACAAGAATAGAGAAGAGAGGAATTCCCGAGTTTAGCTGAACAAGCATATCCTCTAAGGCAGGAATAAGGTTCTTTTCTATGTTTTTTTGTTTTCTTCCAATGTATAGTTTTGGGTACATAATCTGGCTAAATCCAACAAATGCCGAAAACAAGATTGTAACTCCAAAAGAGATTAGATATGGGGAACTTATTCCAGCAAGAACAAGAGTAGGCATCAATACAAGAATGAGCACTACGAATAATATGATGAACTTGTTAAGCACTATCGAGAGATATTCCTCCCTCGTGAGATTCATGTCAGAATTCTCAAGATAAGCGCCGTAAGGAGAATTTTTCCTGTACTTAATATATTTTCTTAGATATGCAGCTCTTTTCTTTAACTTGTCCAGAGAGGCCATGGTAAATGGAATTTTGAACTTCATGACTATCCTTTTACCCAGCTTATTGAGTTTTCCCGAACAGCCTTGAATAAGCCATCCTTATTTTTATAATACATATTCAAGACTTTTCCGAACTCCCCAAGGCTTCTAAGGTTGTTCTTTATAAGCCATTGTAGGATCATTTTCCTGTCTTCAAGACTCTTAGTAATTTCAGTCTGAGACATTCCAGTATTTCTAAAAATCAATTCGAAAAATCTTGAGCTTTCACTGTGAAGAACCAGCTTGTCTTCTTCAGGCACCCACCTGTACAGGATATTTGCCTTTGCCTCATCTTTCTCAGCTTCAAATTCTGCGATTTGAAGTATTCTTCTGATTCCTTTTCTTCTATCTCTAAACATGACAACATTCAGGTGTACAGATCTAAGAAGGTTAGGAGGGACGCTTAGTGGAGGGTTTACTAGTCTTGAAACTGTTTCAGTTGCCGAGTCAGCGTGCACTGTAGCATATACAGAGTGTCCGGTATGCATGGCTTCGAATAATACCATTGCCTCCTGCTGCTTTCTCATTTCTCCCAAAATAATCCTATCAGGTCTCATTCTAAGAGAATTTACCAGAAGGTCAAGCATACTGACTTCTCCTTTTCCTTCAGGGTTAGGAGTTCTTGTTACTAATGGAGTCCAATAAAGAAATTCCGGAAGCATCAATTCTCTTGTATCTTCAATACTAATGATTCTTTGGTTAGGTGGAATGAATGGAAGGCATGCGTTAAGGAAAGATGTTTTTCCAGATCCTGTTCCTCCAGAAAAAAGAATGTTCATTTCATATTCCATTGCAAGCCATAGAAGAGCTGCGCTGTCCAGGTCACATGTCTTGTTGTTTATCATGTCAATGATTGTATAAGGATCACGCGCGAACTTTCTTATTGTAATAGTATTTCCCTTGGTGTTAACTGGATATAGAACTGCGTTGACTCTGTCTCCTGTAACAAGATGTGCGTCAAGAAGAGGAGTGAGTACTGTAATCTGTCTTCCTATTCTTCTTGCGATAATGTTTGCATAATTGATGATGTCTTCTTCCCTTCGTATAGTAAGATTAGTTTCCAGCCATCCGAATTTCTTGCTATATACCCTGATTGGCTCTTTTGAGGAAGGTATAACAATTTCTTCAAGTGATGGATCATTTATAAGAAACTCGAGTTCTCCCAGGCCAAGCATGTCCTGAATTAGTTTTCCTATAAGGAATTTTTCTGCTTCCTCATGTATATTGGGAAGCTTTTCCCTCATGAGTTTCTGCGCGTCCTTGATGAATCTGTCTTTAATCACGAAAAATGATTCAGGATCGGCAAGTTCCTTCATGCTTATTGTTGTTACGGTAATAAGCTCGTCACGTATCTCTTTCATAAGAGTTGAGGTTGCAACATCCACAGTTGGAACATTAAGATAATAGATATATCCAAGTTTTTCTTTTCTTACTTCTATCGTAACCCGTGCGCCATCTATATTTATCTCGTATTTATCAGCAACTTTAGATTCAATTTTTTGTTCGTGCTTCTCTTCTGGATGCTTCTGCTCGTGCTGATGCTGATGGTGGTGCTGTGGTTTGTGCATCACTGTTTTTACGTGCAATTTATGCTTGTGTTTGCTGAGGTGGTGTTTCATTTATCCTTATAATGGGCTCTCCTAATTTTGGATAGTCAATGATCGCAAGCTCGGCTCTCTCAAGAATTTCAGCCCATTCAATAACAAGATCTTTTTTCACTTTAAAGAGCTTGCATATTGTCGACAGGCGAATATGTTTTCTTTCCTTCAATATATCATACAGTACATCAAGTTCGGTTTTTGTCTTTGATTGGCCTTGCGCCTCTTCAATGTTGATGTTGACAGGCTCTTCCTTAAGATCTGTTTTTTCCCTTACAAGTATGAATAATATTACCAATATAAGGGCAACCCATTCTGCTCCCAAAATTATTTTAGATTTTAATGGTATAGATGAATTTGACGTTAATTCATCTCCTAAATCGGTTTTTCCCACAAGGAATCCCGAAACTCCTCTTTCGTAAACTCCAGTTATACCTGTCCCATATTTCATTATAGAAAATATAGTGTGGCCTAGTGCAACAAGAGCTAAGCAAGTCACTAGCCCTACAAAAAATTTTGTTCCTCCTCTTTTTAATTCCATCTAAAATGATAAGTTTATATATCTTTTTTCTCATCTTTCTATAGCAATGCGTTTTATAAACTTTACCGACAGGAAGAGAGGACAAATAAGCATGGAGTACATGATACTTGTTGGCTTCATCAGCTTTCTTATAATAGTAAGTTTAGGAAGTGCATTATTCTACAGCAACCAGATAAAAGATAAGATAAAATTCAACCAGCTTGACAAGTTCGCTCAAAAGGTGGTCAACTCGGCTGAAACTGTATATTATGCGGGCCAGCCTTCAAGAGCAACTATTACTGCATATCTTCCGACAGGAGTAAAGGGAATAACCGTAAGCGGCAATGACCTTATATTCAATATTTCAACAAGCAGCGGCCAAACAACGATCGCATATACGAGCACGGTTCCTCTCCAGGGTTCGATCTCTCCAGGCGAGGGCTTAAAGAAGCTAATTGTAATGGCACAGTCAAATGGCGTTCAATTGGTGGAACCATGAAGGGACAGTCAGCTATAGAGTTTGTAATAGTTGTTTCGGCAGCACTGTTTTTCCTTCTTGCATTCACTGTTGCTGTGCAGGTTAACATAGAAAATAGCCTTAATGAAAAGAGAGAGAGAATGCTAAAGGAAATCGCTGTTGATCTGCAGGATGAAGTGGCTCTTGCTTCTGGATCCACTGATGGATATTATAGAGAGTTTACCATTCCTACAGCCGTATTTGACAGAGATTATTCTGCCTCATTTGTAGCAGGATATGTATATGTTGTGACAAACGACACCAAGCATGCAATTGCCATTAAAATACTAAATGTTACAGGAAACCCAGTTCCTGGAAAGAATAGTATCAGAAGAACGAATGGCTCTGTTTATGTGAATTCATAGAATTTATTAATTAAAAAGATCTTTTATTATTATGAATGGAGATGTAATCCTCAGAATAGATGATATTGGTAGAAAGAATTATTTCAGGATAATTCCATCGATGTTGGAAGAGCTTGTCAAAAGAGAAATGCCTTATGTTTTAGGAGTCATTGCGTGCGAGCTTGAAAAAGATAATAATTATATTACTTCTTTAGACAGGAGAGAAGAAATCGAATTTGCATTGCACGGTTATTATCACGAAAAAGATACTCAAGGAAATCCTGAATTCAAATTACTTTCAAAAGATGAAGCACGTGTTCTTATTAAGAAAGGTAAATCGATTATGCAAGAGAAACTTGATGTAACTCCAACAACATTTATTCCACCTTGGAATTCTGCGTCAGCCGCAACTAAGAATGCTCTGGTAGAGGAAGGATTTAAAGTATTTTCAGGAATAGATAAATACGAAACTTCACCCTTGATTTCTCTTGGATGCAATGCTTCTACTGCGACTTTTGGACCCCATGCATTGGTCCCTTTGGAAAAAATTAAAGATGACTTACAAATAAGCCTAGATCAAAGAGGTTATTGTGTAATCATGATCCATCCTCAAGATTATTTGGTTGATGATATTGGAGATCAACATAAGCCTGAGGTTGATCCTGAAAAATATAAGCAATTCACTAGCTTATTGGATTATTTAGGAAATACTAATTCAAACATCACGACTTTTAAAGAAATGGCCACTACTTTCTAAAATTAATTCTCTTTCTTCACCCAAAATGGATCGAATGTGAATTCCCATGGTCTTTTGCCTTTCCTTATTGCCATAAGGATTGGGAGACCCTTATCAGATACCTTTTCTGTTTTCTTTATTAGTGCATTTGGGGGAAGAGTATATGTCTGCTTGCAGTTTGGATAGCTCGAACAAGCGGCAAAATATCTTCTTGTTTTTTTGGAAAACATTATTCTTAGATTTCCCTGCTTGCATGTTGGACAGGGCATAATTATTGAGGCTTCTTTTTGCTGTTCCCTTATATCCTCTATTCCCTTCATAAGCTCTTTACCTATATTAAGCTCCTGCACTTTAAATTCCTTTGAAAGGTCAGTTATCATCCTTTTTGCTTTTTCAATAACTTCTTTTTCCTTTTCCTCTAGGCCTTCTTTTCCAAGCTGTATTTTTTCCATTTCATCCTCTAATTGCCTTGTTAGATTCTCATCAATAATTATTGGAGAGTATTTATTGAGAGTATCTATAAGCCTTATTCCAAGAGGGGTTGCTTTTATGCTTGCTCCTTCAAGATATCCTCTTTCAAACAGAGTGTCTACAATCATTGACCTTGTCGCCTTTGTTCCTAGATTCTTTTTTTCAAGCGTTGAGACAAGAGATGTAGGAGTATATCTTTTAGGAGCCTGTGTCTCACGCTCTTCCTTCTTTATCTCATCAACTTTTACTTTTCCATTTATATCTGGAAGATGAATCTCCTCCATAATCATTGGATAGAATGAAGTCCAGCCTTTTTCTATAATTGTTAGTCCAGATGCGATAAACTGGAGATCATTTGCTGTCAGAGTTATTCTCTTGTTAAGAGTTAAAGCATCAGATGAAAATGCGGCGATAAATCTTTTTGCAATTACCTTATAGAGCTTTTCCTCTCTTTCATCCATCTTTTTGAATTCTCCAGTTGGATATATTGATGGATGAGCAGGATCTGATTTCTTTCCTTCTATTGGCCTGCTCCGAGTCGCAGACTTTGCCTCTGGAAATTGTTTCTCCAATTTTCTAAGAATCTTTTTAGGCTCTATTTCCTCTGGAATCTTCTGGGAGGAAGTCCTTGGATACGAGATTATTCCATCAAGGTATAACTTTTGTGCTATTTTTAGTGTTTCGGAAGGATTCATCTTGTACAGTCTATATGCCTCTCTCTGCAAAGTAGTAAGGTCAAAGGGCGTTGGAGGGGGAGTCTTTTCCTCTTTTGTTTTTGTTTCTGCATCTCCCTCTTTTATTTTGTCAAACTTTGCAAGTTCGTTGTTGTCGAAAATATCTTCCGGATGTTGGAAAGACACTCCCTGTGCATTGGCAAAAACTCTCCAAAAAGGCACTGGCTTGAAAGACTCAATTTCTTTTTCTCTATCTACAATCACCTTTAGTGCAGGACCCTGAACTCTTCCAATCGATAATATCTTGAAAGATCCTGTTTTCTTGATAGAAGACATTAAGGCTCTGGATAGGTTTATTCCATACATCCAGTCCAGCAAGTGGCGTGTTTCTCCTGCATATGCATTTCCCCAGGCAAGCTCTTTTAATGGGTTTTCAAAAGCCTTTTCAAGTTCTGGTGCTGTAAGGGTAGAGTATTTCATTCTCTTTGCAGTCTTTTCTTTGCATATGAATCTCAATACATTCCATCCTATCACCTCTCCTTCAACATCAAAGTCTGTAGCAACTATAAATTCCTTGGCTGTTCTCGCAAGCTTCTTCAAGAGATTGTAGTATCTTTTTGTAAAGGCTCCTGCCTTATTCTCAAAGGATGGAACCCATATTACATCGAATATCGGCCAGCCTTTCTGCCCTTTTACATAGGTTAGATTGAAGAGGTGACCAACTGCAGATGCGACAATAATCTTTTTTTCATTCCTTTCAACTTCGTAATATGAGGCTCCCTCTTCAGTATATTTTCTGGCTGATCCAAGGGCTGATGCAATCTTCATTGCTGCCTGAGGTTTCTCAGTGATTATCATTATAGAGTCTCTTTTTACTTTTACCTCCTTGGCTTCAGAAGTGTCTTTTTTTCTCTTTGTTTTCTTCTTCTCTGAGAAATCTTCAAGACCATCAGCAGGAACAGGCTTTCCAGGAGACTCTATGGTTGTAAGCTCTGCTATAGAAGGCTTAGGCCTTACTTCTTTTTCAGTTGTCATCTTGACATCCGTCAAGGGAAGAAAGTCATTGACTGCCATAGAGATATTGAAAATAAGGTGTTTTTAAACTATATAGATTTTATGTTCTCGAACACAATGATGTTTAAATAGAGGTTTTTTGTTCTTATAGAATGAGTGTTGAAACGGATATTTCTCAAGAAACTCAAACATTACATGACAAACTTAATAGAGATGGATGGGTTATTTATGGAACAGCAATTGAGGAAGGGCTTCCTCTTATGCTTTCACATTTATCTCTAGATTTAGAAAGAAAAATTTGCTCTAGACCTATTTTACGATCTCTTTTTGAAGTTGTTAAGGGCGGCAAATATGAGAATTTTTCACTTGGTCCAACGTTATCTGCCAGGGATTTATATATCGCATATATACGCCCTGCTGAAGGGAATTATGATGAAAATCGTCTTTATACTATTTTAGCTAATACTGATACAGGAAATTTAATGCATTTAAGAGGTCGTGGTCTTCTAGGAAGTTATCATCATAAAGATTAGATCTCAATAATTCTTCCCTGTTTGCCTACGTTAATGACTTTCGTATTCCCTATAATTTGTTCCATTCCAGCGGCCTCGTGAATATGGCCGTGAAGTAGTAGATCTGGCTTGAATTGCTTTATTGCCCTTGCAATTGACTTGCTTCCCGGAAATCCTGAAAATTCTGAAGCGCTTCCTGCAGGATGCATGTGAGTAACCATTATTTTCTTCTCTATGCCTTTAAGCCCATCATGTGCTTTCTTTAGGGTCTTGAACAGCTCTTTTTCAGATATCATTCCCGGACCGATATCTGCTCCTCCTGCTCCAAAGAATCCCACATCTTCATATTTTACTGAATAACCATGAATATTTTTTACTCCATATAGAGATGCAAGAAAATCCGCTGTTGCAAATGATTCGTGATTTCCTGGAATTATTAGCACTCTCTGATGCCTGTCCTTAAATGGTTTGATTATATTTTTTGTTTCTGTCCAGCCAAGTAAATCTCCACAGAGTACAACTAGATTCACCTTTTCCTTCTCTGCCTTTTCAGCTAGCTTTTTTGCTAGCTTCGACTCTCCATGCAGGTCTGAGGCTGCAAGAATCTTGAATTTCTTTGTCATATTCATGCTAATTTATCACGTGTTATAAGCTTTTTCATAGAATGATTTAAAAATACTGTAATATTAAGTTGGGGATGAAAAAGGAGAACAAGAAGTGGGTTATGACCCTGTCAGTCATTTTTGTGATAGTTCTTGCATTGCTTATGCTTTTCTACTTCTTTTTGTATACTCCTTCAGATAACTATGGTACACAACAACTAGGAATAGCAAATCCTGTGGGAAACATGACTGTAGAACAGGCAATCACTCATCTAAATGAATCATTTATCTTTTATTTTCTCTACAGCATAAAGGCCTATGATCTTCATAATCCTCCATTAGGTAATGATACTCCTAAAATCCAGTTTGTTATAGGGGCAAATCATTATTATGGAATCGTTGAAAATGGAAATATACGAGTTGCGACAGGCAATCTTGTTGGAAAGGATATTATTCTAAAGACAAGCCCAAGAGAGGCGATTCTCATGCTTAAAGATAGAAGCTACATTGCCTCATCTTTCCAGTCAGGCAATTCTTCAGTTGAGCTGGTTGCAGATAAGACTACTCTTTTTGCAAAAGGCTACCTTAATATATACAAGGAACTCACAGGAAAGACTATAACTGGCAGCATAGTGAGAAGGTAACAGCTGGACAGTTGTCACTTTTTCGTGTCTTTTTAAAATAATTTGTTACTTCTCTAGATAACAAACTCAGAGAAAACTTTAAAAGCGATATGGGGATGTAATATATAGGTTGTATAGTATATATTCAGACATATGGGAGAAATAACAAAAGACAATTTCGATATCTTCTTTAGAAGAAAGCCTGCCTTGATGCTTGTAGCCCTGAAAAAGATGGCTCGGGCAAGATACGGAAGCCTGCTGGCAAAAGAAGTCGACTGCACTTATAGCCACGCGGTTAAAATTCTTCAGAGTCTAGAAAGATTGGATTTGGTTGCTTTTGAAAAGAAAGGAAGAATTAAGCTTATCAAGCTTACAAAGAAAGGTCAGGAAATTGCAGACAACATTGAAAACATTAAGAAGTTGATTGTTTAATTCTGCAAGAAGGTACTAAGGCCCTCAATGTGAGAGACTCCTACTTTTATTATCAGGCTTCTTAGTGATCCGTCAAGTTTAACTCCAAGAGACTGAAGCTCAGTTTTTATTATGAAATACAGCTGTTTTCCCTTTTTATCGAAGTCAGTCAATATAGACACCTTATCCTTTTTTGAAATTTCCTTGGATATATTAAGTATTCTTTCCCTCAGAGGAACTGAAGTTTCATGTATTGTATAAATTCTCGTAAACCCTAAATTAGAAAGTGCAGCTACATCTTTCTTGCCTTCAACAATTACCACATGATTTAGGTATGGCTGAAGCTCATGCCTTAATATTTGGATAGAATTCACCCTTATATAAGAACTCTTTTCTATTTAATATTTTGGATGGCCCCGAAGGGATTTGAACCCTCGACACCTGGATTAAGAGTCCAGTGCTCTAACCAGGCTGAGCTACGAGGCCATAATTAATGAAGTTTTAAGTGGTTTAAAAAGCTTATGAGCACGACAATTCTTTTAAAGAGCGGAGCAATAAAATTTAGATGAATACATGGGAAGAAGATCCTAAGAAGGAACTTATCAAAAGTATGAATAAAATGATTAGTTATAATCCTGAAACTCTAATTCCTAAATTTCACATTACTACCTTTATGACTGCTTTAAGAGAGCATGGTCGTCGTCCTGGTTTTGGTCTTGGAGACATGGCAGTAAGTTTAGCGCATGAACATGGAATTTTAAGTATATCTCCAAAGGGAAACTACAGTATCTCAGGGAAGCTTCCAGGCGCAAATTTTAATCCAATTATCGGAAACATGGTTTATTATTTTGTAACTGCAAAACATGCTGAGGAGTATGCGAAATATGCAAAAATGGTTAATAATGTAAGTATTGCAAAAACAGAAGTCTATAGCCTATCTCATCCTTACCATCCTGGAGCTTTAAACGATGAGGACTGGAGGGATATTAGATTTAAGAAAGAATTTGACAAGGATATTTCTCTTTTGGTACAAATGGAAGGCGAAAAAGTTCTTAGTCGGGACAATGGATTTCGAGTTGTTAAATCACTTAGGCCCACGACTAATTTTTCTTGCTTTAATCCACATGTTGATTCAAAAATGATGTACTTTACATATAAAGAGGATGCAGATAATTTTATGAAAAGTTTCAAGCCTTCTGGAGCAAAATTAGAGGTCGTAGGACCTTAGTTATCTGTAGACACGCCAGGTATGCTTGCATTTAAGGCACTTGTAGAATTTGGTTTCTGATTCATCGCTTGCCCTTGTCTGGGTAGTCCAGAAGTATGCGCTGTTATTTCCACACTTTGGGCATTTTATCTGCACAATGGGATATGTATTGCTTTGATCTTCCTTGATGACTGCAATTGTATCACGTTGGATTATCTTCTCTGATGCCTCAAGCTTGACTTTTTTCTTTGGCTTGTGCCCGCAACTGGCACATGCTGCCTTGTCCCCCTGAATAAGAATGATTCCCCCGCATTTCTCGCAAAATTCCATTTTTAAGGATAGTCTATGGTCAGGATGTATTGTTTGGAGTTTTTTAAACTTTTGGTTTATAAAGGTTATAAAGAAAAGCGATAAAATTTAGGAACAGAATCCCTGCTGGTCTGGAGACTTAAACGGCTCAAAGAAGATAAGTTTTATCCATCCTAAAAGGGGCACTTTTCCAACTGCCTTTCCTATTATATTTTCTGAAGGTATGTTCTCTTCAAGGCCAGATATCTGATTGTTATTATGATCTCCTTTAGTTCCTAGAGGATCTTCGCTTACAATTCTATGGATAAGAGGATACTGGGTTCCTGCATTGAAGATTATTATGTCTCCAGTCTTATAGTTTGATCTTCCCCAGACAAGAACAATGTCTCCTTTGTTCAGTCCTTCCTTCAGAGGAAATGACTCAAACGCGCTTTGGTCGATTCCACGTGATTCATACCAGGCTGCGTTTCTGCTCCACCAGTCATCAAAAGAAGATTCATGATACATTGAGCATGATTCCACAACAACTAGGGGGAGGGAGGTTCCTGTAATGAATGAGAGAAGAGGGAAGAAGATTAGCTTGATGAATATTATTATTAGAGCGAATGAAACTATCCATGAAGCCCAGGTATCCTGCTTCAGAAAATTCCAAAATTTTGCAAGCGTCTCTTTCATTGCTATTTATAGAGGTTGTGTTTTTTAAATGCTATTATATGCGGCGTACGGGAATTGAACCCGTCTCTTAAGCTTGGGAAGCTTACATACTACCGATATACTAACGCCGCTTAAAATTGGGTGAGAATTAGGGTTAATAATTCTTGTTCTTTATCCAGTCGTAGGTTGCCAGGCTTGAGATTAGAATCATTGTCAGGTCGACAACTAGGCAGGTTGAACATATCTTTTTGAGAACAAAGAACTGTATAATTAAGAAATAAATTGAGAAGAATGCTCCTATTTTTGCTAGCGCCACAAAGACAAATTGATTTTTCCTGTTCTTTTGAGCAAGCAAATAAAGAATGAGCAATAATACGAATGAAATAAATCCAAAAGTGCTTACTTTTATTCCCAGAAGATTGCCGTAAACTGAATGCTGGACCTCTGAGCAGCCTGAGCCAAAGATGCAAGTTGCTTCCTGGTGATAGTCTCCCCATAGTATAGAACCTGTAAGAATTAGCTCTGCAACAATCAGAATTAGTATTAGGCCTTGAATATATCTCATTTATCTTATTGTAATAGAATGTTTAAGAATATTGTCTTTTAGGTAGGCTCCATACATGCATGTTTTCTTGCTTGCATGGCTCAAGACTATCTGCTATTTTTTGCAACAATCCTTTTGACTCATCTTTGTCTGGACTTGCTACTTCCAATTGAACCTTGCCTAGAAAAGTCTTTCTGTTTTTTGACCATATACGATAGTGCTTTAACACTACTATGGAATTTTCTCCTATGTATGTCACACCATAGGTATCAAAGTTTGGCAAAGTCATTGATTGTTGGCTGAATTCATTACGAATTTTCGGATCTGAGCTATAATAATCTTTTATAGCTCCTCTTGTATAATCCATTACTTTTATCCTCTGTTTGGAAAAATCATCAACCCTTTGAAAACTAATCGTACGTATTTTCGAGTACATCTACGGTTTTAATAAATGAAGTTTAAAAGCATTTGTTCACCACAAAAGATATAAAGTTCTTGGCTAGTATATTATCATGGCGAAGAAAAATCCACAAAATTATCAGTTAAAAAAAGCTCCAAAAACCCAAAGCAAGCATGTGCGTCTTGGACTTCAGCAGTCCCCGGATAATCCGGATCTGGGCCGATATACTTTCATTATTGTTGATAGGAGAAATCCTGAAACGATTGATGATATTTTAAGAAACGAATTGGTAAAAAACATATCCTATGGGGGACTAGGAACTATTAGAGGTCATGAAGGCAATCAGAGCGAATTTACCTTAAAGATGAATGGATATAAGGGAATTATTAGAACTTATGAAGCCCAGGTTAATTTATTTACCGTTAAGAATATCCTTGTTAAAATGGGAATGCCCTTTTACATTGATCCTTTCTTGCAAGAAGGCGTGAAAAAGCCTAAGGGGATGAGAGAGTTGCCACAGGCCGGAATTGAAACATATGCTTCTGTTCTTTATGAGCGCAAATAATTAGTTTTATAAACGAGGTTTTTCTTGAGTTTTTAAGATCCCGTAGCTCAGCCTGGTTAGAGCACTACTCTGATACGGTAGGGGTCCCAAGTTCAAATCTTGGCGGGATCACTTTCATAGAAAGATTTAATTTTATATATTAATTAAAATTTTTGAGAAAATAAAGACTTTTATAAAATAAACATTACTGATCTTCTTCTAACTTAAATTCAACAAGGACTTTGTTCTTATCAACTATACATTTCTTTAGAGGAAGGCTAATTGGGATATTCTTGATATAAATCTTCTTTGATCCGATAGCTTTTATCTCATATCCCTGCTCTAGCTTTGAGACAAATATATCCTGATTTGATTCAACACCCGGAGTTATTAATTCATAAATTACTTTGTCGCTTAATCTTCTTACTGATGAAGTTTTTGCTGTTGCTCTTGGAAGAGATGCCATTTTTTCAAGCTGGGCAGAGGTTATTTCCTTCTGAGGAGTTGATTTTTTCTCAGCCGGCTGAAGAGGGCCATTGATTTTTATCTTTATTCCATTAGGGAGGCTTCGTACTTCAGTTTTTTCCATTTCCCTAATTTGTTTGTCAAGGCTTTTTGCGAGATTATTAACAAGAGAACCAATTATTTTTTCAGTTATGCCGAATCCTCCTAGCACATTCTTGTTGATTTCCTCGTCGATAGCATCATTTCTACCTAGCATGCCGAAGTCACGCATTTCATTCTCTTTGCTTAGTAGGTTAAAGCCGCAATACGGGCAGAAGCTGAACTTATTCTCAACCTTCGAGCTGCATGATTCGCACTTTACCTTTTCTTTCTTTCCAAAAAACATAGTTTTTTCACGACGGCTGAACTTTTAAATCTTCCGTATCTTCTTAACAGCAGGAGTTAATTCCCACCCAACTTCTATATGGTTGTTTTTAAATGGGTGAGCCAGGTGGACGTGTGCTGCAACCTTCTTGTGCTTTGTTCCTTCAGTTTCATGCAGTTTTGGAAGGAAAACAAGAGCAACTAATAATCTTGCAGCAGAAGCCACTACAAAAATGAAGAGATATGCACTATTCATTAGTGTTATCGGAATTTTTTGAATTATGACTCCTCCTATAATTGATCCAATGAAAGTTCCTATACCTATTATAAGATTTAACACTGCTACTCCCTCTCCTCTTTGCTCTTCTGGGATATTGCTGTAAGTATAATTTGTCAGTGCAATAGTAAGTGCAGCGTTTGCAATACCGGCAACTAATTGCGGAACAAAGATCAACCAGTAAGGGTTTGAATTGATTATCCATAATAATGGAGTGAACACAAATCCTATATTTGCAAGCCAGAGAAGCGTTTTGTTTCCTTTGTTGTCGGATATTTTTCCAATCAATGGGGTGAATAAAAGATAGAAAAGGGAAGAGGAGATTGTAATGAATATATACCATTTATAGCTGAAATCAAGCTCATTAAGCATGTATACCGCAAAGAAAGGGCTTGCGATCATGAGTGCAATATTAAAGAACAACTGATAATATACAAATTTTGAAAAATCCTTATTCTGCTTCAGAACCTGTTTGAATGAAATGCGATATTTTTCTCTAGGCCTTAAGTGAGGAGCATATTGCCTATGAAATATATGAAATGAAACAAGACGGAAGATACATGCTAGGACAAATAAGACTGCAAATCCTAGGAACAAATATGGAGAATTTTGAAGATTATCCATAATAAGAAGAGCAATCACAACTGCTGAAAGCTCTACTACACCAGTTATTAGATTCCTTCGGCTGAAATATTTTCCTCTTTCATGTTCTGGAACTAGGTCTCCCATCCATGAGAACCAGGGAGGGTGTGCAATTCCTCCAAAGGTTACCAATAGAGTGTATCCAATGATAAGAGAGTATACTAGTGGGGTAAGTGGGACAAGTGATTTGTAGGCGAGAAGTGCGACAATTGCAAGAGGCAACCACATTAATGCCTGCCAAAGAACTGAAACAAGGACGATCCTTTTTCTGCTGTACTTTTCCATAAGCTTGCTTCCCCAAAGCTGAGCTGCTGGAGAAACTATTCCTGAAAGAGCGCTAAGAACTCCTATATGAAAGGCATTTGCCTTTAATGCTAGAGCAAAGGGAGTTAGATAAGAGCTTGAAATGCCTGTAGAAAAACTATTTGCAGAGCCTTCCTTAATACTTATATTGAGAGCCTCCTCTCTAAGCTTTCGCTCTTCCGCATCAACTCTTTTTTGCATTTCAACACGAAATGAAATTAATTAATAAAGGTTTGCTCAGAGGTTTAAATCTGGTTTAAAATCATGTTTTCTAAAATTCTTCTTAAGTCCTGTCCAATACCTTCTCACACTATTGATTATTCCTTTACTTTTTATTGAATATTCTTGATTTCCCTTTTCAGATTCCGGGATTACATGCACCATTAAAGCAGCCATAGAATCTTCGAGAAAGTATGGTTGAATTTGAAGAGTCCTTTCTTTATCGCGAATTGTTGTCCTGTGCCCTTTTTCGAGTCTATGCCATACGGATTTATCTTTTTTTAGATTTTCAGGAGCTGAAGAGAGATCTTTGTAGTCTCTCTGAAATGTTGGAGAGGCAAAATCTAGATAATGTTTATCTCCGCTCTTTACATAAACTGCGAATGGCAAATCTGAATTTTCTCTTGATTGAAGAAGTATTTTCAATGCGTTGCTAATGTGGTCTATTTTCAATTTTGTATTTTCTTCCTGAACTCTTTCATAACTGTCAAATAGAAGGTTGTAATTATGCGCCAGAGATTCATTTATATTTAGCTCTCTGAACTTATCTCTGTCTAATATTCGAGTTAGACGCTTTTGCCATGCACCCATCATTTGATTTCGAGAGATTTCCAATATCTCCTGAGAGGCGTCATAAGATATTTGAGCTGCCTCTTTAGCTCCTTGTATGATCTTGTTGCATCTTTCTCTATCTCTTTTCCAGGATTTTCTCTCTTCCTCTATTTCTTCAATAGCATTTTCTAGACTAATTATTGTATCACGAGAGGAATGGTACTCTCTTTCAAAGGCTTCTGCTCTTGCTCTCTCCATCTCTTTTTCCTTCTTTTCTTTTGAAAGATCCTCTTTATTCTTATTATTAGAGGATTGCAGATTTCTATAGGTAGGGCTATATTTGACGGCAATATAGTCTGCAAGCTTCATTGTAATATCTCTTACTCTCTTTATCATATACATTTTATAAGACAATAAGATTTAAATACTTGTATACACGTAGTTGTGTATACTTACCGATATGACTGATATATTTGATACAACTATTGTCTGCAAGACATGCAAGAAAGAAATGCAGCCGGCGTTAGTTGAGCGCTCTGGCCTTGAATTAAGGGCCGTTGAATGCCCTGAATGCCATGATACGGTTATTCATCCGGCAGATTTAAATTCTTTCGAGCACTTCAATACATTGAAAGGAAAAACTTTCAGTGTCAAGCTGCGTATGGTTGGAAACAGCCACGCAATCAGCATTCCAAAAGAGATTGTTGATTTTGTCCATGAGATGAGACAGGTTGAAAAAGATATGGATGACATGGTAAAGTTATGCTTTGAGGACTTTGGACGCCTAAGTGTCCGGTTCGGGAATTTTAACAATGAAAGATGATAATACAATAAAAGAAGTACGACTAAAAGTCGTTGAAGCGCTCCAGGATGATGTTTACAAAGGAGTGGCAAGAATTGACCCTCAGCTGATGAAGGCTTTGGGCCTAGCGAGAGGAGATATTATTTCTATTAAGGGTGGGAGAGAGACTGTTGCCGTAGTTGACAGAGCATATCCTGCTGATGTAGGAGAGAAAATAATTCGTATTGATGGACTTATTAGAAGGAATGCAAGAACCGGAGTTGGAGAACAGGTAGTTGTCAGGAAGGCAATTTCTAAACCTGCAACAAAAGTTTCTATTGCTCCTGCGCAGCAGGGAGTTACTATTCATGGCGATCCTGAAATGTTCAAGAATGGACTTCTGGGAAGAGCGGTAACAAAAGGAGATATCATTTCTCTCGGCGGAGTCCAAAGGAGAAGAGACATGATGAATGAAGGATTCCCAGACATATTTAATGACCTAAATGAATTATTCGGGCAGAACTTTGGGTTCCAGGGATTCCAGCAGATTAAGTTTTTAGTAGCCTCTACAACTCCGGGAGGGCCTGCTATAATTAACGAAGACACAGAAATCATACTCAATTCTAAATCAGTAGATGTTGCCGAAGAAACTGTTCCTGATGTAACTTACGAAGATATTGGAGGATTGACTGATGAGGTAAAGAAGATAAGAGAAATGGTCGAGCTTCCATTGAAACATCCTGAAGTTTTCGATAAGTTAGGCATTGAGCCTCCGAAAGGAGTCTTACTTCATGGCCCTCCAGGAACTGGTAAAACTTTACTTGCAAAAGCAGTAGCTAATGAGTCGGAGGCTAACTTCATACTTCTTAACGGCCCTGAAATCATGAGCAAGTTCTACGGAGAATCTGAAAAGAAGATAAGAGATATTTTCGAGGACGCGGAAAAGAATGCTCCTTCTATCGTATTCATAGATGAGATCGACGCTATTGCTCCCAAGAGAGAGGAAGTCCAGGGAGAGGTTGAAAGAAGAGTTGTTTCCCAGTTATTGACAATGATGGATGGATTAAAGTCTAGGGGAAGAGTCATAGTAATCGGAGCAACTAACAGAGTTAATTCTATAGATCCTGCATTAAGAAGACCTGGAAGATTTGACAGGGAAATAGAAATTTCTGTTCCTGACAAAGATGGAAGGCTAAATATCTTAAAGATTCACACGAGAACAATGCCCTTATTCAAAGACGTTAATCTGCAATACCTTGCAGCAAAGACTCATGGATTTGTGGGAGCGGATCTTGCAGCACTGACAAAAGAAGCTGCAATGAACGTTCTTAGAAAATTACTTCCTGACTTAAAGCTAGAAGACAATGAACCTATTCCTTCTGAAGTTCTAGACAAGATTGTTATTCGTGCTGAGGATTTTGAAGAGTCTCTTAAAGTTGTAAGACCTAGCGCCATGCGTGAAGTTCTTGTAGAAACTCCGACAATTGGATGGGATGATATAGGAGGTTTGGAGAGAACTAAGGTTTCTTTGAGAGAGGCTGTTGAGCTTCCATTGAAACATCCTGAGAGTTTCAAGAGGTTGGGAATAAGACCTCCAAGAGGAATACTTTTATATGGCCCTCCAGGAACTGGTAAAACTTTACTTGCAAAAGCAGTAGCCAAGGAAAGCGAGGCTAATTTCATTCAGGTCAAGGGACCTTCACTTCTTTCCATGTGGGTAGGAAAATCCGAAGAGGGAGTAAGAAAGGTATTCGAGAGAGCAAGACAGGTGTCTCCATGCATTGTATTCTTCGACGAAATTGATGCTCTAGCTGGAAGAAGAGGAATTGAATCTGGAACTAAGGTTACAGAGAGAGTACTAAATCAATTACTAGCTGAAATGGATGGATTAGAGGATTTGAAAGATGTTACAGTGATAGGAGCAACTAACAGGCCTGACATGATCGATCCCGCTTTATTGCGACCTGGAAGATTTGACAGGATTATATTAGTTGATGTCCCAGATGCTGAAAGCAGAAAGAAGATATTAGATGTCCATTTGAAGAATACTCCTCTTGCACAAGATGTTAAGGTAGATGAGCTTGTTGTCCATACAGAAGGATTTGTAGGAGCAGATATTGAAGGACTTGTAAGAGAGGCAGCTCTAACTGCTCTGAGAAGAGATCAAAATGCAAAAGTAGTCACCAAGCCAGACTTTGATGATGCGTTCAAGAAGGTCAAGCCTTCAGTTTCTCCAGACACAGCAAAGAGATACAAGAAGATGGAAGACTATTATCTCAAGAATGCTAAGGCAGGCATAGAACTAGGCCCAATATATACTGGTTAATAGAAATACTTATAATTTCTTTTTTTCTTTGATTCACATGGGTGGGCCTATTACTAATTCAAAAGCAGAGATATTGAAAGCAGTTGAAGGGCGTCTTAGTGCAAAAGGATATGTTTCCATAGGGGCTTTGCCTGCGTCAATAACTGATTCTTTTTTCTATGTGAATAAAAGTTTAGCTATGGGGAACAGAGAGAAATTTTTTGATGTTGGTTTAAGCAATACGGCAGACCCTTGCCAGTACAACTTATCGGTTGGACTAAGATTGTCTAAAGACAATGTGTCAGTAAGTTATTTATTCTCTAATAAGATCTTTCAATTTGCTGTGCATCCATTACAGTCATTTAGATGGGCGAGGAAAGAGTCACTAGGAATTGAATATTTAGCTGATGGCGTTATTCTTTTTGCTAACGAAAATCCTTCCAAGATTGGAGAGAGTTTGGCCTCTATGATTGATTATATAAAAGAGTACTCTAAAAATTATGGGCTTGCCAAAAGGATTTAGAGAGTTGTAATCACTTTTTCCTTTTTTGTCAATAATACTGTGTGCTCTGCTTGAGCAACTTTCTTTCCACTCTTTTCCACAAGCTGCGAATAGTGGTGCAACAGACCTGCTTCCTCTATTCTCTTTATTGCAATTAAGGCTCTTGATCCAAATTTGTTGCATAGCCATCTTGA
Organism: Candidatus Pacearchaeota archaeon; assembly: GCA_019662115.1. Classification (GTDB taxonomy): domain Archaea; phylum Nanobdellota; class Nanobdellia; order Pacearchaeales; family GW2011-AR1; genus JAIFVW01. The sequence goes on from JAIFVW010000008.1 coordinate 27,908, forward strand.
ACAGAAAGGAAGAGTTGAATACTCTTCAGCAATATACAGAAGAACTTCCCTGGCAAAGGAATCTCGCACATTTCCTGGGTTTTCTAAATGGTATATTCCAGAAGGCTTTCCATCCTTTACGCTTCCAAATCCAGAGGTAGCAAAAGGTTCTATTGCATATACCCCTTGCTCTATCTTTATTTCTTGCTGGTTATCATAATTCGGAATGGTTATTCCCGAATGCAAGTCATACCTTTCTATTGAGTGTCCTGAGAGATTCTGTATTGGCTGTGCATTATGGGATTTGATTGCAGTTTCGATTGCTTTTCCTATTTTTCTCAATTCTGTCCCTATCTTTATTTCTTTCAATGCCTTTTCCAAGGCTTCTTCTGCTGCACTGATTAACTTTTTATTCTCCTCATCGTTTTCAAGATCAATAGAGAATGCAGTGTCTGCCACATATCCATCAACATGCACCCCAATATCTATTTTTAGCAGGCCTGAAGCTTTAGTTTCATCCTTGTATGCAGGAGTTGCGTGGGCGGCAATCTCATTTATTGATAAGTTTACTGGAAACGCCGGCTTCCCTTTCAGTTCCCTTATCTTTGATTCTATCTTTTCTGCAATCTCAAGCAAAGGCGCTCCTTTCTTTGCAATTGTTTTTGCATAGGCTACAGCTTCATTTGCTATTTTTCCTGCCTTGATTAGCTTATCTTGATCCATATTTGACCTACAAAGAGTGAGTTTTAAAATTCTTGCTTTCGGAAATATTTATATAGTTGAACGACAGTTTATATTATATTCCTTAGGATGAAATTTTACCTTCTTTCCCTGCTGTTAGCACTTGTTGTATTACTGAGCTTTAGTTATGCCTCTGCAACATCTATATGCAAAGATACAGATACTACTAATAACAGCACACATACAGACCAAGATCCTTTTACAAACACTACTTCTAACCAGACTCAAAATAACAATACAATTACACTAAATACAACCCAAGAGAATCAGACTAATCAAACCCAGCAGAATCAGACTCAAACACAGAACGATACACAAGAGAATGTAACTGAAACTACAAGGCTATCAGACTCTAATGATGATTCTGTTATGCGCACTGTCTCTTCTGTCAGCGGGAACACGTTTCAAAGCTCTGATACTTCTGAAACGGAAACAGAAGAAACTCCTATTAATGAGACTACAGAAAATGCGACTTCACCTATTACAGGAGCAGTAACGGGCAATGCATCAACAAGAAATGTAGTATTAATTGCAATAGTTCTTGCGGTTCTTGCTGCACTTGGTGGTTTCTCCTGGTATAAACTAAGAAATTAGTTATTTTTTGATTCTTCTCTCTTTAGGGATATAGTTGAATATCTTTTCTCCATTTGATGCTCCGCACCCTATGAAGTCTCCATTGTGCTCTACTCGTCATTTATCTTAACAATATTCTTGTTAATTTGTTTCTTAAGGATTTGAGTTGCATCGAAGCTTAGCCTCAATTCATTGTTCAATTCTTTTTTTATCATATACAAGCCTATAATCTCTATCCTTGCCATTTTTGCAAGCTCCATTATCTCATCCTTGCTCATCGTCCCGGAAAATCCTCTTATCTTCTCCTTTCCAGTTTCAATCAACAGATAGTTCAGTTCAGATATCCCGAACTCCTCATTCAATTGCTCTATAATCTTTTTCTTCTCTGGCGACTTTATGAAATTTACGTTCATGCTGTATTCCTTTGCGCTAGTGCTGCAAATTTTTCTTCATTTTGCCTAATATTAAGTTCGTGCATGTATTCTAGAATCTCTTTTTGCTCAGTCCATAACTCTTCTTTTCCTAATTTGACCATGCGAGTTAGCAATTGCCCTTCACTAGCTTCAAATAACTCTAGTACGCTTTCGTATATTGGATGTTTTGCAAGTTTAGTATATTCTTCAAGCATTTTTTCCTTTTTTGCAAATGATAATGCTGCGTATTCGGCCACTAGCTCCCCAACAAAATAAAGGGCTGAAGAGCCTATAGGAGAATAAAGGTCTGGTCTTGCAAGATAGTGCAGAAAATGGCCGCTCTCATGATATATATCACACTGCTTTGAAAGGGATTTGCCAGCAATTATAATTTTAGGTTTTCCATTCGTCAGTTTGCCATGCATATCTACATTGGCTAAAAATCCAGATTGGTCAGCTTCCTCATTATATATTATATTACAAAGATTAGGAACCTCTTGAAGCCCAAACTCATAGTACATCCTATTTACAAACATTTCATGCTTCATTCCTTCACACTTTTCTTTGATTTCTTTATTCATTTTTCCCCTACTACGTATTTACATCCGTTAGGACCCACTAGTGCTTCATGGACTTGATTTCTTTTAAGATGTACAAAACTTCCTTTCTTTAATATAATATCTTTACTATTTGTTTTCATTACCATTTCTCCATCAGTAATTACTAGCTTAGTTTCTTCTTCGTGGCTATGAGGAGAATAGAATTTATTTGGCTCATCAATCCATTCATAGACTTCTACAAAACCTTCTTCCTTCAGCTTTCTCATTATTTCTTCATTGTCCATTCTTTATTTCCTCCTTTAAGGTGAATTTTGATACAAAAAAGCCTTCCGAGTCATTATCCTGGGGATAAATTCTACAGGTGTTTTCAACTTCTTTCGAATAATGCTTGTCTTCCCAGTCTTTAACCCCGGGCCTGCATTTTACTGGCAAATGTACTGTTTCAAGGTGCAAGGGGAAATTTGAAAGTGCGAAATCTACAACCTCTTCATTTTCTTCTGGAGCGTGAGTACATGTGGAATATACAATCTGGCCTCCTACCTTAAGGCATTTCACAGCATTTGCGAAAAGTTTCTTCTGCTGGCGAGAAAGGTTCTTTATTACTTTAGGATTCCACATTACGAATGTCTTTGGAGAGCTTCGCAATGTCCCCTCTCCAGAGCAGGGAGCATCAAGAAGTATCTTGTCGAATTTGAATTCTGACTTTGAGAGCCTCTCGCAAAGAACAACCCCATCATTTTGAGTTATTATTGTATTTGATATCCCGCATCTTTCAAGATTTGATGAAAGTATTTTTATCCTATCAGTTCTTATGTCATTTGCCATAAGAGTTCCCTCGTTTTTCATTTTTGCCGCAATTTGAGTTGTCTTAGACCCAGGAGATGCGCACAAATCAAGAACAAATTCTCCCGGCTGAGGATTAAGGGCAAGGACTGAAAGCATGCTTGAAAGCTCCTGAATATAGTAATATCCTAGTAGATGTTCTATGGCATTTCCAAGCTCTCCAGGTCCAAGCTTGGATTCTACCACCATTATTTCTGGGTCTGAAGGAAAAGGCTGTATGACCTTCCAGCGTTTATTTAGCCGATTAAACAGTTCGTGAGGTTGTATTTTTAGTGTATTGCATCGGATAAAATTTCGAGGTGAAGTATGAACTATCTTTTCAAACTCATGGAAATCTTCCTTTTTTGGAAGGAGCTTCTCCATTCTTTCTTGAAAGAGAGGTTTCATTTCATATGGCATAAAAATAGACAGAAAGACAGGTTTTAAGGCTGTTGCTTAGAGGTGTATTATTTGAATATCGGAATTGTGAAGGATACTTGCCATTTGCCTGATTTTCTCTGCAAGAATGATTCTATGACATGGGATTCTTGAGGGATTTATATCTCCATAATTCTTTATATTGCAGACGCACTGTAGTATAATGCCTGGATGCTTATATCTTTCATATTCATAGACTTTTCTTGTAATCTCGAGAATTTTTACTTTAGATGCCTCTGTGTCTAGCTTTTCCATATATTTCTGCGAGAATTCATCCCAACTAATGAGTTTGTGATACCATTCATTTACATGTCTTCCATCAGGAGCAATATTTGGCAACCACTCATCAAATAAATGAGTATATCCTTGCGGCGTTTTTACTCCTTTCCACAAATCTTCCCTTGGTTTTCTTCCAGAATTATCTGAGAGCCTTGATACAGTTAGATAACGAGCTAGGCCTTGATCTCGATGCATCAGGCCATCATCAACACATCCCGTATAAAGACGCATATAATTTATTCCAGCCTTTGTTTTTAAGGATTATTATAGTCAAGATTTTTGCCTTTTTCTCTCGAATAAAATTGCCACCATAACGTGTGAGGCCGAAGGCCGAACGCGCAGTACATTGAGATTTTAATTTCATCAAAAGGACGTTTAATATCACTTATACGAATTTCATCAAAAGGACGTTTAATATCACTTATACGAATAGCTCTTTTCTATTGCCATAATCATTAAAAACTATGTTAAAGTTTGAACGTTATGAATGGCGGAACAGGAACTGGCTATGCAAATAGAGCACCTCGACATTATACAGATCCTATGTCTAAGGATTATAAACCTAATAGCCTTTTACAATCTATAAATCTCACAGAAATTTTAAAGAAAGAAGGCTATAAACATACCTATACTATTTCTGATTATCATGCTTTAAGAGATTGGAATAAGTTTATCGAAGATATTAACTTGAGGGAGACCGACTTTCGGATTGTACCTGCTGAAATGTGTGCTGAGTTAGAGAACTCTCGATACCATTATGTTTTTACTCGTCCTAAGCTTAAGTAGCTTTAGAATAATTTAACTTGCTTTGAAGCCTGGGCAACATCTTCGAAAGATTTGCCGAGCAATGAGAGAACTTGATTTGCTATAGGTTCTATTTGTTTCTTAATATAATGATCATAGTCTAGCTTGCTTGTGTGTTTTTGTATTGGCTCAGGACCATTTTCTGTAATATAGTATTGAATTACATTGGAATCTAGATAAGGAAGCTTTCTTGCCGCCTTTACATGAGGTGGAGTTGTCTTGGTGTATTCATCAAGATTCTTTCTTATTGATTTTCTATATATTAATTGCTCGTCAATCTTGCCTTGCCTTATTTTTTTAATATAATCTTTGATAAATACTTCAACTGGCTCTTTATGGAATACTTTCATTAGTAATTCTCTTTGGAATTCTCTTGCTGCCTCTGTCCAGTCTCCTCTTATTGCTTCAAGACCGACTATTTCGAGGACTTCCTTTCCGTCTACTTTGTGGAGGCCAGCATATCTTTTCTTTGCGGCAACCTCTCCCTCTGCATTTCTTATTGCAGGAATCATAAGCGATAGATATTGCTTTGCAAACTGCAATTCAAGGTAAGACTTTCTGTTATAATATTTTTTTACATAATCTTCATAGAATTTAGTAATATACTCTCCAAGCTCCTCTCCTGCTTTATTTGCCTTGTCTTCAGGAAGATTTGTTTCTACAAACACGGAGTCTGTGTCAGAGTAAATTACCTTGTAGCCTTTCTTCTCTATTTCTTTTGCAGTGAGTTGGATTATCATCTGCCCGAAATGAGTGATCGCATTGGCAATTTTTAGGCTGAAGTAACGGCAGTTTGGACTTGCTAAAACACCAAAGAAAGAATTCATTATGATTTTTATTGCGTAGCTTGCAAGCTCTCTTTTCTCTTTCTTTGCTTTTTCCCTGGCTTTATGGAGGTTTTCAATTATTATAGGAAGAATTCCGTCATCATTTCTAAAGTATGCCTTGTTTGGGGACTCAATTGCCTCTGGCTCTTTCTTTTCAAGAAATGAAGCAGGATCAATATTGAATGTTCTGATGATGGAAGGGTATAGCGACTTGAAGTCTAGGATGAGGACATTGTGGAATATTCCTGACTTTGATGAATAGACATATCCTCCCTTGATTGGGGTCTCTTTTTCCGTATAATGGGTTGTTGGAGACACTAGATTTTTCTTTCTGGCCTCTCTTATGTATACAGAATCGAATGCTGCTATTGATGATTGTAATCTATCTAGAGGCATGCCTGTAAGCTGCGAGCGATCTATGGCTAGCTCATCAATCTTTGGCTTTGTAATAATATCATAAGCTAACTTGCAATCCAATAAATTGTAGTCAACAAGCTTTTGTAAATCTTTTTCTTTCTGGCTCTTGTATAAGCTGTCTATCTCTTCATGCCTGTCCTTTCCCTTTAACAGCTTTCCCTGGCCAAGAAGAGACTGAGAAACATCTTCAAGAGTGTATGTATCAAATTTTGAGTTTTTAATTGAAGGAGCCTCTTGGATAAATGGATCCCGAATTAGATTCAATCCATCTAGAACCACTCTTCCTGGAATATCTGCAGAAGAGCTTCTAAAGAAGTTTTCTTCGATCCTTAGCTTTACTTGTTCATCTGTTCTTCCTAGGTCAAATGGTATTTTGTGCTTTTGGAATAGATCTCTTAAGAAAACAAAATCAGCATCAATGACATTCCACCCTGTTATTATATCTGGGTCCAACTTCAATAGCTCTTCCTTGAATTTGATTAGGGCTTCTGCTTCAGTCTTGACTGATTGCGTGTTTTCAAGCTTTTTGCTTGTAATCATGAAGTTTTTCTTGTAATTTTTCGAATGTATTCCAACACAATATAAACCTGAAGGGCCTGATTCAGTGTCTATAGATACTATATTAAGTTCTGGCTTGAATTCTGCTGTCTTTAAGCTTGGATTTTTGTAGATTCTGTCTATCCTTTCTGATTCCTCATAATCTCCATCTATTTCCATGCTTCCCTTGATATTGCAATCCATGAGAAATCTATATTGAGGTCTTATGTCTGCCTCATATATTTGAATATTTTTTAGTTTCAATGCTTTTGTAATAAGATTAAGCTCAGTAAGGGTTGCTGAAGAGATTTTTATCACTGGCTCATTATGGAATGTTTTTAGGTTTGTATCTTCAACCTTATACTTCTTCAAAAGAGGGGATGCCTTCTGGCTGTCGCTCTTTTTTATAAAAAAGTATGGCTCTACCGTGTTGGTTGTGAGAAACGATTCTCCGTTCTCCAGCCTTCCGTATAGTTCAACCTGTGTTTTTCCTTCAATGGTTGAGTAAGTCGCATAGACAACAAATCCTTTCATCTCCATCTTAGGAGAATTCTGTTTTTATAGCTTGCTTTAGCCTTATTTGTTGTCACTCGGTGGGAAGTACTTTAGAAAGGTTTAAAAGTAATGATTTAGAAGATATTCTATGATAAAAATGATGGATTCCCTGGAGATGTGTGTTTCACAACATATACCTTCTGTAGAAGGACCTATAGCTGGTGCTGTTGAAGATGAGTCAGTGTTCTATCATGGTTCGCATGTTAAGGACATTACACAGTTTCGACCTGGGACACATTTCGGAACCTTGGAACAGGCAAGGCTAGTGGCTAGAGAAAGGGCCCACAAGCCAGGGATATCAGGCGAAGGACATGTCTATCAGGTATCTCTTAATATCAAAAATCCTCTCCTTATTCAAGATGAAGGCACAAGGATTCATGATGTTAACGTTGTTAAAGCATTGAAGAGTGTTTTATGCTGGAGTGAAGAAAAAGCAAGAGAGGTTTATCATGACGGGTATAAGAAAAGTCCCTTCTACATAGCTTCCGCAACTTATTATGATAAAGGCACTCTTTGTTCCAATAATCTTGAGTGTGAGCGAAGCTACGAGGCTTATTTGAGAGACGTTGCTGAGAAAGAAGGCTTTGATGGGTTTGTGTATAAAAACAGGGCGGAAGGAAGAGGAGACTCATATGTTATTTTCAGGCCAGACCAAGCGACGATTACAAAATCTTTCACAGCGTCTTTCGCTGAAAAGGTGCTAGGATATGGATAATTACAAATTTGTAGAAGGTCCTATGGAAGCGTATCTTGTTATGCTTCCTGTAGAGATAGCTATGCACGCTGGAGCATCTGTAAGAATTGTTAATGCAGTTACTCCGAAGGATGCTGCTTACAAACGTCTTAAGTATTCTATCTCTCGTCCTAACTTGCGCAATAATCTTTTGAAGATTATGGAAGATAACGGTTATCTAGAAAGTTGTATCACTCGCATTCCTCAGATTCCACGTCCAGAAGGAGTTTCTAATGAAAGTTTTCAAAGGCTTAAAGAAAGCAGCCTGGCAAATGCACTTTATCAAAAGTTTAACGGAACACCATATGAAGGACATCTTGCAAGAGTAAGGGATTATTTCAAAGCTCCTGTTCTTGAATAGACATCTTTTTATATTTCTTATTTATGAAGTTATATGGGATTACAGATAGGAGACATTGTAAGCAGGAAGGAAATTACATTTCCTGACTTGAAGGGAAAGATTGTTGCTATTGATGCTTTCAATGCATTATATCAGTTCTTGACTTCCATAAGACAGCCTGATGGAACTCCTTTAATGAATTCTAAGGGAATTGTAACTTCTCATCTTTCGGGACTCTTCTATAGAAATATTGCATTGCTTTCTGAAGGGATTCAGCTTATCTATGTCTTTGATGGTGAGTATCATGTGTTGAAGGGAAAGACTCATGAAATAAGACAAGAGGCTAAGGATGCAGCGCAGGAAAAATTCAGGACTGCATTAGAAGAGGAGGATATAGATGCTATGAACAAGTATTCTAGAGGGTTTACTAAATTAGACTCTAAAATGGTTAGTGAAAGTAAGGAATTGCTTGAAGCTATGGGAGTTGCTGTTGTGCAGGCTCCTGGAGAGGGAGAGATGCAATGTTCTGAACTTGTTAAGTCTGGGCAGGCTTATGCTGTTGCAAGCCAGGATTATGATGCTCTTGTTGTTGGAGGTCCTCGTTTAATTCAGAATCTTACTCTTGCAAGGAAAAGAAAGACTGCAAGCGGATTTATTTACATCGCTCCTGAGATGATTGAGTATCAAAAGGTATTAAATGAATTAGGAATAGATGGAGATCAATTAATTGCTTTGGCAATTCTTGTTGGAACGGATTTCAATCCTGGAGGGGTAAAGGGCATTGGACCTAAGAAAGCTCTTGCTTTGGTGAAGCAGAAGAAGTATCCAGTCCAGATATTCAAGGAAGTTGAAGTAAGGATAGATGTCGACTGGACACAGTTATTTGAAATTTTAAATAAGCCTTTCC
>JAIFVW010000032.1 GCA_019662115.1 Candidatus Pacearchaeota archaeon
GGAAGAGAGAGATACAGGAGCAGTTCCCTGACTTCCAAAGGGCAGAAGAGGACAATCTGCGTGATTTCTTTAACGGAAAATTCAGGGCTGAAGCGAAAGTGGGATTCTGGAATTACGGAGTTCAACTAAAGGAATATCAGGTAAAGAAATTTAAGAGGATAAGAGAGACTCCTGTAATCTATATAACCGGATTCCATTTATTTGAAAACGCTCTTGATCGCCTTGCTGAAAAATCTACTGAAGAAAAAAAGGATATATTGAGAAATGGGATGCATATATCCAATGCATATCTTGTATCTCAGAGGATTATAGAAAAAATATGGAAGGAAGAGCATCATATAAGTGAAAAAGAGCAGCACGTTTATTGCTGTCTGAAAAGAAGGCATTTAGACAATATAATAGAAGATAATTCATTTAAGCGACAGGGAAAAGACAAGAATTGCTCACAATATTATCACATTTGTCGTTCTGACTTCCTTCTAAGGTCTCCCCAAACAAACAATGGTCATTTTCCTTATGGCTGTCTTCTTCATAAAGAAAAAGATGCCCAAGTAATAGATTATTTTGTTAGAAAGGGAATTATTCAAGTATGATTACTCGGCAACAACCGTTCTTTTAACAGTCCTTGAACGTAATACTGGCCTTTCATGTACTACTCTCTCTGTTACTCGAACCTCATCCGGCATGGCTGCTCCTATAACTAGGAAAACAGCTCCGATTACAACAAGTGGAATGGAGTAGCTCCTATAAGGTCTCTGAATTCCTGACTGCTGATATGCGCCGAAGAAATAACTCTGGTTCTGCGTGACTCCATAAAAGTATGCAAGAAGGCCAAGCAGAACGAGAATAGTGCCGGCTACCATGAAGGCGGCTTTCATACTATCTCTACGCGGGTTCAATATAAAAATGTTTCCCCAGCAAGGATTTTTATATCCCTTTTTCATGCTTAAATAATGAAAATTGAGATAGACACGGTCAAAGGATTCCAGGACTATCTGCCTCCAGAATCACTTAAGAGAAATGCAGTGAAAAAATGCATAGAGAGATGGTATAAACTATACGGATTTGTTCCTATAGAAACTCCATTCATAGAATTTGACGAAAGCATGCGTTCAGAATCATTGGAAGAGGATGAGGCGGTCTCCGATCGTTTCAGGCTCAAGGATAAGGGTGGAAGAAATCTAGGTTTGCGATATGAATTTACATTTCAGCTTGCAAGAATATTAAAGCAAAATCCTCATCTAAAGCTTCCTTTTAGGCGCTACCAAATAGGAGAGGTGTTTAGAGATGAGCCTACAGGCCCAGGAAGATTCAGGCAGTTTACCCAATGCGATGCAGACATTATAGGAGACTCCTCTGCTTCAGGAGAGGCAGAATGCATATCTCTTATACATGACATACTAAAAGAACTTAAGATCACTGCCGGAATCTATGTCAATAACAGAAAATTGCTTTCGGCAATAATAGAAAGCGTTCAAATCGGTGAGAAGGAAAAAGTCATGCGAGAGATAGACAAGCTAGATAAGATAGGAGAGGATCATGTTAAGGCAAACATAAGAAAATACGCCGAGACAAATCAAATTCTTACCCTATTCAAGCTTCTTGAGAAGCCTCTTGAATTCTTCATTGAGAATGCTTTTGATGGGGCAAAAGAGATTGAAGAGGTTAGGCAAAAAGCAAAAAGATATGGAGCAGAAATAATATTCAGTCCTATGCTTGTGCGTGGCCTTGATTACTATACTGGAAACATTCTAGAGGTTAAGCATGAGGGAAAAAACACTATCGCAGCAGGAGGAAGATACGATAAAGTTGTAGGTAAATATCTAAACCAAGAAATCCCTGCATTTGGAATATCATTTGGACTAGAAAGAATCACCGAACTTGCAAAGATCGAAATTCCTCCAATTCCGCAAGTTATGATAATCTCCCTTGATCAGGACATAGAGACAATTAAGCTTGCAAAGAAGCTTAGGAAAGAAACAATCTCATGCATTACCTCCTCAGAAAAAGTAGGAAAGTCACTTGAATATGCAAATTCACTTGCAATCCCATTTGTAATATTTCTAGGAAGGGAAGAACTTGCCAAAAAGAAATTCAAGCTTAAGAACATGAAATCCGGAGAGGAAAAACTTCTCAGCGAGAAGCAGCTTCTGTCGGCGCTCGAATAGAAGTAATAACTTTATACCTATTTTTCCCAATCCTATTATATATTTCTGCAAGATTTATGGCAAATGGAACAAAGCTTGGAGGCCATGCATAAATATTATGAGTATCAAAATAAACATCCATAGCAGGCTCAGAATTTATAGTAAAATGTTCGGCATAGGGAGATATATGCTTATACTTCTGACTTTCGATAGAATTAATAGCGACAAAACGCTGAAGATCTTCTAAAGACTGTCCCTCATTATAATCATCATATAAGGCATCAGCAATAGCCATTAGCCTATGAACATGGTCACTAAGATTTCCACTGTGTTCTCTCACCTCAATCATTCCTGATTATCTCAAAGCAAGCTTAAAAACATTATCGTTGTATACTACTCACTCAATTTGCTCAGAGTGTTTCCAAAATCGTTTTCGACCTCTTCATACTCTTCCTTCAGTTCCTCAGGAAGCGTCGCATTAAAATCTTTCATGGCTTCCTCAACTTCCTTCTGCATTTTTTCCAATTCAACAGAATTCTGCTTTTCATATAATGTCTTGAGCCAAATCCAAATCTCCTCCAAATGTCCTTCCTGCTCAACCCACACCTTATGCTGATTATCTAAATGAAGCAAGGGAACAAACGTTGCAATCCTTCCCTCCATTGAGTCTCCTGCAAGCTCTGAAAAAGCAATCTTGCTATCTCTCTGTGAGAAAACATCTTTCAATTTCGTATAAACTGCGTGAATCTGGTCTTTGATGTTGATCTTCTGCTTAGGCAAAGACAATGCTGTCTCCATTTCCTGCTGTTTCGCAACAACAACTCTTTTGATTCTTCGAGTCTCGGTCTTAAGAGCATTTCCAAGGGCAGTCATAAGCTCATGCAAAGTAACTTTCTTGAATCTTGGTAAAGGAGTTCTAGGAACAAGCCCTGGGATCTCATCCTCAAGTTCCAATCTCTCATAAACATACTTTTTTTCTTCCTTCTTTCCAAAAAGAATGTCATCTAGTTCCTGAATGTCCTGCTCAAGCAGAATTTCAGACTTCATACGCAGCAACAAAGCGGCGGCAAGCAGAACCTTGGAAGAAACAAAGAAATTAGCCTCTTCCAAAAGATGAACTTTTTCCAGATACTTATGGGAGAGAACGCTAAGATCAATATCCCATGGATCAAGCTGCTCGCTGTTAATCAGATCATAAATAAGTGCCTGCCAACTGAGCTTGTCTCCAAACAAAAGTCCATGTATCTGCTCCTGGCCTACCTTTTCACCTTTTTCCATGATAGTTTATAGAACAATAGTTTATATGTTTTCTCTAAAATGATAACTTAAACGAACTTGTTCAAGACTGCGTTAATAATCCTTATGTTCCCATTACCAAGTTACAACAAAACCGAAAGATTTAAATATAGCCTGTTTATAGATATTTTATCACCTCTTTTTTCCCGGAAGAGGACGTTTAGTCTTTCTTTTTAGCAGGATTAAGCCTCCTCTTCACGGGTTTAAATACAAATCTTTAAATAGTAGGGATTCTCTAACTAATTATCACCTCTTCAAAGATCGTGAAAGATTGAAGATTCTTCAAACTTCTCAAACAAAATCCTTATGAAGGTAAGAGAAGTTATCCGAATCAAGAGAGAGGTGATGGATTCCTATTCTATCAATATGCGAAAGGTTTAAATTGTGTGTGTCCCTTATGATAACATAGGGAAACAGGACCTGACGAACCCCACGCTTGACGTGGTTAGTAGGATTGACGGCCCTCCTTACCCTATGCTTATTCATTCTCTTTTAAGTTCGTCCTTTAATCTTTCTAGATTAAGTAAGGTATCCAAAACAAGACTAATCCTATATTCAAAAGTATCCTTCTTTAATTCACTTTCTCTTACTACTTTTGTTTTAGATCCATTAATTATCTTGACCAATCGTTCAAAGTTAGAATATTGCTTGTTATCTACTGAGATAAAAACTAGGCAATTTTTATGTTTATTTAAGAATTCTAGGATATCAGAGTAGATCTCGGGGGTTTCAGTGGTTTTTCTTATCTTAGTCTTTAATGGATATGACAAAACCTTCTTTTTCTCAATTACTTTCTTGATTGAATGAAGATATGAATGCTTGTGCTTTAATTCTCTATAGTGTGCAAACTTAGATATTTTAGCAATAAATTCCTGGATTTTCTCCTTTTCAATAATCAAATATCCTAACAAATTCTCCGAATAGTCTATGAAAACATAATAATCAAATTGCTTTGCACCCATTTAATATTATTTAGCCGCAAGCTTATTAATTTTGCCTTAAATATAAAGTTTAAGCTTTCTTTTCCATGAACTCAGTGTAATGGCACTTTCCGCAATACAATCTAGTTCCATGATTTGCTAAGAATATTCCAGCTCCGCATCGAGGGCAGCTCTTTCCTCTCTTTACAGAATCTCCCTGTATAGTATAATGCTTGTACTTCTGACTTGTTGGCTTATTGATATGTTTTTTCTTGCCCTTCTTGTCTCCCTTTCCGCTTCCGCCTGTTGGTGCTGCCATTATA
>JAIFVW010000033.1 GCA_019662115.1 Candidatus Pacearchaeota archaeon
GGAGGTGATTCTATTTCACTTTCAATAGTATCAGGCTCTCCAGGATGAAACATTGAGTCAAGTTTTCCCTCTTTGCCTTTCCAAATAGTAAGTAAATCCTCTCCCCCTTCTGGATCACCCCAGTAACTACCAAAGCTATAGTTCAATACAATATATTTCCTCTCTAATTCCTTTAGGTGCATGAAAAGACATTACAATAGCTTTTAAAAGCATAATTATGTTCGAATGCTTATGATAGAAAGAATAAGGCAACCAATCGTAACCGTGGCAGGACATGTAGATCATGGAAAGACAAGTATTTTGGATAGCTTTAGAGGTAGCTCTCTTCAACAGGAGGAAGCAGGAGGAATCACACAAAAGATATCTTTTACAAATTATCCTAGAGAACAAATCCTCAAGATGTGTCCTCTTATTGAAAAGCAGGGTATAAATCTTGAAATTCCTGGCTTTTTATTTATTGACACTCCAGGACATGCAGCATTTACTAACTTAAGAAAGAGAGGAGGTTCTCTTGCCGACTTGGCTATCGTTGTTGTTAGTGTAAAGGAGGGGATTAAGCCTCAGACAGCAGAAGTTTTGCAGATTCTGAAGGCGCATAAGACTCCATTTCTCATTGCTTTAAATAAGATTGACTCTATCTCAGGATGGAAGTCACACTCTACCCTAAGAGATTCGATAGAACATCAGGCAATGAATGTTCAGGATGAATTTCAAGAGGCATTGCTGACCTTCCAGGGAAGCTTAAGAGAACATGGATTTGATTCAGATTTATATTATGATGTAGTTGATTTTACAAAGAAGATAGCTATTGTCCCTTGTTCTGCAAAGACTAAAGAGGGAATTCCTGAGTTATTGTTCGTTCTTGCAGGTCTTTCTCAGAAATTCTTGAAAGAGAGGTTGAAAGTTTCAGATGTAGCAAAAGGAGTCATACTTGAGATAAAGAAGGAAAAGACACAGGAATATGTGGAAGCTATATTGTATGATGGAATGCTTGAAGAGGGTGATGAACTAGGAATTGCAAGCTTTGATGATCTTATACTATCAAAGATAAGAGCGCTTGAAGAGGCATTGCCTTTGTCAAGAAAGTACAAGGCAACAAAGAGTGCGAACGCTGCAACAGGCGTAAGATTGCATTTGACAAATAAGACAGGTATTCTTCCGGGAATGCCGTTTGAAACGGTAAATAATAATGTTGCTGCTTTGAGGGCTCAATTCAAGAAAGAGGTTTCGGGTGCTCTTCAGCTAGACAAGCATGGAATAATTGTCAAGGCCGATTCTCTTGGAAGTTTAGAAGCCTTATTGATTCTTCTTAAGCAGGAGCATATTCAGGTGGTGAAGGCTGGAATTGGTTCTATCAGTAAGATAGATGTTGTTTCGGCTAAGGCAAATATGACTATCAATCCTCTTGATGCAGTTATTGTAGGATTTAATGTTGAAAAGGAAGAGGATGTGGAAAGCAACGCTAAGATTATTACAAATCCAGTTGTTTACAAGTTGATTGAAGATCTTCAGGCATGGAGGAAGGAGAAACAGGCTGAAATTGAAAGAGAAAAGATGCTAGGTCTCGCTACAATTGCAAAACTCGAGATACTTCCACAGTATGTATTCAGAAACTCCAATCCAGCAATATTTGGAGTTAGAGTTGTTGCAGGACACATTAAAGTAGGGATTCCCCTTATTGATGAAAATGGAAAACAGATTGCAAGAGTTAAATCCTTGCAACATGAAAAGGCCTCTGTGGAAGAAGGGAAAGAAGGGCAGGAATTGGCAATGGCTCTTCCAGGAACCACTTTTGATCGTCAATTGAAGGATGTCAAGTATCTCTATACAGATCTTGCAGATTCACACATAAAGAACTTCAAGAAGAACAAGGAATTGTTATCTGCTTCAGAATTGCAAGTTATCCAGGAAGTTATGCGGATAAAAAAGATGGCTTAGTAACCTGATGAGGCTTTTACCGTGAAAGGAGTATCGCTACTATCGCTTGGGAAATAGCTTGATGATGCTCCTGCTGAACTGTTGAAGGTATATTGGGTTATTCCCACAATCGATATGATATAGTTTCCTGCAGGCATGCTAAAGTCTCGATCATTGTTTGCGACCTTCCATTCAAAGCTTCCCGTATTTGGTGCGGATTGAGTGATGATGTCTCCAAGCGTTGCACAGTCTGCTGTTCCATTTTTACATCCAGGATTATCATTTACTTGTGATATACGAATTAGAACATTTGAAATGCTTTCTTGATGTGTGGATTCCCATGTAATGTGAGTTGTGGTGCCAATTGTAAGACTTTCTCCTCCATTTGGAAATGTAACTTTGATTGTTGGCAGATCACTTTTGCTTATCTCTTCTCCAGTTGGAGTGTAGTACTTGAATGTTATTGGCGCATTATTGTTTTCTTCTGGTTTCGGACAGGCATTGGTTGAATATACTTGTGCGTACACTTTTCCATTGCTGTCTCGGCATGGCACGTATGTATTATTGATTTCAGAGTTGTTGCCTGATGTTATTATTTGGTTGTTTTTCTGCTCTCCATATCTCTCTGAGATGGGGTTCTTTGAGTCGAAAATAAGGAGAGCAACAATAGCTACTAAAACAATGATTAAAGCTACGGAAAGCTGTTTCTTCATGGAAATACAAGTTTTAGAGCTTTAAATACATAGTGATAAGTTCAAAAAAGTTCGCGAAAATTCACAAAAAATAAATAGCCACAATAGTTTGTGAGGCCGAAGGCCGAACGCGCGGTATATTGGAATTTTGACTACGCCAAAAGTACGGGTAATGGGAATTATGCGAAGAATTTTTACTCAAACATTTTTGAGTAACTTTTATTATCTATGAGGTAGTATTGTATTGGTTGAATACATGAACTAGAATCAGGCACCCGCGTTGTCGTTCTTTGAAGATAGGCATTAGCTTCTGGTTGGGCTCGCCTCAGTATCTTGTTTTTCCACTCTATGTCTTCTAGGTTTTCAGATTTTATTAGACATCTCTCAAGAATTTGGAGAGGCCCTATAAGTGTAGTTATAAAAGGAACAACTCCAGTTGTTATATGAGTAAGCCCATATTTTCCCATCACAAGTTCTGCAAGAATTCGATTATCAGTCATATAGACTCTCCCAATAAAAGGCTTATAAACTTATGGACTTCAGACATTTTATTTTGGGATAGCTTTAAAAACCATGAATTTCTGAAGATAATATGCCATTCAAATTGAATATATCAGAGAAAGGAAAGGCCTTTAAGATGGAGACGGAGTCAGAGGCACTTCTGGGGAAAAACGTTGGAGACAAGGTGCACGGAAAAGACATATCTCATGACTTAGATGGATACGAGCTTGAGATTACAGGCGGAAGCGATAATGCTGGCTTCCCATTGTATGTTAAGGCTGAAGGGATTGGACTAAAGAGAGTTTTACTTACAAAAGGATGGGGAATGAAGGATAATACTGAGGGAATGAGAAGAAGAAAGACAGTAAGAGGAAAACAAATTGCTGGAACTACATCTCAAATTAACATGAAAGTTGTTAAGGTTGGACACAAGCACCTTGCCGACATATTCAAGAAAGAAGAGCCTGCTCCTGCAGCTGCATAATTCTAGTTTAATGTTACTTGATAGTGGTTACAATTAGAAAGATTTAAATACACTCGGAAAACCTTATTCTTATGGCAAACAACATTGAAACATTCTTGGGCAACTACTCAGCCCTAGCTGGTCCAATCAATATTCTTGGACCTATGTCAAGAGTGGCTTCGCCCGAAGAGCAAATATTATTGTTAACTATTGGAACATACTCAAATGAATACTCACTTACGCAGAGAGATTTGTATCGTGTTTATGACATTCCACCCTCTAGTATGAATACGATCACAAATCGTCTTATGACTAAGGGATTAATAAAAATGGTTGGAGATAAAAGTGATAAAAGGTACAAGCCTCTTATTCTTACTGATAAGGGAAGAAAAGCCTTTGATATAATTAAGGAGAATATTGAAAATCAACCAGCTTTAGAAGGTAGAATTGCAAATCTTACAAGAAAATCTCTTTAAGGTAGGGCTTAAATACCCAGAATCTAGATATTTTTATGAATAATATTGAAACAATCAATGTCGGAATCTTTGGTCATATTGACCATGGTAAGACCACACTTCTTTACAAATTAAGCGGGAAATGGACTGATACTCATTCTGAGGAACTGAAGAGGGGAATTACAATCAAGTTGGGATATGCAGATATTATCATTTACAAGGAAGGCAATGGATATAATAAGGAGAAAGGGACTCCAGTAAGGCATGTTTCTTTTGTTGATGCTCCCGGGCATGAAATGTTGATGGCGACAATGTTATCAGGAGCTGCAATGGTTGATGTTGCTATTCTTGTTGTTGCTGCGAATGAAGGGATTAAGCCTCAGACAAGAGAACATTTGATGGCATTGCAGGCAAAGCATGTTCAGAGATTGATTGTAGTTCAGAATAAGATTGATTTAGTAGAAATGGATCAGGCTAAGAAGAACTACAAGGAAATTAAGGAAATGTTGAA
>JAIFVW010000034.1 GCA_019662115.1 Candidatus Pacearchaeota archaeon
TTAAGCCTCAGACAAGAGAACATTTGATGGCATTGCAGGCAAAGCATGTTCAGAGATTGATTGTAGTTCAGAATAAGATTGATTTAGTAGAAATGGATCAGGCTAAGAAGAACTACAAGGAAATTAAGGAAATGTTGAAGGGAAACTATGATAATGCTCCTATTATTCCAGTTTCTGCACAACAGGGAGTTAACCTTAATTTGATTTATCAGGCATTAGCAGAGATACCTCTTCCTGTTAGAAAGAAAGAGGGAGACCCTATGTTCATTGTTGCTAGAAGTTTTGACATCAATAGACCTGGGACTACACCTGCACAGCTTCATGGAGCTGTTTTAGGTGGAACATTGAATCAGGGAACTTTGCGTGTTGGAGATGAAATTGAAATTAAGCCTGGAAAGGTAATGAAAGAGGCAAATCAGTATTTCTACAAGCCTATCATTACAAAAGTAAGAAGACTGTTCAATGGGAGCACTGATGTTAAGGAACTTGTTCCTGGAGGAAGCATGTCTGTTGAGACTGAGTTGGACATGGCTCTTGGTAAAGGAGATGCCCTTGCAGGAAATGTTGCTTCATTGAAAGGGAAGTTGCCTGCTGCCACGACTGAGACTAATGTTAAGTTCACTTTATTTCCTGAATTCTATGGATCTATGGGAAAGGCTAAAGTTGAGCCACTTAAACCTTCAGAATTACTTATGTTAAGCATAAACACATCAATCACTGGAGGAGTTGTTAAGCATGTTAAGGGAAACGAAATGGATTTGTCTTTGAAAGTTCCTATTGTTGCCTTCAAGGGCGAGAACGTTGCAATTGCCAGAAACATCAATAACCACTGGAGATTGATTGGTTACGGCGAAATAATATAGTCATCGCTAATTTTAAATAGCCTCTTTATAGACCTTAAAATATGAAAAACTCGCAGATTGCTTACGATGTAATTCCAGTAAACATTCTAGATTATAGGGCTGTCCAAGATGATCTCCTAGAGATAAGAGCAGATAGAAGAATCGTAGGAAATCTTGCCGTGATTATTGGTTCGGTGGTTCTATTATCGTTGGGATTATCTGGTCAGAGTATATCTGACAGAGAATGCATAGGAAAGGATAATTTATATAGAAAAATACAGAGTACTTCTTTGAATAACATTCTTCCTACTGAAAATATCTTTAGGAAATATAGTGGGATTGCCTCTCTGATAGGGTTTGCTTCAACCGTAATCTCTGGAATTTACTTAGTTGCTCCTAACATAGACGAAATGAAAGAAGATAATTGATTATGTTATTTTTCTAGAAGCACAATCCTTTTAATCTCAAGCGTTGTAGGTTTTTTATGAGGTGTATTTCGTGAAAGTATTAAGTGTGCAAACACTTGCGGCCATTGAGAAGTCAAGTGGGCCTTGCGTGATTCTTGCGGGAGCGGGAACAGGGAAGACTCATACAATGGTTGAGAAAGTTAATTATCTTGTTGAGAATAAATTATACTCTCCTGAAAAGATTGTTTGCATTACGTTCTCCAATGAGGCTGCAAACAATATTGTCCTGAGGCTTCGAAGGAGATTGAATGGACTACAGCCTATTGTAAGGACATTTCATGCATTTTCTGCAGACCTTCTTAGGATGTATGGAGATAGAATTGGGATTTCTAAGGAGTTTACCATTTTAGATCCTGATGAGGCTAAAGTTTTACTGCATACTCATCTTAAGATACTGCCTCAGAATTGCCATAGGTATGTTGGATCTCTTGGGATTGCCAAAGATTTAGGAATAACTTTGGAGCAGGTTCAGAATTATTTGAGTGGGAAGATGAATGGTATAGACAATATTGAATCAAAGCTTGAGCAAATGCAGTTTGAGCTGCAAACTTTGCATTTGAAAGAAGGAAAGGAGAAGAAAAAACAGCTCGTTGAAGAGATTAAGAACCATAAGAGCTTGATTGACTTGAAGAAATTTGCAAGTGCTTGGGGAGCATATGAGAAGATAAAGGCAAAGAAGAATTATCAGGATTATGCCGACCTTACAGTCAATACAATACTTCTTTTGAAGAAATGTCCAGAGATTGCACAGGATTTTGATTATTTTATCATTGATGAATTCCAGGATACAAATAAAATTCAGCTTGATTTTATACAAGAAATAGCCCCTCATGGGAACATTACAATTGTTGGTGATTTGAATCAGTCAATATATAGGTTTAGAGGAGCATACAAGGAGAATTTCAACCAATTCAAATCTTTCTTTAATGTAAAGAATGAGGATGTTTACACTCTTGCTTCGTCCTATAGATCTCCTAATACTGTATTAAGGGCAGCTCATAAGCTTATTTCAAATAATTATGAGAGGAAAGAAGATTGTTTTGAGGTCCAGAACGTTCATGGAAGAGAGGGGGAAAAAGTTAATGTCTATGAGTTGAAAAATGGGAAGGAGGAGGCAAGAAAAGTTGCTGAACTTGTTGAATTGGAGTTGCAGACAGGAAAAAAGGCAAGTGATATCTGCATCATGTTCAGGACGCATCAGCAGGGAAGGGTTATCAAGAGAGCTTTGGATTTCAAGGGCATTCCATATTCATCTGTTAGCAAGAAACCTCTTTTTCATCACACCAGTGTAAGGACTGCAAGAGACTATCTTTCTGTCTTGAATTCCTTGATTGGGAAGAAAAATGGAAGCGAAGAAGCATGGTGGAATCTTATTCATGGCTTGAATGTCCAGGATGATGATTTTATACAAATAGGGAAGTTCATTCAAAAGAACAAAGAGTATGATAATTCAAGCGCTTTATTACTTTCAAATTTAGATAAATTGCCTTTGTCAACTTCAGGAAGGCTTTCCATGAGGGTTCTTGTTGATAGGATTAAACAGCTTATCCCTTATTCTTCCATGGATGTTGTTGACCTTATTCCTCATGTTTACAGAGTTGCAAATCTTGTTCCTGAAGACACTTCCCAAGGAAGGGAACATCTCTTAAATCTCAACAAATTTCTTGAGCTTGCAAGAAATCATTCTGCATTGTATTCTCCTGATTTAGGGAGCTTTTTGCATTATCTCTCTATTCTTGAGAGCCTAGACATTGAGATAAGCTCTTCTGAACTTGAAAAGGAGGGTGTGCAGCTGATGACCTTGCATTCCACTAAAGGATTGGAATATAAGACAGTCATTATTACAAACATGGCACAGAAGAGATTTCCTTTAGAATCATTCTCCAGTTCTTTGATCCCAACAGCTTTGCTGCCAGAGCTAA
The DNA here is from genome assembly GCA_019662115.1 of Candidatus Pacearchaeota archaeon. GTDB lineage: Archaea > Nanobdellota > Nanobdellia > Pacearchaeales > GW2011-AR1 > JAIFVW01. The sequence continues at coordinate 3,232 of JAIFVW010000034.1, forward strand.
GAGGCATTACAGATGAGGAGATGATTAGGAATTATGAGATAAAGAATAATTTGCTTGAGGAAAGAAGATTGTGCTATGTTGCTTTTACTAGATCCAGCGAAAAGCTTATTCTTACATATGCAAGAGAATATTCCCATACACATTGTTTTCCCTCTTCTTTCTTGGATGAGATAAAGTATAAGGAAAATCCTGACTTATTTTTCAGCACGGATGAGGATGAAAAATACATAGAGCCTGCTCCCGAGTTAAGACCTGCTTCATTTTATCTCTTGAGCCAGAAGAATGGCGAGGAGCTTTTAGCTCAAGTGCTTAAGGGAAGAAGCGAGACATTGGGGAAGCCTTCACACATTGTTTTTTCCCCTTCATCACTTTTGCTTTTTGCAGATTGTCCGAAAAAGTATGAGTACAAATATATTTATCACATGCCTGAAAAGAAGGTATTATCATGGGATTCAATCAATCTTGGATCATTTGTTCATCATGTTCTAGATTGTGGTGTGAAGGCAGGATTCAAGACATTGCAGCAGTATTATGACCTTGTAAATGAACTGCATCTAAAGGAGGATTGGGAGTCAATTAACGTTGATGAGGCTATTTTATTGATAAAGGTGTTTTTTGAGAGGAATAAGGATAAGTATTCAAAGAATTCAAAGACCGAGCAGGTCTTGACAATGGAAAGAGCTGGACTGCATTTTACAGGTTTTGCTGATAGGATTGATTTCAATAATGATGGAATTGAGATTGTTGATTATAAGACTGGAGCTAGTGTCATTAACACGGTTCATAGAAATTGGCAATTAGGATATTATGCGTTGGCTGCACAGTCACTTGGAACAGTAAGAAGGATTACTCTTGACATGTTGAAGCAAGAGAAGCCATTAGAATTTGCATTGGATGATAAGGGCAATGCAAAGGCAGTGCATTCAGATAGAATGCATGGGTTTAATATTTACCAGATAGAGCAGGAATTGATTAAGACGGCTCATTCAATATTAGGATGTTATGAGAAAGGTTTTCCAGCTTGTTCGCAGGATAGGAATTGTGAATTTTGCAATGAGATGATTTACGGGCTTTAGTTAGAAGTCTTCGGAATCTTGGTTTCTATCCTTATTGTCTCGGAATCCGCCTCGTCCACCACCCTGGCTATTCCTGAATCCTCCGCCACCACCACCGCTGTCTCTGAAACCACCACGGTTCTCTCTTGGAGGCCTGTCTTCAGTCATTGGCTTTGCCTCATTGACTACAA
>JAIFVW010000035.1 GCA_019662115.1 Candidatus Pacearchaeota archaeon
CAGCTCTTATGTGAAACAGACTCTCCTTTTTTGCATCCAAATAAGATGAGAGACAATGAGCCGGCAAATGTTGTTGAAAGTTATAAGAAGATCTCAGAGATTAAGGGATTAACATTGAAGGAAGTTGAGCAAGCCATTGAAGACAATTATAACAGATTATTTTCTCTTCCTATTCTTCCTAGAAAAATATGAGATGAATGGATCATCCACATTGTCTTTTTTCGTGCTTTCTTTTGTTGAAAGAGCGCTTCTTCTTAAGATGTCAGAGACAAGCTCTCGAAGAGTAAGAAGCTCTCTCTTAGCTCTCTTCTCAAGTATCTTCTTGACCTCAATTTCAAGCTCAACTGATATAGAAGATTTTGCCATTATTTTCTTTTCTTATCTATATACAGCTTCTGTACGGCAAAAGATTTGTATATTCCCTCTAAGATGTCTGTACCTGCATAACCTGCAAGCAATGAAAGCCTTGTGTCAAAATTAAATATTATGCCTACGAATATCCCTATAATCAAAGCAACAATAACTGTAATGCCGTAATATCCCCAAAGTATTCTTCTTCGCAGAGAAAGAGCTTTCAAAAGTCCAACAACACCTCGAGTCAAGCCGCCTATTCCACCCAGCACTCCCGCCAGCACGAGTTCATTCATTATTTATAAATAAAAAATATGATATTTAAAGATTTACCAGGTGTACATCGTGCTTTTACACAGAAAATTAAGGAGTTTTTAACAGTGCTGTCTCCTCTTTGCAAAGACGAATTATCGACGGAAAAACGCTTATAAATACGCACAAAAATATAAATAATGAAACGCCCTAATACTATAATGCAGAACCAAAAACAAAACCGAGGCCATGGTGGCGGACGCGGCCAAAACCTCAGCGAAGAGGATAGGCGACGCGGTGGACAGAACTCTGCCAACATGCAAGAAAGGGATGAACGTGGCCACTTCGCCGGAAAAGGCGAGAAGGACAAGGCCATGGATGAAGACGAAGACTTGTAATGTTTCTATGATAATTTTGGCTTCACAACCTTTCTGAAGCCCCCAGCACAATTTGTTGTTTTTACTTTTAGCTGGGGCTTCCTTTTAAATCTAACCGGAAAGATATAAATAGTAAACTAGCTTTATTATCTCAAGCCGTAGTACAGTCCGTTCTCAGGCTTCATTAAACCTATGCACCAATATCTAAATCCTGGACGCCTTATTTTTCTCTGCTTAGGAATTGTCGTGCTTATTTCTTCTGCATTTGCATTACCTCTTTCAAAAGGGAATGTTTTTATCAATCTAGATGGAAAAACCGGGGAAGTAAGAGTGGATGACAATGTTTCTTCTGGAAGCTTTCCTCAAATGACCTGGAATTTCTGGGTCAAACAGAATAAATATGTTGATGGGGCCGGCCTTATTGGCAGGTATGCTAGTGTTTCTCAAGGCAGATCATTTCTCATAAGGACTAGTGATACTACTGGCATCACTATTGTAGTATCAGGCGATGGAACCAATACAATCTCATATAATTCAAATCCTATTAGGGATTGCGGAATACAGAAAAACGATGAGTGGACTATGATAACTGTTGCATATAATGGCTCGGAAGTCTATTACTATAGAAATGGAGTATATTGTGATGCTGATCAAACTCCTATCCATCCTATATTTGAGGCCCCTTTACAGCCATTTAGATTTGGAGGGGCAAACAATATTTACTTTAATGGAAGCATTGATGACATTAATTACTATTCCAGGCTATTAACCCGATATGAGGCGCAGAGGCTTTACGATGAAAGTGAACATGGAGGAAATAAAGGCCAATCAATTACAGTTCTTTTATATCACCAAATTCTAGACAATGCGAACGACCAAGGAATTGTTAGTCCTATCAATTTCAGGGCACAGATGGATTACCTTAAGCAGCAGGGGTTCAAGAGCATAACCTTAGATGATTATGAAAAATGGAAGAAAGGACAATTCACAATGCCCGATAAGCCAGTTATAATCTTCTTTGATGATGGAAGACAAAGTACATTGGATGCTGCATATCCAATAATGAAACCTCTGGGATTGAAAGGAAACTTGGCCATTGTCAGCGACTACGCTGATGGAATAAGAGGGTCAGCAGTGAGTTACATGAATTGGAGCGAGATAAAAGTGCTTACAAACGATGGATGGGATGTTGCTGCCCACACCAAGAATCATACTAATCTCATGACTATTCCTGAGAATCAGATAAGAGAACAGATGACAGTATCTGTTGCAAGGATAAAGACTAATCTTGGAATTAATCCTACATCATTCGTATTTCCATTCCATGCTGCTAATCAAAGTCTTACAGATATATGCGGCCAGTATTTTGACTTATGCTGGACCCAGGGAGTAGGAGACACTCGACCTGAATATATCTATAAAAATACAAACGGCAAGATTTATCAGGGACTAAAAAGGATAACTATCGCTAATGATACAACTTTAGCTGTATTCAAGGATATTTTAGGAAGAGAGACAGATATAGAGTCCACATGGCTTATGGATGAAGGTTCTGGAAAAGTTACAAAAGACTCTCAAGACGACAGAGATGGCTGGCTTACTGATGGAGCTACATGGAACACTGCAGTAACACCTCCTCCAATAAACAACACAATCACTAGGTTAAACTGGTGCAACTATACTGATATAACGCGTGATACAAAAGTAGATATTGCAGATTTCACAGCAATCAATAATAGCTTTGGAAAAACTGGATGCGCTGCAAATACAGGATGGTGCTCTAACACGGACATCAATCACGATGGAAGTGTTTCGATATCAGATTTCATAGATGTGGCAGCAGCTATGGGAGCAACTGAATGTATACCTGTTGCAGTTCCTGCACCTCCTTCAAGCGGAGGCATTGACACACCAAAGAACAAAGCACCGGAGGAAGATCCTTGGAAAGAATGGGAGGTCAACGGGGAAAAAGTCCATGGAGTTCCAATATTATCTGACGCTCAGAAAGAAAAAGGCATAACGCAAAAAGATGTCAAGGACGGCACTGTCAATAAACCAAGCAAGCAAGATGACCCAATCAAGCTGAATCCAAAAACTGATGGAAATAAGTTCCGGGATACTCTAAGACTCGATAGAGTTGGAAAAACTCTAACTGTTAAAGATCATAAAGGATAAACTCACTATGCTGCAAGGAACTGTCTTGCTGCAATTGAATAGGCAAGGGAAACCTGTGAAATTTTAACACATACATTTCTCAATACTTCTAACCTGCTGCGAGACAAATTTCTTGCGTCAGACATTTCATGAGCCATCAAAGATGCCCTGTATATCAAATCATCGACTTTTTCCAACGGCCTGTGAGAAAATGACTGAAAAATCTCGTTCAAAACACTGACTACATGAGGACTTGTATTTTTAGTTGCTTTTTTTAAATATGAAGCCAACATGTCAATTGATTTGTAATCGGACTCTTCGATATTGCCTCTAGACGCATTATCAAGAAAAACAGCTGCTGTTGTGGCTAGATAGCCAGTTTGAGGATTAAAGGGATCAAATCTTCTTGGATCTGGATTATAATTCACCTAATTATATTATTTTAAACTTTTTAAATATATGCGGGGAGTAGGATTTGAACCTACGAAGGCACTAAGCACACAGGATTTCTTACAATCCTGAACTTAATCTCTCTTGCGAGAGAACGACATCTTAAGTCCTGCCCGTTTGACCACTCCGGAATCCCCGCATACCCTACTAGAAAAAAGATACGTTATAAAGCTTGCTAATTACAGCCCGAGTTTCCTGGCTTCTCTTTCTCCATAATATTTCCCAAATTGCTCTACAAAAAGTTTACGAAAGTTTTCTGTCAAAGTTCCTGAAGATACATGAAAACGATCATCTATACTCATCAGATATGAATTAAGATAATCTGGTGAGATGTTATTTCGTGATTTTCCATAATAACTTCCTCCCAAACTCAGCCCAATATCTCCTTCCTCTAGTGAAATTCCTATTTGAATTGACTCATCTTGCTCTGGAAGCCCGTGATAGACTTGATAATAGTTGCCAGTATTCCATATATGAATGTATTCTCTAGAAATATCGATTATTTTTTGAAGAGCCTCAATACGTTGAGTATCAGCCATTATACTTCCTGGTCTATCTTTTCAAGAATATCTTTTATGTCCTTTGAGATGTGCTGAATGACCTCTTCATCACTTGCTTTCCAGTTTTCCTTCTTGTACTTCAAAGCGTGATGAGCGCCAGAGATTATTGCCATCTTCATCTTTTTTGCTTCGTTTTCCATATAGCCCTTGAAGAATTAGAGTTTAAAAGGATTATTGTGATATATTCTTGTATTCTAAAGAAGTGTTTATTCCTGTAGAAAGGTGCTCTTCAATAATTACCCCTGAGGCTGTTCTAGTTATATTTGAAACTTCTTTCTTCTCCTCCTTAGGCAGAGGTAAGAGTTCCAATAAAGGCCTTACTATTCATTCTTTTTAGTATGATTTTCTCTATAAATATCTATCCTAAAGGTTTAAATAAAAGTTCGCTTTAAAGAATCCGAATGACTGAGCTAGAAAAATTGAGGACTGAGTTGAAAATAAGAGGATTTTCTCCATTAACAGTTAGGAACTATTCTTTTTTCGTTGAAAAATTTCTGCAGAGAATAAGCAAACCAATGCAAGAATTAAATGAGGATGATGTTAAGGCATATTTGTCGGATATGTTTGACACAAAATCCAAAAATACAATTATGCTTGC
>JAIFVW010000009.1 GCA_019662115.1 Candidatus Pacearchaeota archaeon
CAAAATGGGTTAATTGATAAGGAAGAGGCAGGAGACATGCAAGATACTTTTTCAACTAGAGAGGAATTTTACATAATTGCAAGTTTGCCTCAAGACAGTGAAAAAAGAAGTATGGAAATTACGATTTATGACAAAGACAGCAATCAAGTGTATGATAAGACTTACGCATTGCATGCTGGCCCGCAATGGCAAGGTATGCAGATTCAGATGCGCCCTGGAACTTATGAGGCAGTATTAAGAATCAACGACAAAAAGATAGTTAGCAAACGCCTAGACATAACTGACTAGCATTTCTCAGAATATTTATAAAGAACTCTTTTCTCAATAGAGAATGCAAAAGGTGTGCCGAAAACGAGGTGTTTTTACATTAGTTTTTCTTCAGGTATTTCTTTTAGTAGGCGTTAGTTTTGCATTTTCATTTATATTTGCTCAGGAGGTTTCTGCTATCACTCCCGCAGGTGCAGGAATTGATGCTGCCCAGGGAGCTTCTCAACAAGGATTTACAAATTGGAATCCTTCGACTTCATTAACTGCTACTGGAAGCGTTCCTCAAGGAAATGTTCTTAGCGTCAAAGATCTTGGAAGTGGAGGTGCAGGGACTGCAACAACTACCGCAGGAAGTTCTGCAGTTGCTGCCGGGCCTTACACTCAGAGTTATGATGTTCCGCTATTAGGAACTCATATTACTGGAACTATATTACCTCATCTTGTTCAGGGTCTAGTATGGTCTGCAATTGCATTTGGGGCAATTAAACTTGCAAGCAGCCTTTTTGGATTCAGTGATACAACTGAAAAAGCTTTGACATATGGAGCAATTGGAGGAATCATGTCTGGACAGCTTGCTGCTGGACTAGCTGCAAAAGGATTAGTCAACGTATTTACAGTTCATCCTTATCTTCTTGGACTTGGAGTTGGAATTGCACTTTTTGTTCTTACATATAAATCAGAGAAAAAGAAATTAGTGGCATTCCAGTGTCTGCCCTATGAGCCTCCATTAGGAGGATCGCAGTGCGAGCAATGCAATAAAGATCCATTCAGGCCATGCTCTGAATATAGATGCCAGTCTCTTGGACAGGCATGTAAGCTCTTGAATCCAGGAACAACAGAGGAAAAATGCACATGGGTAAGCAAGTTTGATGTCAATTCTCCAGTGATACAAGTATGGAATGATGCTTTATATCCAAAAGGATTAAAATTTACTCCTGACAATGCAATAAGACCTCCAAACAGAGGAGTAAAGATTGTAAGCGCGAGCAATGGATGCTTGCCTGCATATACTCCATTAAGATTTGGAATCTCTACCGATGAGCCTGCGCAATGCAAGATAGACTATAACAATAATAATTCATTTGCAAATATGCAGTTCTTCTTTGGAGAAAGCAATTATTTCATGTATAATCACACACAGAGCATAAGGCTTCCAGGTCCAGACACAGGACAGGGAACATTGTCTCCAGTGTTGCAGAATGATGGGACTTTCAACTTGTATGTGAGGTGCCAGGACGCAAATGGAAATTCAAATGTTGATTTGTTCGCAATCAATTTCTGCGTTGACAAAGGCCCTGATACAACTCCTCCAATAATAGAGGCGACATCGATAGTTTCAGGAAGTCCTGTACAATATAATGCAGATAATATTCCTATACAGGTTTTCGTAAATGAACCAAGTCAATGTAGATGGAGCCGTTCTGATAGAGAGTATAAGGACATGGAAAACCCTCTTTCCTGCAATACACAGAGTTATCAGGTAAATGCAAATCTACAATATACTTGCTCCGGTAACCTTACAGGAATAAAGAACAAGGAAGATAATGTATTCTATTTCAGATGCCTTGATCAGCCTAACAAAGCTGAAAGTGAAAGAAATCCAATGAGACAGAGTTATGTTCTGACTTTAAGAGGAAGCCAGCCTTTGAATATTGTAAAGGTAAGTCCTAATGAGACTATCACCGGAAGCACAGATATAGTCCCAATAAATTTGCAGCTTGAGACTGATGACGGAGCCGATGAAGGAAGAGCAATATGCTACTTCTCCCCTACAGGAGCAAAGGATAGTTACGTTTCTATGCTTAATACAAGCAGCTTCAGGCATAGCCAGCCTCTTGATTTGCCTTCTGGAAATTACAAGTATTTCTTCAGATGTATTGATGCAGGAGGAAATGCTGCTGATGCAAACACAACATTTACAGTCATATCTGACAGACAGGCTCCTGAAGTGACAAGAGTTTACAGAGACAGCACGGATAGCCTTAAGGTAGTCACTAATGAAGATTCAGAATGTGCATACTCTCTTAATAGCTGCAACTTCAATCTTAGAGAGGGAACTTTATTGATTACAACTGCAACAAACAAAATAATTCACTTTAGCCCATGGAAGCCAGGAGTTAGCTATTATATCAAATGCAGGGACTTGTATGGAAATGAACCTGGTCCAAATGAATGCAGCATTATTGCAAGTGCAACTCAAATCTCTGAGAAACAATAGGCTCTAATTCTATTAAAACAATAAGCAATGATATGATCAGAAGTGAGACATCCCTGAATAGGATGAACAGATTATCAAGATTTGAAAGAATTATCAAGATGAAATTAATTGATGCAAGAGATGATCCATACAACCTTGTTCTAGGATACAATATAAGCAGTACTACTGCTAGATCGAAGAAAGCATGGAGATAGAGAAAAGTGTTGCTGGACACTATATTGGTTAGCCAGCCTGGAACGAAAATCTGCCATTGGGAGGGATTAATAAAAATAGATATCCCTGGATAAATATGTGCAAAGGCAACTGCAATTGCTAAAACAAGAGAAATTATTTTCCTTTCCATTACTGAATTAGATATTCTTCAAAAAATTGACTGAATCTTTTTCCATGTGATAGCGCTCTTTCAAGAGAAATTACCCAGTTCTTTCCTGAGTCTTCAATCAATAAAGGATTCAAGAAAATCCATCCTTGCCTATTGAATCTTACAGCAATGACTGGAGTTAAGCCGATATTATTAGAAAAAAGCATGAAATCCTGTATCTGCTGCTTTGTAATATAAATCCTGCTGCTCTTGCTGGATTTGGCCTCTATAGTATATCCGCTTCTTCCACTTTTCGCCGCTATGATGTCACATGGAGAGTCATCATTTACTCCTGAGCCGGCTACACGTACTGCCCGCCAACCCTGCTCTGTAAAAAGACGAACAAGCTCACGTTCAGCATTTGATCCTTTTGATTTGTTAGACATCCAATAAGAAAGCCAGCCCGATATAAATACATTACTAAAAGAAAAAAAGAAAAAAAGAAAAAATAAATAAAATTGCTTAGCCAGATTTTCGCAATCCTAGACCGTTAAGGATACGATTAAAGAGGCTTGTATAGACATTCACCTTGATAGGCTGCTGATCTACCACTAGGGACTCAATATTTCTCACCTGGTCAGCCATCACTGATCTTGTTCCAAGATTAACATGGTAATTACCTGTAAGGTTCTCATGGTTTCCGTTAAGAGTCAGCGAACCATTCCAAAGGATCACATCACTTAAAGGATTTCTCTCTAGAATAAGTGTTCCCATATCCGTATCATTAGCAGAAGAGAAGTCCCTGACAACAAACATTATAATTCCCTGAGCAGACGATGTCTGTACCAGCTTGAACTTTTCAACGCCATTATTAGTCTGGATATGGAGCACTCCTCCACCTCTACGAGATGAATCGCTTTCGCCCGACACATATCTAGCCCATGCTGCTTGTATCAAATATCCATTATCTCCTGAAGTTATCCAACCAGGACCATAGTAGGCTCTAGCATCTAGGTCGCTTCCAGTCTCATTTGAGCCGCCGTTATTTGCATTATTGCCATTGCCGTTGCCATTATTACTCTTATTGGAGTGGCTTGTAGTGTTTCCGGTGCCATTTACTGTTGAATTCGTCATGTTAACTGTTGTAACATTTGTATTGTTAACAGACACATTTGTACCATTTCCAACAGAAGAGTTAGTCATATTAACAGTAACATTAGTCATGTTTGTCATGTTATTGCTGCTGTTTGTAACATTGACAGTGCCGTTCGTGAGGTTTAAACTAACATTACCAGACTGATTCATTGAGGTGTTGGCAGTTATGTTTGTACCTGAACTGTTTGACGCATTCTCAGACTGCGCTATAGCCATACCAACTACAACAAATACTCCCAGCATAAGCAATGCCATTATCAAAGTGCTCTTGTTGATATTTTTCATCAGAATTAACCTCCTTTCAGATGTAGTATAAGTAATAAGGAAAAAGGATTTAACTTAATTAAGTGGAACAATAATGGAACTATTATGGAACGAGTTCTAGGTATTTGTTCTTCCCCTCTCCGTATCTTTTTATAAGATTCTTTTTTTCAAGCTCACTCACATGACGTGAGAATGATGCCTTTGGTATGTCGCACAGCCTTCTGAGATAGGAATTTTTTATCTTGCCTGATTTTTGAAGCATTTCTATTATGCATTTTTCCCTCTCATTCAAAACACTCTGAAGAAGACTTCTTTTAACAGCTTCCTCTCTTTCTTTTTCTTTTTTTCTTACAAAAAGCCAATATCCTGCTCCAGTTGCAAGAATAATAATGGGAATAAAATAAAGAGAATAGCCCTTATTTTGAACTTCAAGATAATACTGAGCATATATCTTATTTTTAGAGTGCAATTCTATCCTTTCCTTGCTTGCACTAAGCTCGGTTGATGAATTCCTTAGCACGGCCCCTGGAGGAAGGACTAATGTGATATTGGAATCTGGAAGTGAGATGAAGAATGACCAGATATCTCCTTGCTTAGTTGTAAGATTTGAAGTTGTGCCTGTCAGGCTTCCCTCATTAAATAAAATCCATGAAGGAAGATTTTGAGAACTATTTGAATCTCCTATCAGAGTTGCCTTTCCCGATTCATCCAGATAGATAATAATGGATGTTGAGGCCGAGGCAAAACTAATTACAAACAGCACAGCAATAGGAAGTAGAATATATCTCATAGGAATATATGGAGCTCATCTCCATACCTATGCTAAATCACCAAGATATTTAAAATTTTTCTATAGGTCCTTCGCTTGCAATGTGCGCCGTCCATTAAGCTTTGCACGTTTAGCAGCCTGATCAAGAAGCTCTAAGACTTTTTTATTCAGCGCGTCCGGAACATCGCTTGCAACATTCATGTCAGGAACAGCTGATTTTACCTTACTTTTTACGATGAGATCCATGTTGTGCCTCCTTTTTCTCCTGGGGTTTCATTAATGGAAATATAACTGTTTCTCGAATGGGCTTTCCTGCGAGAAATGCAAATAATCTTTCTGAAACGCCAAAGCCACAAGTAGGAGGCATGCCATATTTCAAAGCCTCTACAAACTCCTCGTCATGAGTATGGGCCTCTTTGTCTCCGGCTTCTTTCATCTTTTGTTGTTCCTTAAATCTCTCTTCCTGGTCAATTGGATCATTTAGCTCACTGTATCCATTACCAACTTCACTTCCTCCCAAAATCACCTGGAAACGCTCAACTTTTTCGGGATCTGAATCGCTTCTTTTAGCCAGAGGAGAAACATCAACAGGATGGCCAACAAGGAATACTGGGCCTGAAATTTTTCTCCTGCAGTATTTCCAAAGTGTGTCTATGAGTTGCACTCTCGAGGCTCCCTGGTCATGATCCATCTTAAGCTCATGAATCTTCTTCTCCATTTCTTTTTCAGTAGCCTTTGAAATATTAATCCCGGTGTCTTTCTTTATTGTTTCTGCATAATCAATTGTCTTCCATTTTTTTCCAAGGTCAAATTCATGCTCGCCTATCTTGAACTTAGTTGTATCAAACACTTCTTGAGCAACTTCTTTATACATCTCTTCAACAATCTCCATGCCTTGCTCATAATTAGCATATGCCCAATAGAACTCCATCTGTGTGTAATCCTGCAGATGCTCTGCATCCATTCCCTCGTTCCTAAACTGTCTTCCTATTTCGAATGTCTTTGGATATCCTGCGACCATCAACTTTTTCTGCCAGAGTTCTCCCATTGAAATTCTTAAAAAGACATCTATATCAAGTGCATTATGATGAGTTATAAAAGGTGTTGCGCTTGCCCCTCCTGCTGAATTTTCCAGGACAGGAGTTTCCACTTCAAGAAACTCTCTGCTTATAAGAAAATGTCTTATAGTTTGCCAGAATTTGCTTTTTTTAACAAATAATTCCCTGACTTGGGGATTCATAAGAATATCAAGGTATCTTTTCCTGAGTCTTTCCTCATCATCCTGCAAGCCATGCCACTTTTCAGGAAGAGGAAGTATCGATTTTGATAAAATGTCAGCCTTTTTCACTAAAACAGAAAGCTCTCCTCTTTCTGTGCGAATAACAGTGCCCTCTACGCCTACAAAATCTCCTACATCTATATATTGCTTAAAAAATTTAACAGCAGACTCAGGAGTTGCTGTTTCCTGGATAGTAAGCTGGATTTTTCCATGCCCATCATCGAGAACTGAAAATGCAATCTTGCCAAGGTCACGAATGCTCATAACTCTTCCTGCAATCTTTACAGAGTCCTTGGTTTTCTCACCATTTTTGAGCTTTCCGTATTTTTTGTGAATTTCAGAGCTAGTGTTCTTAATATCGTATTTGCTTGGGTATGGATTGATTCCTTTTTCACGCAATTCCTTTAATTTTTTCAGCCTTTCTTGGATAATTTGCTCCTGTCGTCCCATACACGGCATTAGAAAAAGGGATTTATATAGTTTTAGAAGTTCAGTATCTTGAAATCCTTGAAATCTTGCAGTCTTTCTTCTTTCTCATCTGCATTTCTGATTATTGCGTGTTTTGGCCCGACTCTGCATATGGAAAGGAATGTATTTACATCCTCGCTGTCTCCTTCGGCAAATATCTCCACCCTAAGATCTTCGAGTTTCCTTACAAATCCTTTGACCTTGTTCTTGTCAGCATTATCTTTGATGAATTGCCTAAAAAACATTCCCTGCACTGATCCTGTTATATACATCCTGACTGCTTTTTTCATAATAGAAATGGATAATGAATGTTAATATAGTTTACTCTTGTTTTTCCGATGGTTCTTTCTTTACTGCCTGAGCGGCAAGCTGATGCGCGAAGCTATCATCTACTAATCTAATATATCCAACGCCTTTCCAATCTTTGCCAAGAGCCTTTGCTGCCTGCTTGTCTATTTCAAGAGGCTGGCCAGCAATAATCATGCCTTGAGAGGATGCATCTATTATCCCAAGAGAGGGCATCTTGCATCTAAGAATATCATGAACTGCATACTTCAAAGGCCATTTTCTCAGCTTGTTCTTTGTGCTTGAGAAAAATCCCTTATAGTATGAGAGAGGAAATGCTCCGATCATATTTGACAGGCTTCCCTGCATCTCCATTTCCGGGTCTTCTGCAAGCTTTGGAAGAGAGATTATAAAGCTATCAAGAAGAATCTTAGGATACATTATATTGCTGAACTTCATGAATTCGCCATCATGAATTTCTTCAACCTCAGAATGATTAAGGTCTATAAGACCAACAGAATATTTCTCCGCTAATTTCCTATATCCTTCCTTATCGAACAGATCCATGGTGATATTTCCATCAGATCCTTCTGCAATGAACACTTCGGCTGCAGGATTCTTGTTTGCCATGCAGTAACGCAGGACCTCTTCAGTAAATTCAACAGGAGTGTTCTGCGAATTCTCATCTTTCAAAGATGGCTTGATGACAATCTTGCTATGTTTCTTAAGCTCTTTCTCCAGTTTAATCAAATCAAGCAATTTTGGAACATCTGCATAAGATTTGAATTTTATTGACACTCCTTTTACCATCTCGGATTACAAATTCTCAGGCTTTTAAAGATTGTTGTAATGGGATTCCTTATTCTAGAAAAGAATAAATACCAATTACGATGTATGTTCTAATGACTGAAGACAAAAGATTGCTTCTTGATGAAATTCTAACCAAAGATGGAGGGCAGATTTATGAGATTGCTAAACGTATTTGGCAGCAGGATCCTGACCTTTCATATGAATCTGTTAGAACATTTGCCTATAGAGAAAGAGACAGGGAAAATGCTGGCCCTGGTAAGCATTTTTCTAGGCGCCAATATAATACATAAGGCTACTCTATGTCCAGATCCTCAGATGGTTTCCTGCTGTCTATCCTTCTATCTATCTCATTGTTTACAATAGCCACTGTCTGGGAAGCGAAGTAGGTTCTTTTCCCTATTGATACAGGAGTGCATATCTTCTTCAGCCTCTTTAATTCTTTTGAAGGAAGGCCAAGATGGTCTCCAAGAATGAAAATAGGATTATCCTTTATATCGGCAGTCCGGATATCCTCTCCTTTTGCATCTAGGATATACAAAGACCTTCCATTATCATAAAGATCATTTGCAAGCTCCAGGAAACCTTTTTTCTCTATCCAGTATCCTGGAAATACTTCATGCTTCTCACCTTTCCTATATTTGTAAAGCATTTTTTTTATTATTGATCCTACATCTTTCTTATTCAGATAGATCTTATCAACTCCAGTCTCTCCCTCCAATACCGGCTTTATTTCAAGATGCTTCGGAGGATCGGGCATTCCTGCAAAAATTAAATGGAGAGTCGTATCTGTCCTTATCTTATGGCTTAGAAAGAATGCTGCTATTACTGTATGGATTGCAATGTCCATTCTTCCTGCTCTCATTAGGTCATCGCCAAAATTTCCCGATGTGGGAGCAGTTCTTGAATAATATATGAATTCTCTCATATAATTATAAAGAATAGGGGCTTTTAAATCTCATTATTTAAAAAGGGATTTTGCCTATTTTCCAGATGGCCTTTATAGATTACCTTGTATCAAATGTGCAGAGCCATTCGCATCTAGTATCTTTGGTTGCTTCCATCTTTATAGGAGAGGAAGCAATGCTTTTCCTTGCATTTCTTGCTGGAGAGGGAATAATACCCTTATGGCAGGTTTTTTTCTATAGTATCGTAGGAATAGCTTTTGCGGATAGCATCATATTCTGGCTAGGAAGAGCTCATCTAGTGGACTTTCTAAAGAGGAAAGTCAATGTTGACAGATATAAAAAAGCAATCAATTTTATCCATAAAACCGCAGGAAAGAGCGAAGTGCTTTCCCTTACCCTAAGCAAATTCGTCTATGGATCAAGGATGGTAACTATATTTTACTTCAGCTCAAAAAAACATTCATTTCGGAGATTTCTCTTATCCGATATTATTTCTTTAGCTGTGTGGTCTGGAATTATGGTCTCACTTGCATGGCTTGCAGGCAAAGGATTAAGCATTTCATTCCATGCGGTAAAACATATAGAAAAAGTTGTTACTATCATTTTCCTATTTTTAGTAGTTCTTTATATCATAAACAAATTCTTCAGAATGTGGCTTGCACACAAATCTAATTGAATACAAACTCAGGCACTGCAATAACTTCCCCTTCATTAACAACCCTATAACACCCAACAAATTGATTTTTAAGAAAAACAACTATTTTGTCATCTTTATTGTAAGGATCTTTTTTTTCAAGAAATGACGAGAATATAGGAGAGCCTGTAAGGCATTTCTTTAGGGATTCCTGTTTTATAAAAGCAACAGGAATTAAACTAGAAATTATTTCTGCTGGCACAAGCATATCTCTTAATTTAGAATCATTTCCCTGCTTATATTCCTTGACTGCATCTTCAAAATCATATAGATTGTGCAGACCCTTTTCTTCAAACATCCCTGCCTTAGTTCTTCTAAGCTCAAGCATGTGCGCCCCTCCTATTTTCTCTCCAAGATCATGAATAAGTTTTCTGATATAAGTCCCTGCCTGAACCAAAGTGGAGAAGAGAACATCTTTCCCATTTTTTTCTATGATTCTAAACTTCTTCACCTCTCTAATCCTTTCTTCCCTTTTTACCCTAGACCTTACTGGAGGAAGTTGAGTTATTTTTCCGACAAAATTATTGATTTCTTTTTTCAACGCTTCTTCTTGAATATCCTCATGCAGCCTCATTATTCCCACATACTCTTTGTCCCTATGCATAAAATAATCGCTAAGCCTGCATGCCCTTCCAACAAGTATTGGCAGAACTCCTGAGACCATTGGATCTAAAGTTCCAAGATGGGAAGTCTTATTCACATTCAGCGAATTCTTGATAAATTCAGAGACTGTGAAGCTTGTAGGGCCTGATGGCTTATCAATATTAATTATGGAGAATTTCAGCAATTCCTCGGTAGATTTTTCTGCTTTTATCTTTTCTATATCAAGCATAGAATTATTTCTGAAGAGCCATTCTCTGAGGATGCTGTGCTTTTTCAGGCTTGGAAGTATGTTTCCCTGCTTTTGCCTCTGCCTTGAAATCTTTTATGTTAGCATCAGCAACTGACTTTTCTTTTTCTTTCTCTTCGACTTTCTTTTCCATTTCTTCTGGAGTAAGAGATTCTTCCTTCTTCTCTTCTTTCTTTTCTGGTTTTACATGCATCTTTCCATGCTTTGCCTTAAGGAATTTAACATGATCCGGAGTTTCAACAAATTCAACCTTAACTATCTCTCCCTCTTTTCTTGCCTTTACCTTTACCTTTGCCGGAGGATGGCGTCTTCCCCTAAACCATAGTTCATTGTTGAAATAAACGTCAAGCTTTACCTTTGAGACATCCCTGTCTGTAACCTTCATATGCTTTGCTATGAATTTCTTTATTGTCTTTATCGCCTTTCCAGTTCTTTCATAGTGAGGAACGTTAACCCAGGCTCGCCTAAGTGGAATTATATATTCTCTTTCTAATATTTTTGTTTCTGCCATTTTATCCTAGATGCTGTTTAGGCGTGCTTCTTGGTTTAATTTTAAGCTTTGTCCTTCTCCAGTGCCTTCTGTGCTTGGTCATCTGAGATGGATGGACTCTCTTCTTTACTCCGTGCTTTCTTACAACTGCCCAAAATGGAGCCCACTTTGTTCTTTTGTTATGCACTCCTAGTTTAACTTTCTTCTGGTATGAGTTTGTCATTTTCTGCCCTGCGCTCTCCTTTTTAGATCTCTTAAATAAGACATGTTTTGATGGTTCAAAATAGAGTCTCTATTATCTAGCAAATATCTTTCTATCTCTAATGATGGGTCCCTTTGAGCATATTCTTGATCAATAAGGAAGTATGAACGTGGAGAATGTATTCCGAGAGATAAACGATTGCTGGACCTAGTGTTTGAAATATTATTTATGTAAATCGGAAATTGCCCGTCTGCTGCAATATATATTGTTGAGTTTTCATCAAGAGATAAATTAGTGAATGAATATTCTGGATCCTTTTTTAAAGCCAATTCGTCAGTTCTTGACAAGTAAGCGGTAGTGCTTGTATGAACTGCTATCACACTTGAAAATACGTGAGGATCTTTTGTGCGAGGAACACGATTGGACTTGATAATTTCAAATGGAGGATTACCAGGTATATTGACCCTTACAATTTCTCCTGGCGATATTCTAAATGGTTTTCCCAATATAAGAGATGGAAAAGGATTGCTATCAAGAGTTAAGTCTGGAGAAAAAGTAGTGCTATATCTTCCGCCTTTGGACGCATTTATAATGCTCATTGAACGCTCTCCAAAAGTTCTCGGCCTTTCTTTGTCATTATTCTTCCTGCCTTCTTCCCTTTGGCTTTTTCCAAAAGGCCTGCTGATTCTGCCTGTTGTAAGATTGTCCTTATTATTTTTCCACCTGATTTTACAAATCGTGGAGGCTGCATTCCCTTGTCCTTTCTTCCACCGTATCTTGTCCTTAATCTTTCGACACCTACTGTACCTCTAATATAAATCTGCCTTAAAATGCTTGCTGATCTTCTGTACCAAAAGTCCTCTTCAAGTGTAGGTCTCATCTTATGGGAACTTGTCTTGACTAAATCAACCCAGATTGGTTTTTCAAAATCGCCTGATTTTTTAAGCGTCTCCGCTAAAATCTTGTTGTATTTACCTGATTCAACAGTGCGTATATCTGCCATTGTAGTAGTTAAAAAACACCCCTTATAAACCTTACTTCTGAGAAGAGGCTTTTTTAAGTATTATTGTGAAGCCTATAATCTTGGTATAATAATTTCCGGATTGCTTTTCTGAGAGCATGTTCTTCATGTCTTCGGCAAGAGATTCCATGCTGTTCCTGTCTCTACCCGAGGATTGGAGGACGGATATCCTAACCTGGCGGTGATTTTTAAGAGCTGCAAGTAAAGATTCAATCACTCCTTCTGTAAGTCCTGCCTTTCCTATCTGGAACGTAGCTACTATGGTCATCTTAAAATCCTAAATCCTCCTGTTGGTAATGCTGATAGGACTTCCTCCTGAGAGTATGGAGTATCAAGCTCAAGCTCTATCTTTAGAGGCATATCTTGCTTGCTGATTTTTCCAGGAGAAAGAACAAGAAGCCCTGCTTTCTTGTCTTTAAGTGTAATATCTGGAACTGCCCTAAGAACCCCTTTTTGGTTTGTTAGAATAAGACGTAAATCCACAGTTGTTTTCTTTATAGGACCAATAACTCCCCAGGTTCCTGATTTCATTTTAGAATCTTTTGCAAGCTGGGAGAGTTTAAAGATATGGATACTTGCAGTCTTATTTCCTGCTCTCCAGGCCCTGCTGAAGCATCCTGTAAATATTGCGCATTCCTCATATTCCTCTTGCGATACTTTCGCTACTGGAGCCAGTATGATGGAGAATGGACTTCCTGGATCCTGGGTATGCATTACAATAAAGTCTTTCTTTAGTGATTGAGCACGGGAAAGCAGCTCATCATTTTGCATTGCGCTTTTTCCACCTATAACTAGGTTGCCATGAGACGTGTAAAACCAGCGATATTTCTGATAATCCTTGAATTCCATAAAATTAGATATATAATGTGTTTTTAAGCGTTTGCAAGAGGATTAAGGTATCTGTAAGCTTCTGACCACGAATCAACTCTCTTGATAAGTGGATGCTCAACACCCTTGTTCCATGGTTTTGTAAAAAGAACAACATTTATCCCCTCTCTTGCGCAGTTTAATGCATAGGATCCATTATCCTCTATGATTGTGTCTATTCCACAGCTCATACAAATTTCAGCCTTAGATGTAAGAAGACTGCCTGCGAAGTAGTCTCCAGAATGGTGCAATTCAAAAGGATGTGATGGAAAATATTTATTTAGATGAGAGATAGTTTTTTCCTTTATCTTTACAGGCCTTGATGTGATAAAAGGTATCTTGTATGATGAGCATAACAAAGGGATTGCCTGGACAGCTCCTTCCACTGGTAGAATTTTGTCGAATTCTTCTGACTCATAAAATTCAAAAACAAGAGAGTCAGTTTTTTCTTTTGATATATTGTAAACTTCATAGAGATTATAGGAATGAAAATCTTTTTTAGAGATATGAATTCCTTCCTTCTCTTTTATAAATGGAATTAATCCATCAATGAACTCAAAAACAATTTCGTCCAAATCAAATCCAATCATTTTGGTTAACTGCAACAGGATTATAAAAAGATTTGTGTGTTTAGAACAAACTTCCCTTAAGGATCTCTACATAAAAGAAGTTGCCGCCTACATACTGATCTCCCTGAGCCTGCGTGTCTGTGACATCAACCAAAACTTTCTGAGTACATGTTGCTGTACCTTTAGGAACATTGACCTTGATAAGAGAGAATGCGCTTGCTCCCTCCGGCCTGTCGAAGTTCTGAAGCTGATCAAGAGGAGTCTTGAATAAATCCTGTGTTTTCTTTAGTCCTAAGATCTGAGGGCTTATACAATTCTTTCCATTTGCCTCTTCCAATGTAAGCTTGTACTTCAGCCTTGTTCTAGTAACTGCAGATCCATCAGATGTTCGGGCTCCAAAAGGAACGTTTACATCTCCAGAGTCTGGCTTTACCTTCACTGTTTGATCAGGGCCTAATTTTACAACAACGTTAGAATTTTCATCAGTGAAAAGCGCAGACATTGCATTAATGACCTTGTCATTCAATACATCAACGCTTTGAGTTGCACCTGAAAAAATCCTTTGGACAAGCACAAGACCTAGGATGAGCATTGACATTGCTAGAACAATAATGACTATTGTTCCAATTGACAATTCAATGGCTGCTTTCCTCGTCTTAATCATGGAGCTGAATAACCTGATTTAAACTGCGAAAGGAGATCTGGATTAGTTGATATGTAATATGCTCCTGCAGCGAACACTATTATGCTTAATATTATACCTATAATACCTAGAATCTTTGCGGCCTTAGACCATTTATTCGCATGATGTTTTTTCTGCTTAATGGAAAAAATTATAGCAAGAATCCCAACTGCTATTCCTGCAAAAGGAGAGCCAACAAATATTATGCTTAAGATCCCAAGAATGACTCCTGCAACACCAAAGCTATTATCTTTGTACTCCTCTTTCTTCATTGCCTATCGAGACACTTGTCTTTTATAAAGGTTATGGGCATTATTCCTCTTCCTTTCCTCTCGAATAATATTTGCCATCTCTTTTGCAAGAACAATTTCTGCAGGGATCATAACCAGTATTCCTGCAATGATAAGAATAAGCCCTATAATTTTTCCTAAATTAAAATGGGCGGCAACTGCAATCCCAATCCCTACGCCAAAAACAATTTTAGAAAGAATATAATTCACCCCTAGTCTTGGCGGAAGTCTCCTTACTGCCCGCCAGTAATTGCTGAGCAACATTTCCAACTATAGAACTAGACACTTAAAAATGTTTCATTGAGGTCGCCATAGATATAAGGATCTTATCTCAGACTGATTGAGGGCACGCCTGTAAACCATAACATTATCCATTGATCCTGTAAAGTAGCTATCTCCATCAGAAGTTCCTAGGTTAAGAGGTGCAGTACCTTTCTGAAGATTTATCCCGTACAATGAGAGAGGTGCCTGGTGCTTTAATATTCCATTTTTCCATATTTCAACACTTGTTCCATTATACACCCCAACAAGGAAAATCCACTCATTTTTAGGTATTGGCTCATCAAGATCTGCGCTTACCCCAAGGCCTCCTGAAATATTAAACATATAAAATGAGATCCTATCTGGCCTTTTCTCTGCATTGGAACTATTGTACTGTCTGAACATATATTCATAATCATTTCCATTTCCACCTTTTCCAAGGAAATGAATATAATCCTTGCCACTTCCCTCACCTACGAAACTTGTTTTATCAAATTTTACCCAAAGGGCAACAGAAAATCCATCCCATATAGCAGGGCTTAATAGTGGAGAGTCTGGGATTGTAATCTTGTCTTTTCCTTTAAACTCGAATGCCCCATCGTGGAAAGGGCCTTCAGATGAATTCCACTGAGGACCTATAACTGATCCATGATTCCTCTTTCCAGATAGATCGTATGTTTTGGAAGGAGTATACAAACTGAGATTATTAAAAGGCATATAGAGGATAAGGCCTTTAGTCAAAGATTCTGGAGGCACAATTGAAGTTTCCTGCTGCAAGAAAAGAGGGAAATAATAATAGACTAGCACATCTGCCATGAAAAGCATCGCTACACCAATCGAAGTGAACAAAAACAAGCGCTTAGAGGGCCTCATAGAATACAAATTTCAGAAGGCAGGGTATTATTTATAGTTTATGGGAGCGGAGGGAGTCGAACCCCCGACACCACGAGCTTCAATCGTGTGCTCTCCCGCTGAGCTACGCTCCCGTAGCATTGCTACAAGTAGATGACTTTTAAATGTTTTTAGATGTCTGAAAGAACAAGGCGCTCAATGGTTACTTCAGGTACCAAGGGAGTAAGTTTTAATGTCTTATCATCCGATTCGACAGCAATTAATTGAGCGGGATGACAAACTGATTTAACTCTATATGTAGCCATATCAATCGGGCTCCTAATAGAATAAATTTCTCCTATTCGTGGAAGCTCTCTTTCTTCATCATCTATATTTGCTCTCTGGCCATGGGCTCCTGAATCGTTATTAATTATAAATAGATTATATCGAACCATATGTTTTCTTATACAATTGAATATTTAATAATTTATATAATAAAGTGAGTCGGGCGTAGGCCAGATTCTGTCGGATGTCGTATTCGAACCATCCGTGCTGACATCTGTCTATGCGAGCGGCGAGGGCTCTTGCATCAGCGAAGTCGCCCGTTTCATCATATCCTTCATCTCGTTGCTTCCTGCAAAGTTCATTGCTCAATGAAGGCTGTGTCGTTTCTGTTGCGGAGCTCTGCCTCACGACAGCCCATTTTCATGGGTCGCTACTTCCTGTTTCCAGGGATGTCCGGACCTTCCTCAGACGTAGAAATCATTTCATTTCTCTCCAATTTAATGGAAACGCCCGTGATCAGCTGCCCGACTCATAAATGTAGATAAAAATGGGTATTTAAATTATCCCGTAGCAAGGATTACCCAGATAGTAGCCAATATTACAAACACTACAATACCGACAGCAATTCTATGCCTAATATTGTTCATATTTCTTGTTATCAGCTCATACACAGTAGCAGAACCGAACAGCATTACTGCGCCAAAAACGAAATCACTTCCAGTCCAGGGCCATTTTGCCAAAAGAGGTATCATGAGTACTACTGCTACTATGATGGCCCACACACTTAGTCTTTTTGTAATATTTCTTTTCACGTTTTAACGAGAGAGTTATGTTTTATAAAATTATCCACCCGGTAACATTTAAATAGACCACTTGGCTATTTCGGCTATGAATTTGAGGAGTAGAAAAGTTGTAAGGACTGCCCAGATCGTTCTTGGACTTTTTTTCATCCTGATTGTTGCAACTGGTTATCTTAATCTTCTTCCACCTCCAGCCTATAATGCTGCTGGAATGGCTTTCTTGAATGCTCTGATGAATACAGGATATATGCTTCATGTAATCAACTTGGTCTTTGTATTATGCGGCTTGATGTTCATATTCAATAAGTGGTCTCCATTCGCAGCCGTTTTGTTGGCTCCTGTAACTTTTAACATTGCACTATTCCATATATTCCTTGATCATATGGGTTGGTGGCTAGCTGCTATTGTTATAATATTGAATGTTTATCTTTTAGTGATTCACTGGCACAGATACAAGCCAATGTTTGAGTAAGAATATTTTTTATTTACCTTCGTAAGCTTTCTTCAGTTTATCTATATCAAACTTCTTCATTTTGAGAAATGCCTGAGTTACCCTAGCAACTTGATCTTTGCTTCCTTTAACCATCATCTCATTCATTGCCGTCGGAACAATCTGCCATGAGACTCCATACTTATCCTTGAGCCAGCCGCATTGCTCAGATTTAGGATCGGCAGAAAGCTTTCCCCAATAATAATCTATTTCTTTTTGGTCTTTACAGTTTACAATAAAGGATATGGCCTCATTGAAAGTAAAGTTGTGTCCATGCGCGCTGTCCATAGCTCCGAACTCCATTCCTTCCATCGTGAAATGAGCATACTTTACAGTTCCTTTTTTATCTGCCCCTGTATCCTTGTCATAGCGGGAAATAAAGTTCACCTTGGCATTGGGGAATATCGAGGTATAGAGATTAACTGCTTCTTCAGTTTTGCCTGCCATCTTTCCTGTAAACATAAGCACGGGAACAATTTTTTGATGTATTGGATCATTGCCTGCAAAAATTATCTGCCAGGAAAGGCCGTATTTGTCCTGCACCCATCCATATCTTTCGCTGAATGGATACTTTCCAAGATCCATTAATACTTTCCCGTCTTTCGAGAGTTTCGCCCATATAGCATCCACTTCATCCGTTGTCTTGCATTTAATATGGAATGAAATAGAGGGATTGAATTTGAAGAACGGTCCTGCACTAATAGCCATAAATGGCTGGCCAGCAAGTTCGAATGATACAATATCACAGTCTCCTGTTGGTGTGTCGTGGATTGTTCTTATGCTGTTGATTTTAGAATTTGGGATTAGGGAAGTATAAAACTGAGCTGCCTCTTTGGCTTCCTTATCATACCATAAATGTGTAACGATTTTCTGCATTATATTGTATCAAATCTGAGTTATTTAAATTTAGAGGTGAGCAGCACAAGCCTTGATGATATAAAGTCCGCCAATTACACCAACAGACATTGGAAGGATAACTTCATATGCCGCAGTTGCTAATTCCTTTTTGACATACTTCCAGCTAAGATACTTTGAGCTAAAGCTATCTGTTTTCCTTACCTCTCTGTCGTAATTTACTACTGATTCCAAATCCATGGAGTCTTTTCTTGATTTCAGAATATTTAAAGCTTTAGTTTATAAACTATAAACTCTTTTAAAATAAAAAGATGGCAAAGACGAATCTCAGAGAATATTTGTCAGATGGAAGAAAGTCAGGGATGAGTTTTGACTTCCTTAGAGGGGAACTTCTTGAAGCAGGATACAAGGAAAGAGATATTGAAGAGGCAATACATGAAGTAAGGTCAAGATATCGTGACAGCTTTTTTAGCAAGATATGGAAATCATTATTTGCACCAAGACAATTATTTGAGACTGTAAAGGCAGACTCTATAGGGACCTCTTTTGGATATTTATTGGGGCTGTTATTTATTGCATATCTCTTCTTTGGATGGCAGATTGCATCATTCATTAAGACAACGACTCTTCCTACCTCCCAATTTATAGGATCATGGGGGGAGAAAATCAATTACGCACCTTTAGGATTGCAAATTTCTTTCATATTAATATTTTATTTTATATGCCTTATAATAATTGCATGGATTGCAAGTATTATTTTTTCATCTATATTCCATGTATTTGTAAAATTATTCAAGGGGAAAGGAAGCTATAGGGAAAGTTACGGCATATTTTCTTACAGTGCCACCCCTATACTTCTTGCATTAGGGCCATGCAGTATCATTATACTCAATAAATTCTTTGGCAGCACAAGCGAATCCTCTTATCAGATAGTTTTGGGAATCCTTGCTTTTGCTTTTCTATGGAGAGTTATGCTTATGATAATAGGAAATATTGAAAATCATGGAATGTCTGCAGCTCGGGCAATCCTTTCAGTCTTGGCTTTAATAATTATAATGGCTCTTGTGATGTTTTCTCTAAAAGGATCTTCAGTAAAGGAAAAAGTGCAAGGAATTTTAACGCCTTCTAACACTGGTTCAGCTGACTCTGGAGGAGAATTTATTCCTTCAAACGAACCTTCCTCTCCTGAAACATCCATAGATACTACCGATTATAACCAGTATGCCGAGCCAGGATAATTATATTTAAAAGTAAGTTAGGCTATGTTTTTTTATGAATATTAAGAGAATCAAGATTCCTGTAGAGGAAATTGAAAAGATGGCTAAAGTGTCTCACGACAGGAAATATAGAAAATATGGAGAGCATCTTGTTCTTGAAGAAGAGGCAGAATCTATACGCTTAGGTGAAAGCGATCGCTTGTCTGTAGCTTATAGGGAATCCCTTCCGCCAGCTCACGATCAAAATTATACAGCCCGAGAATACGTTTGGTACAGAGAAATAACAAGTCGAGAGACTTTGAAACGAATAAAAGAGCGCATTAGACCGTAAGAAATTAATCCATCTTTGGACGATCTGTTGGGTGAGGAATATATTCTACACCCCTGACAAATTTATCACTAGCAAGCATACGATTGTATTTATCTGCGTGCTTTCTTATGTTAAAGACGTTAAGGTTATATTTTGAGTCGGATTCTTTTTCTGCTACGATTGCTTTTCCTTCATATTTTGGATCCTTACCAAATTTTTTGTTGATAACACACATAACATAATTAGCCTCACTAATAGCATCTCCAGATAAATGTTTAAGATTAATAGAATGTGTCTCTTGAGGCACAGGTCGCGATGATACTAATGCGCTTCCAAACATATTGAGTAAACTCATTATTTTACAATATAATGTTTATATTTAAAGATTTAGAAGAAATCAGAATAACCTGCTCTCTATGCCTAGATGAGACCTAACATTTTTAGGTACATTCTTTTCATAGGTCTCTTTGATTCCATGAGATCCCTGGCGAGATTGCTCTCCAGGCTTTAAGGCTGGTGATCCGGGATGCTGTTCCTTTAAAACTCTGCATGAATTATAACTATCTATTATCTTGGCAACTTCATTAGGAGTGTAATATGGCTTTTCGTCCATGATTATATCTAGGATAGGATATATTTAAGCATTTATGTAGGAGAAAGAAATCTCTGAAACAAGGAGAAAGGCAACTCTGAGTTTGATTTAATTGAGGCTATTAGTAGATGCGTGCTAAAATCCTCGTTGACTCAGATCTTACACACCATCTCTATCAACGTCATCTTCTTTGACGGCCTTTGTTGTCTCGTCTTGCGGATGGCTTCGTGCTTAGATGCTTTC
>JAIFVW010000010.1 GCA_019662115.1 Candidatus Pacearchaeota archaeon
GGGGATTGAAATACATCTTTTTGTTGAAAGGAGCATATGTAGCAACAATAATCTGCTGTGCATATACCTCTCCTGATGGAGTCTTTAGAGCATAAGGACCATTACCACGTATTTCCTTGACCTCTGTCTTTTCAAAGATTTGCGCTCCATTTTCTGAAGATATCTTAGAAAGAGCAGAAAGATATTTCAAAGGATGGAATTTTGCTTGTCTAGGGATCTCGATATATCCATGATTTTCAAATTTTAATTTATTATCTTCCTTAAATCTGGCCTTTATTCCAAGTTCCTTCATAACTTTTGTTTCATTTTGTAAGTCTTCAGCATCATTCTCATCAAGTGCATAGGAGTAATTAGAACATCTGACAAATTCGCAGTCTATCTTATTCTTCCTTATTATATCTTCAACTCTGTCAACGGCATACTGATGAGACTTTGCAATGGTTGACGCCTTTCTCGTACCATACATTTCAACCAGTTCGCTGAAATCTGTATCAACACTCTGAGTAAGAAATGCAGTTGTAAGCCCTGTGGCTCCTGAGCATAAAGTATCTTTTTCAAGAAGAGCCACCTTTTTCCCGGCCTTACTGAGAATATAGGCGGCAGTAATTCCGGTAATGCCTCCTCCAATAATGGCGACATCCACATCAATAAGGGATTTCAATCTAGAAAAATGAGGCATTCGTATGGTATTCCAAGTAGATCCTTTTTGTATTGCCATAGATAAGAAACAAAATTAGTCAGCTATCCAGCCAACAAGAGCAGATATAATTCCTACGCCCAAATGAAGGAAGTTATCAGGATCTAGCCGTGAAGTCATTTCGATAAAAGTAAGAGGTACAATAAACCCTACTATTCCAAGTAGAATGTATATCACTCCCATCCACTTATTAACGGGCTTTGCAAAATCACCCCACGCCCCCCATATAAATACCAGTCCGGTAATAATGTGCACCATATTGTGCAATCCATTTACATTGAAAATGCCTAGAATAGGATTATTAACAAACCCCAAGAGACCAACTAACACAAGAATTATTCCTATTATCCAGGCCCACGTTTTTTGCGTAGCCATGATAAGAATAAGCCCTTTAATTATTTAAACATTTTCCCCAGCTGAAGAGGAATCTTACTTTCTTAGTCTTGTCAAATTGAATTAAGGTAAACTATTAATGAAATAAAGGACACTATAGTTATGAGGAACAGAATCCCCAGAGTGTAGCTTAATAACAAAATTGATTCTCTCTTTTTCCCATCCATATACAGCATGACTGGCTTCCCCAAAACCAAGAATCCAGTGATGGCTGCGGAACAGACAAAAAGCAAAAGCATGGCAATGGGAATGAGAAGGGTATGATCTGGTTTTGAAGAGAATCTTTGAAGATAAAATACAAAGGAGGCCACCAAAATTATATATACCGTAGTTCCAAGCGCATCAATAAATGCTCTTGTTATTATCTTGGCCATAATTATTTGTATCATTCATATTTATATAAATATATCTGAAACGATTGGAAGCTTTAGCTTTATAGAATAAGATTTATATATTTGAACGACTTGATAGATATATGTATTTTCTTTGCTGCCCGCAGCACTGTATATCGTTACTTATGGCCTCAGTGCCTATGGCTATAGTTTTTTTCAGATTCTATAGATTATAATAAAAAGAAATAGGTTTTTCTATTCTACAACAATTTTGCCTTTAGTCATACCCATGCTACAGGTAAAGACATGAGTTCCTGATTTTTCAGGAGTAAATGTAAGAGTATCTTGAGGAGTGGGAAGTTCTTTGTCAATTCCGAGGTCGGTAATGATAATACCTCTACGACATCCATTGACACTAGAATCTAACGAAATGCTCACAGGCTGACCTGCTTTTACATGTATTTCTTTAGGAGCATAATTAAAATTCTTCTGACTTAAGACAATCTTCTGTACATCAGCAGTGTTGGTGTTTACATTTTCTGTAGGAACCTTAGCATGGGAAAACACAATGAACCCTATTACTAGAACGACTGCAATGATTATTCCAATGACGAAGAACTTGTTTCCCATTATGCTAAGGCCCCCGTTTGAGGACCATACGTCATACTCTAAATAAAGCAATTATAGATATAAATGTTGCTATTTTCTCTCTAACATCCACAAGCTTATCAGCAAAATGATGATAGATCCTATTTGTACCTCTATTCCATGAAAAGGTAAGCTTCCAAAAGAAAAGGAAATTCCTAGTAGGCCTAAAATAATAGGAAGGAGACCAGTAACACATAAAGGGCAAACACCTGCTGCTAAACCTCCGATAGTCCCGATAGTGGCAACAGTTCCTGCTTCTTTACACTGTTTTCTTTGTTTATACTTGATGTAAATTAATACTGCATTAGCAGAAACAAGCAATCCTATGACTAGTGATAGAACAAGAGATAATATTAACTTAGACCAGAACACAGATTGTGCATTAGCCACAATAAGAGGAATTGTATTGTAAAAACCACTGAATAAGACTACAAGAATAAGATAGACAAGAAAGATTATCACAGCAATACCGAGATAAGGCTTTCTAAATAGAATTTTCATTCTACAACTAACGTTCCGTAACCCATACCCATGCTACAGGCAAAACTGAAAGTACCTGCCTTTGTTGGTGTGAATGTGATCTTATCGCTTGCAGTTCTAGCAAACTTTGAGACACCTAAATCTTTTATCACAAATGATCGCAAACACCCTTGAACGCTGCTATCTAATGTAATTTCCACAGGTTGATTTGCTTTGACGCTTATTCGAGAAGGATAGTAATTAAGATTACGCTCACTTAGGATTACTTGTTGCTTTTGACCCTGTAAAGAATTTGGATTATCAGTAATTATATTTCCCGTAGGAGATTTTTCATTGATAAAAAAGAATGCCCCAACTATAACAACCGCAACGACGACCAACATTAAAATTGTAGTGTTTTTCATATTTTCTTAATGTACTCTTTATATTTAAATTAACCGAAGACTCCACTTCTTGGACCAAAGACCATGAGGCATGTAGTTATTACAATTAAGATGAATGTCAGGATTATTGACAATAGATGATCTTCGTGTCTCTTTCGTTCCTCTCGCTTCATCTCTACATAGATCATGTAATTCAAGGCAAAAAGGATAATAGAAGATATACAAAACACTATTACCGTGGCAATCTTGAGATGATCATTCAATAACATAAATGCAGTCATTGCTCCCATGAGTCCACCCATGAAACCAGCCATAATTCCTTCCATAACTCCCATTACTCCGCAGCATTTCCCATTCCAGACCCCTAAAATAATTCCAACAGCCATACCAAAAACAGATCCTATAAACATTCCATTAGTTGAAGCAACAAAAAATCCTGGTAAGAACCCTGCCACCATTCCGGTTGTCATGCCCACCATCATACCACTCATGCAAGGCATTTCCATATATGCTCTTACCTGTCGTATAGTAGGAGCAATCAATCCATAGCTTAGAGCTGCAAAGAATAGAAAGAATCCTTGTTTGGACATAAATCCTTCAGTATATCTAAACCGTGCAAAATAAAGAACTCCAAGTACAATAAATGAGGTGAGAATAGAATAGATGAGCGTTTTTATCAATTCTCCTTCAACTCGTTCTTTTTTATTTAACTCTCGAATAAAATCTTTAACAGCCATAATATAACAATCTCAAAATGTTTTTTAAACCCTTATCCTCCTCAATAAGTTAGCATTGGTTATTACACTGATGGATGAGAGAGCCATAGCAACTTCTGCAAAAACAGGGTTAAGAATGCCTGCCATAGCCAATGGAATCATAATGACATTATACCCGAAAGCCCAAAACAAATTCTGCTTTATCTTTTTGAATGTAGCCTTGCTTAGATTGAGAGCGGCTATTGCTCCTCTTAACGATCCTTTCACTAACACTATGTCTCCTGCCTCAATAGCTATATCTGTTCCTGAACCCATAGCAATCCCCACGTTTGCTTGTTTCAACGCAGGAGCATCATTAATTCCATCGCCTACAAAAGCGACCATCCCATATTTCTGAAGTTCCTCAACCTTTTTTGCTTTATCCTCAGGAAGGACATTTGCAATGACATTTTTAATTCCTACTTGGAAAGCTATGGCTCTGGCGGTTAGTTCATTATCACCAGTAAGCATAAAGATCTTATAACCAAGTTGGTTCAATATATTAATGGCTTGGGCAGAATCCTCTTTTATGGCATCAGCAACTGCAATGATACCCAAGGCTTTCTTATTTTCAGCAATAATCATAATAGTTTTTCCTTCCGATTCAAAACCTCTAATCTTTTGATCTAGATCATCATATTTTATGTTTTTATCAGTCATTAAAGACCTGTTTCCAATTACAATGTCTTTGCTTCCTATTTTCCCCATAACTCCCTTTCCTCGCACAATATTAAAATTAGTAACTTTTCTGTATTTCTTCAAATTTGCTCTAGAAACTATGGCATGAGCAATGGGATGCTCGCTTAATGTTTCAAGCGAGGCAGCAATATCCAAAAGATAATTCTCCTTAACTTTAGAATGAATGTTAGTTACTTCGGGTTTTCCTTTGGTTATAGTCCCCGTTTTATCAAAAACAAATATCCTTACCTCTTTCATAGTTTGAATAGCCTCTCCTTTCCTTATAAGAATCCCTCGTTTAGCTCCCATTCCAGATCCAACCATAAGAGCTATCGGAACTGCAAGGCCGAGAGCGCATGGGCAAGCAATCACTAATACAGATATTCCAACACCCAACGATCTATTTATGTCGCCCGTAAGATAAAGCCATGCAATAAATGTTAGTGTTGCTATTATAAGAATAGTAGGAACAAATATGCTTGTTACTTTATCAGCAAGTTTCTGTATAGGAATTTTAGTTCCTTGTGCTTCCTCAACAAGATTGATGATATGAGCCAGAAAGGTGTCACTTCCTATTTTGGTTGCTTTTACATATAAGATCCCATCCTGATTTAGTGTTGCTCCTATAACTGCACTTCCTTTTCCCTTTTCTACTGGAAGAGACTCACCACTGATCATTGATTCGTCAACAGCACTTTCCCCACGAACAACAATCCCATCAGTAGGTATCTTTTCTCCAGGCTTGATGATCATGATATCCCCGATCTTTAATTCAGAGATATCGACCTCGACTTCTATTTTTCCTTGGAGAAGGCGTGCCTTCTTAGCCCCTAATTCAAGGAGCTTCTTTATTTCCTGCGTAGCCTGACCTCGTGCCTTTGTCTCAATATACTTTCCTGTAACAAAGATAGCCATGATCATGGCAGATACGCCAGAATAATCTCCATTCTTGAAGAAAATGTGTAATAATCCACTAAAATAGGCAATAAGGGTTCCCAAGGCAATCAAGGAGTCCATATTGAAGTAGAATGTAAAGAGCCCTCGCAATCCTCCCCTAATAGTTTGCCAACCCGTAATAAAAATAACAGGAAATGCAAGAGCAAGAATAATGATAGGCATAACCTTCTCAGGAAATAGCTCAAAACCTAATAGTCGTTCGCCAAGCATAAGGATAGCAATTGGAATAGTAAATATCCAGGCCCAGATCATCTTTTTCTTCCATCCTCTAATTTCCATTTCTTCGATGCTTGGCTCCTGCATCTGGGCATGATCGTGTCCGCTCATCTGATGATCCATATTATTTTTCTATACTCACAACTTGGTATCCTGCTCGTGCAACCGCTTTTTTTATTTCCTCTTCTTTGACATTGTCATCACATTCAATGAGGCTTTTACGTGTCATCAAGCTGACTGAACAGCTTTTAACACCAGAAACTTTCCCGACGCTTCTTTCAATATTTGAAGCACAGCTTGCGCAATGCATACCTTGAATAAGAACTTTAAATTTTTTCATATTTACTTTCAGTGAGAGTTTTATTGGCCCTTATATCTCTGAGAATAAGATAGTATAAATATTTATCATTAACGACGTCTCAAGAGGAAAGCATCTGCTGAAAACATTAGAACAGAAAAGGATGGACGCCCGGACCAGGATTTGAACCTGGGAATCCGTGAGGAAACGAGATTAGCAATCTCGCGCCGTAACCGCTGGGCCATCCGGGCATAAAAGGAATGGGAATTAAAGACTTTTAAAGGTTTATATTGGAATCAGGATGCCTTCCTAACAGATTCGCGTCGCTTGAGAAGTTTAAAGGCGTCTTTTCCATCTTGGAAGAGATAAGCCTGTTCAAAATTATACTCCTGCTCCTCCATGAGATGCCGTGCAGCCGATCTTACTTCTTCGTGTGAGGTTGTCACAGAGATAGTATAGATGTCATCTACATAATCTACTCTTAGAGAAATATCTGCAAGGGCATCGCTCCAGAATGTCATGGGCCAGCCTCTTTTGCGAAAGATCGCATATTTTTCCATATGAGCCCAGGGCACTTCTTCCACTAACTCGCTGTAGGTCGTAGTTGGTCTGGCATTGGGATTGTTGAGGGTTTCTCCAAATTGAACAGCTGTCTCTCTAACAATATCATCAATGAATCTCTTGAAACTTACATATCTTTGTCCTTCTTTATCTATTACCATCTTTCGCTAGCTTTTCTGCTCTTTCAATCATGTCTTTTTTCAGTCCTAGGAAGATACCGCCTTTCTTCCCTCCAACATAGGTGTTTTCACCCTCTTTGATTATTTTATTTAATTCAGGAAGCTCTACATCAATATGTGTTACGCTTGCTCCCGACTTTCCTTTTAGATGAAGATAGACATCAGCCTTTCCAAGTTTTATTTTTCCCTCTCCAGGTCCACTCATTAAATCATTACATAGGTAAACTTTAAAAGCCCTTCCATGTGTATAACTTTATAGCAGCGTGGAACAGCCTGGAGTGTTCGCCGGGCCCATAACCCGGAGGTCGTTGGTTCAAATCCAACCGCTGCTATTAAATTTCTTTATCAACAGGAATGGATTTCCATATATCGTAAAATGTGGCACTAATTCTGTCAGTTAGTCGTTTGCACTTCTTGTAATCAGGCGACTCTTTATGATCATGTGAGAGTGTGTATAGAATCCCTATCTCTTCTTTCTTTTCATGCTCATCATATTTTACAGGAATTCCAAGTACGACTCCCTGTCCAACTCTTAAGAAGGGAGAGACATGGCAGTTGCCTTTACGCACACCACTAATTGAAAGAGAGAATTTATATGGTTGATTATAAAGTGATGCGAGTTCCGAAGGGCACGGCGAGGGCACATGAGCCATCGATTCCCAGAGGAATACGCGAACCTCATTTTTCTGTAGCCTTTCTTTTAAAGCATCATAAATTTTAGGAGTGAAAACACTGTCGAACCCGCGATCAAGATATAATACTCTCTTTCTTGAAACATGAAATGAAGATCGTAAGAGGTAGAGTCTAGCAGCCTGCACCTCTTCGTGGGACCGCAAAGGAGTTATGATATTAGGAGCAGAAAATGCCTGCTCTATTTTTTCATCAAGTTTCATGCCAAAGCAGTATAAAGCCTATTTTTATAATTTGCTGTAGTCAATATCTTTTTATAATAACATATTTTCATAAATACATGTTAGTAATAGGAATAGATGATGCGGGAAGAGGACCATTAATAGGTCCTATGATACTTGCAGGAGTGCTAATGGAGGAAGACGTTGAGGCTCTCTTGAAGGCAAAAGGGGTAAGAGACTCAAAGACGCTTACCCATCCTGCACGAGTAAGGCTTGCTGAGATAATAAAGTCTCATTCTCTAGGAAGTTATGCAGTTAAGGCATTTCCAAATGAAATAGATCATGCAATCCATTCAGGAATTAATCTTAATACCTTAGAGGCAATGAAAGCTGGGGAAATTATCAACAATCTTAATACGGAAAAGGAAACAATTAAGGTCATTATTGACTGCCCTTCTGTCAACATCAAGGCATGGACAGAAAAAGTAATTGAATTCATAAAACATCCCTCAAATCTTGCTATTGTCTGTGAACATAAGGCTGATGTAAATCATCCTTCAGTTTCGGCTGCATCTATTCTTGCTAAAGTTGTCCGGGAAGAGGAAGTTGCAAAGTTAAAGAAACAGTATGGAGAGATAGGATCAGGTTATCCTTCAGATCCATTTACAAAGGAGTTTGTGAAAACCCATGGGAAAAAGCATAAAGACTCTGGAATATTCAGGAAATCATGGGCTACGTGGAAATCTTTTTTTCCTGAGGGAAAGCAGTCAACACTTAAGAAATTCTAACTGTAGGATAACTCATAAGCAGTTTTATATAGACTATTTACCAACTTATTGATAACTTGCCTAAAGAAAAGTGGTGCATAAAAAATATATAAAAAAGAACGGAAAGGTGTTTGGTCCCTATCTCTATGAAAACAAACGACTAAATGGAAAAGTTGTAACGAGTTACGTCGGGAAGCCACACAATAAAACCTATTTATCCTACATACTAATTCTTCTTGTTCTTGGAACTTTATTGGTTTTGACTCCATATATACGATCAACTGGCCTTGCTGTTTTTAGTTTACGTTCATCTATCAACGAACCACTTGCAGGGTCTTTCGAATTTTCTCTCAAGCAGGGAGAGTTGTTACCTTCAGATGCAAAGATTATAGCTATTTCTGGATCCAATTCAAAGGAAATACTGCTTTCTGAGATTATTGATTCTCCAACTCGACAAGGAGATTTCTACATAAAAGGATCAAATGTCTCAGGATCAGGAGAGGGATATGGTATTCCAGGAGAAAAAGAAAGTTTTCCTGAGCTGAATTTTAGCCTTTTAGTACATAATTTTGATAATGGAGCAGATATAATAGTTCCAGGCTCTGTTTCTAAGGATAAACCATTTGTTTACAATCTAAATGAAAATGAAACAGCCTCAATAGCTGAAAGTTCAGTAAATTATAATGGAATCTCTATTGACGCAAGCTCTATTTCACTAATCACCGATAATTCCATTGCAACGGTTTCAACCAGTTACTCCCTAAAAGAAAGCGGGTTTGGAAGTGAGTTTTCAGGAGATTCCGAGTTTCCTATTGCAATAAACTTATCTAAGCTTGGAATAGTAGCAGAGAGTTCCCCACTTATTGTTAAAATAGCCTATAATGATGAAATAATCTTTTATGAAGAAAGGAACCTCTCTGAAAGCTCAGATACTATAGAAAATAACCAAACATTCTACAATTCAACAGAAATAGTAGATAATCAGACTATAGTAAACGAATCTGATACCCATGATCCTATAGTTCTCAATCAGCCAGTGAGATGGACAAAGAAGATACCAAAGTCATCCGGCAAGGAATCAGTTGATTTGCCTCTAAATGCTGTTAATATAACTATTAAGAAAAATGGGAAATTAGAGAAAAACTTCGATAAGAAAATAATCGCAAGCTCGGATTCAGATACTGAGATAGAGTATTATACCGAAGCTCCACGTTCCACGGAAGAAAATTCTAAGAGGGGAAAGAAAGTCACAGTATTGGGGCCTGATGACATCCATTATACAAATGTCAAGGCATTTACAAATATCTCTGAAGACTTCCACCTCACAAAGACTTCAGGGGTAAAGATTTACTGGGTTGAGAATTCTCAATACCTTTCTCCTGATAATATTAAAGATCAAGATGGAGATGGTGTTTACGACTATATTGAATGGACTGTGCCCCATTTAAGCACACAGACTTTCGAGATTATTCTTGTTACACAGGCAGAGCACCTTGATGCTGGGAAAGTATTTGTTTCGGATATCTATAACCAAGTTCATGCTCTCGATGGAATCTGGAGTGAATCTATCCCAGACACGCATTATGTAAGGATTACCTTTGAAAGGAGCCTTACAAAAGATAATGATATTAGCATATATCCAAGAGTTATTTCTGGAACTCCTAAAATAGAGGTGTATGAAAAGGATAAAGGCATTCTTATAACTGAATTCACAAACATTCAAGAGAACCAGTACAATAAGGTCTTATTATCTGGATTACAGGGAAGCCAGGATACATTTGATCTTAGAGTTGTTGGAGGAAGTGTAGAGTTTGATCATATTATTGACCCTTCAACAGGATTCTTGGTTCCGAATGCTGCAAGCAATCCTGCTACAAATGGGACACTTACAGCCCAAACATTTACACTATCTGCCTCATCTACTTCATCTAATAACGCCATAACACAGCTGAATATCTCAGACAACAACTGTTCATTGTTTGTTGGAACGGCTACTCTTGACGCCTTCGTTATTGTCAATTTCACAATACCTAGTTATGCCACACTTACCAAAGCACTTATTACAACAGAAAGCAACGTCACAGCATCAACTGATGAAAAGAACCTTGCAATTTGGAACTTCTCTTCTTTAGCATGGTTTAGCGCTAACACTAGTATTGGAGCGAATAACACAGAGAACGTGACTACCTTCAACGTTACTGCGGCAATGGCTCTAAACTTCATTGCAAACGGTACAATGCGAGTTATATTAAGGGAAAACGGAACCGCTTCAAGCAATCTTTGTGTAGACTTTATGAGCGTTAACGTTACATATGAGCAATTCCCAGTTGTAAATCTCCAGGTTCCAACTAACGGAACTACAACAGGCAGTGCAACAATGAGCTTCAATGGAACATTCACTGATGATACAGGACTTTCTAACGCAACATTGTATATCTGGAACTCAACTTCGCTTGTAAATACAACACTAAGAAATGTATCTTCTACAGGAAACTCATCAAATGTTACCTTTGTCTTTCCAAGAGATGGAGTTTATTTCTGGAACTATCAAGTAGCGGACACACAAAATAACTATGCATTCAATTCTACAAACTTTACGATCACTTATGATGGTACTCCCCCCAGTGTAACAATTATTCTTCCTCTTAATCAAACTTATACATCTCTTCCGATTTTGTTTAACGTCTCTCTGAATGAAAACGGAACATGTAATCTTACCCTTAACAATGGAGTAACTAACTACACAATGACTGCTAACTCTTCAAATAGAGGATTTAATGCGACAAACGGAAGCATAGCGGACGGAGGATACACTGTCAAGTATTACTGCATTGACTTATATAATAATCTAAATGCAACAGCTTCACAAGGATTTAGTATAGACACAATACCTCCTGTAATGAATGTAACCCTTCCTCTAAACACTACTTACACCGTAACTCAGACAGCTCTAAATTATACAATTTCAGGAGCAGCAAACTGCTGGTACTCCACTAATAACGGAGTTACTAACACTTCTGTAACTTGCGGGGCTAATGTAACTGGCCTTTCCAGTGCAGAAGGATCAAATAACTGGACAGTATATGCAAATGACAGCTTTAACAATGCAAACAAGAGTACAGTTACATTCTTTGTTGATACCATTATTCCACTTGTTCAGTACGGGACACTGACAGATGCAGATGGAATCAATGTGACAAGAAGATGGATTCTTGTTAATGTAACGGCCTCAGACACAAATCTTGTAAACATAAGCATTCGTATATTCAATAGTACTGGCTTGGTAAATATAACTACTACCTCATCCTCTCCTAATCTTATAAATGTATCAGTTTCTGCGGACGGTAATTATACATTCAACGCAACCGCAACTGATGTATTAGGCAATAGGAATACAACTGCCACAAGGACAATAACAATCGATACTGTTCCCCCCATAGTAACCATCAATCTTCCTTCCACTAACTCATCAACATCTTCCGTGTCCTTCAATATAACTCTCAATGAAGCAGGAGATACCGCTCAATATTCCTTGAACAGTGGTGTTACAAACGTAACAATGACAAAGAATGGCAATACAGACTTCAATGCAACAAACGCTTCAATTGCAGACGGCAATTATATTGTTAAGTTTTATGTTAATGACACACTAGGGAACTTCAACAGAAGCACTTCAAGAACATTTACAATTGATACAATAAAACCCTCTCTTAACTTTTCATCTCCAACTCAGAATTCCGGAGTTTATCTAAGCAGGAACTTCATCGAGATAAACGCCACAGCAAACGATACTAACTTTGCCAACACAACCATAAGGCTTTACAATTCAACCCAGGCATTGAATCAGTCAAACCTCTCCACTTCTTCAGCATTCTACATCAATTACTCGCAATTGACTGATGGATTATACTTTTACAACGCAACAGCTTTTGACACATTAAACAATAGGAATGAGACAGTAACTAGAAACATTACTTTAGATACAATCCTTCCAGTACCTTTATTTGGAACTTTAACTGAGGCAAATGCATCTTTGCTCACAAGGAACAATATTGTAATAAATATTACTGCCTCAGACACAAACTTTGCGAATATTACAATACGTTTGTTTAATTCAACCCAAGCGATCAATCAAACAAATGTATCGTCTTCCTCATCATTTCTTGTTAACTATACGGGCCTTTCAAATGGAGTGTACTTCTTTAATGCTACAGCAGTTGACCTTGCAAATAATCAAAATACAACTATCACAAGGACTGTTACCATTGACACTGTTTCTCCAATTGTAAACATTACAGTCCCTGCTAATATTACCTATACAACCTCATCATTTGTATTCAATGTAAGTCTCAATGAAAATGGAACTGTTCTATTCTCATTGAATGGTGGCGTAACAAACTATTCTATGACTACACCTGACAACAGGAACTTTAATTATACAAACTCAAGCATAAGAGATGGAACATATACATTTAATGCATACACAAATGACACAGCAGGCAATAGAAACGATACTGCCTCAGTTGTGTTTACTATAGATACAACTCCTCCAGTTGTAAATATAACCTATCCTCTTAATACAACATACAGTGTAACGCAAACTGCATTGAATTACACTGTATCAGGAGCTAATACCTGCTGGTACACGCTTAATTCTGGAACTACAAATACAACAGTAACATGTGGAAATAATGTGACGGGATTAAGTTCAAGTGAGGGATCAAATGTATGGACTGTTTACGCAAATGACTCTGCTGGTAATAGGAACAGCAGTAGAGTTACATTCTTCACTGATACACTTACTCCTACCGTTCAATTCGTCTCTCCAACCGATTCTAACGCAAGCTTTGTCTCAAGAAGGTGGATACTGATTAATGCCACTGCAGCAGATACTAACCTTGTTAATATAAGCATTCGTTTATTTAATTCAACAGGATTAGCAAACATAACAACTACTGCAACCTCTCCTAATTTCGTGAACGTCAGTGTTGGTGCAGACGGAGTGTATACATTCAACGCAACAGCCACAGACACACTAGGCACTAAGAATACAACTTTGACGCAGACTATTACAGTTGATACAGTTCTTCCATTAATTAGCATAGGTGTTGGAACTGATAATGATGGAATAAATGTAAGCAGGAGCAATATCTATGTCAATGTATCTGTTACAGAATTGAATGAGGCAAACATTACATTCTCCTTGTTTAACACAACTGGAATTGCAAACAGTACAACCTTCTCAACTGCTGTAAGATCAATGAACTGGACCTCTCTTCCAGATGGAAACTATACTTACAATGTAACACTAACAGACCAGGCCAATAACAGGAATACTACAATTACAAGAAGAATTACGCTTGATACTACAATTCCTCTTATAAGCTATGGAACGGGAACAGCAAACAATAATACACTCGCAAATAGAAATTGGATTTATGTAAATGTCTCAGTAACTGAGATTAATGAAGCAAATATCACATTTAACCTGTACAACTCAACTTCATTGGTTAATACAACATTATCTTCAACTCAGCAGAGGGCAATAAATTGGACTTCTCTTAATGATGGAGTATACAATTATAATGTTACTCTAGTAGATAGATCAGGCAATGTTAACTCAACACAAACAAGAGTAATTACTTTAGATACACTAGTTCCAGCTGTTACAATTAATTTCCCACAAAATACTACTTACTTCTCCCTTCCATTGAACTTCAATGTCTCTCTGAATGAAAATGGCTCGAGTGTTTCATATACTCTTAACAATGGAGTTACAAACATTACTATGACCACTAATGACAATAGAACTTACAATGCATCTAACTCAAGTATTTCAGATGGATCATATACATTCAAAGTTTACTCTAATGATTCGGCAGGAAACCGAAATGACACAAGCTCAATAGTTTTCACTATCGACAGAACTCCTCCATCAATAAGTTATACCTCTCCAACTGAGGCCAACGGATCAATAATAAATAGGAATAACATTATCGTTAATGTAACCTCAGCAGATGCAAGTCTAGCTAATATTACAATCAATCTTTACAATGTTTCTCTTTCATCTATTCGATCAAATCTTTCTACGTCCTCACCATTCTTCATAAACTACTCAGGATTGTCTGATGGAACTTATTACTTTAATGCGACAGCAACTGACTCACTTAATAATCAAAATAGCACAATAACAAGAACAGTTCTAATAGACACAGGCAATCCTTCCATAAATTATTCATCTCCCACTCAAAATTCAGGATTATACCTAAATAGGAACTTTATTGAGGTAAATGTGACCTCAAATGACACCAATCTTCAATCTATAAGTATATTTCTTTATAACTCTACACAAGGAAGAATAAGATCAAACACATCCTCCATATCTTCTTTCTACATTAATTATTCTTCTCTTAATGATGGATTATATTTCTATAATTCAACAGCAAACGACACAGCAGGTAATTCGATTGATCTTGGAACTAGAAATATAACCCTGGATAGGACATATCCTCAGATAAATATTACATACCCTCAGAATATTAGTTATACGACAACTATAACGACACTTAATTATACTGTTTCTGACACAAATATTCAAGCATGCTGGTATACTCTAAACTTAGGATTAGCTAATACTTCTGTAATCTGCGGAAATAATATTACCGGATTAAGCAGCAGTGAAGGAAGCAATACATGGATAGTCTATGCAAATGATAGCGCAGGAAATACAAATGGAACATCTTTAACCTTCTTTACTGATGCTGTGATTCCTCTTATACAGTATGGTTCAGTAACTGATAGCAATGGATCTATTGTTGCACGGCGGTGGGTATATGTCAACGTGACTGCCTCTGATACCAGTCTTATTAATATCAGTATTAGACTGTTTAATAGTACTGGACTGTATAACCTAACTACTACTCTAACCTCACCAAATACGGTGAACATTAGTGTATCTGCTGATGGAATCTACACATTTAATGCCACTGCGACAGATAGCATAGGAAACAGAAATACGACAGCAACACAGACGATCACAATTGACACAATTCCTCCTGTCATGAATCTTACCTATCCACTAAATACTACTTATGCAACGATCCAAACTATTCTAAATTATACAATTTCAGGAGCTAACAACTGCTGGTATTCATTGAATCTAGGCGTAACTAACACAACAATCACATGCGGGACAAATGTGACTGGTCTATCAAGCTCTCAAGGGAGTAATACCTGGATTATATATTCGAACGATACAGCTGGAAATAGAAATATCAGCTCAGTTGTATTTTTTGTAGACTCAATAAGTCCATTAGTACAATTCGTCTCTCCAACTCGCGCGTCAGGATCAATTGTAAGTAGAAATAGCACAATTATCAATGTTACCTCTAGTGATACAAACCTTGCCAATATTACTATAAGATTTTACAATTCCTCAAGTCTTATTAGTCAAAACACATCTTCCACAAGCCCATTTGCAATAAATTATTCAGGTCTAGCTGACGGAATCTACTTCTTTAATGCTAGTGCTTTAGACATCTTGAATAACATAAACTTCACAGAAACAAGAAACATAACTATCAATACAACTGCCGACCTGACTTCTCCACAAGTAACCATCAATGTTCCTGTATCAGGATCAAATTATACTTCTTTAGATCTGCCTCTTAACCTTAATGTTACCTTAGATGAAAATGGAACTGTTCTTTACACTCTAGATAGCGGACTTACTAATACAACTATGTCAAGTATAGACTCAATGAACTATAATGCAAGTATATCAAGTCTTTCTGATGGGTCTTACATCTTTACAATTTATGCAAATGATACTTCTGGAAACAGGAATGACACAACTAGCACCTCGTTCAGGTTCTCCACGCCTGCCTCTGCTTCAGTATCCTCGGGTGGAGGAAGTTCTAAATCATCAGAGTTCTCCCTTGATAAAGATGTGTTGAATGTCAAGATTAAACAGGGAGAGACAAAGAGAGAGTCTATTAAAGTTACAAATACAGGTGGTGAAAGCCAGCATTTCACTGTCAATAGCCAATTATTGGATAAATTTGTTATTTTAAGTGATGAATCGTTCTCGCTTGCTCCTGGAGAGTCAAAGACAATATATGCTGACTTCTTTGCAAGTGATCATGAAAATGGAGATATACATGCTGGAAGAATAGTTGTGCAGGGCAAGGAAGCAAAGTCAGTAAATGTCATTTTGGAAGTTCAGGAAAAGATTGCTCTTTTCGATATAAAGTCAGATCTTGCACATTCAACATTATCGCATTCTATCTTCTCTAATCAAAAGCTAAACGCAAATATAAAAATGACAAATATAGGTGATGCTGATAAGAGAGTTGATGTTGTTCTTGAATACTTTATTAAGGACTTTTCAGGCAACGAAATAAATCTTGAAGAGGAAACTCTCGGAGTCTATGGAAACCTGGAAATAACCAGGTCATTCTCTATACCTTCTAATCTAAAGGAAGGAGACTATCTATTTTCAGTCAGGCTCACATATTCAGGAAGCACGGCAACAAGTGCCAACAGATTTAGCATTGTTCAAGGAAACTCCTTGCTTTCTTTTGCAAGACTGTACTGGTTCCTTCCTCTTCTGCTTGTGCTAGTTGTAATTCTTACAGTTCGTCTAGGTAATGTCAATATATTGAAGCCATACTGGGACGAAATATACGTAGGATACCTTCATGAGAAATACAAGCTTTCTCTCATTAAAGCAAGATATAATAAAGGAGATTATGACGAAGAGATAACCACGATCAAGCACTTCCCAAGAAATCTCCTTGGAGCACTTGTTGGATATCTTGATAATATCTACGTGAGATTGCTTAGGGTGAAATACAGATTGAACCTTATACGTGTTAGCTATAAACTAGGAGTATATGATGAGGAAATATTTACCCTAGAACATATGCCAAGAAATATACTAGGGATTGCTCTTAGCTATATTAATAATATTTACACTCAATACTTGCGTCTTAAGTACAAGCTCATTCTCATTAAGCTCAAGTATAGACTGGGAGTCTATGATTCAGAGATAATAACCCTAAAGCATATTCCTCAGAACTTCTTAGGGACTATCCTTACATGCTATGATATAATTTATGT
The DNA here is from genome assembly GCA_019662115.1 of Candidatus Pacearchaeota archaeon. Taxonomy (GTDB): domain Archaea; phylum Nanobdellota; class Nanobdellia; order Pacearchaeales; family GW2011-AR1; genus JAIFVW01. Next base: position 17,316 of record JAIFVW010000010.1, read on the forward strand.
AAGATATCTTCGCCTTAAGTATGCGATTCTCATGAGATTGTATCCTCCACAAGAAAGAAAGCAGAAAAAGAAGAGAAGGCGTTAAAATTAAGGGTGATCCAATTGTGTATCTATATCGTTTTTAAGATTCTCAAATCCTGGATTGATTAAATCCTCTTCAATAGGAGCTGATAATTCTTGAGTTGGAGGCTCAGTAGTTAGAGGAGTTTGCTGAGTCTCAAGCACTTTCAAACTTAATATCTTAGAAACACTATCATGCATGCTTACCCCATACAAAACATTAGCATTCAGGATGATTGCATCATTGTGTGTTATTACCACATACTGGCCGGCTTTCATGTATTGTTGCAGCAGACCTGCAAGTCTTTCCGAATTCCTCTTATCAAGCGCGGCATCAATCTCATCAAATATGTAGAAGTGGTAAGGCTTGTACTCCTGTATTGCAAAAAGCAATGATAAAGCAACTAGTGTCTGCTCTCCTCCTGAAAGGGAAGTGACGTCAAAATACTTTCCTTTCGCGAGCTTGACAACAATATTCACTCCTCCGGCAAAAATCTCCTCCTTATTTTCCAATTCTAGGAAGGCAACTCCTTTTGTATAAAGTTTTCCAAAGTTCTCCGTGAAAATTTCATTCATTGCCCTAAATGTCTTTAGGAATGTCCTTGACTTCTTATGATCGATCTCCTCAACTATCTTCATGATATCAATCTTCTCCTTTTCAAGAGTAGTTACTTTCTCCTGAACCACGTCATACTCTTTTTTAACGTCTTCATACACCTCTAAGGCTCTCATATTAATGGATCCAATCTGCTGCAGCGCCTCCTGCGATTTCTTTAGTCTCTCATCAACTACTGCCACACTTCCCTGCAATAGCTCGATGCCTGCATATTCAGTCATTTCTATATCGACTGCCTCTTTTTCTGCATCCAGTTTTGCCTTTCCTATCCTAAGATAGTTAACCTGGTCTTCTACCTCTCTTACCATCTGCTGAGTTTCAGCAAGATCAAAGTTCTTTTCCTGAATGATCTTCTGCAGATTATCTCTTTCTTCAAACATCCTCTTGAATTTCTCATTCAACTCCTTTTCCTGCTCTTCTTTATTTTTAAGCATCTCGTTCTTTGACTCTAATGATTCAGAAATCTCTCCAATGCTGTTCTCAAGCTCTTCCAGGTCTTTTGTGCTTCTCTTGACAATATTCCTTATGTTCTCCACCTCTCTTTCCTTATACAAAAGAGTCGTATCGACATCTTCTTCAGTTCTAGAGGAAATCTCCTCAATCTCTAGGATCTTCGATTCATATCTGTCTTCTATGGAATTATCAAAAGTCTTGGACTCAAGGGATTTTCTTTTATCCTCAAGAAGTTTAAGCTCCTCCTTAAGCGCCTTTTCCTCGTTAACAATGTTCTTCAGCTGCTCTTTTATTGTCTTGCTTGTAGTATGCCTTACAAGCTCAATATCTGCGGAAGATATTGTCTGTTCATGCTCTTTTATCTCCTGATGCATAATCTCTCGCATAGACCTTAATTTCTTCAGTTCTTCTTGAGACTTTTTAACTATATTTTTAGATTCCTGGATCTTTGAGTCTGCCTCTTTGAAGACATGTTCAATATGATTCTCGGTTATTTTGCTTTGGCATAGAGGGCATACATCAATATTTCCTACCTCATTCTTTAGCTTGTCTAAGCGTCCAATCTCCGATTCTGCTATAGATAGTGCCTTCTCATGCATTAGCTCATCATTATTGAATCCGTGTAGTGATAATTTTTTCTCACCCATAGCCTTTCTTATGGCCTGGATTGCTTGCTTGCATTCACTTTCGCTAGGGTATGTAAATTGTGAACTATATTCTTCAAGCTGTTTTAGTACATGTTCAGATTCAGCGTTAATTCTTGTAACCTGCCTTTCCTTATCTTTTATCCTTTCTCGTATATTGTTGAGCTCGCTCTTGAAGGTCAAGGCTTTTTTCTTTTCCTCCTCAAGTTCCTGCAACTCCAACTTCTTTTTCTTCAGTTCTTCAGCCTTTTTAGCCATAAGAGGAGATTTACCTCTCAATTGCTTCATCTCATTTTCTAGTTCAGGAATAGAATGAGACATTTGAGCAATTCTTTTTTCAGTCTCGCTCTTCCTATGCTCATAATTCTCTCTCCCAGTCTCGCTCTTCCTATGCTCATAATTCTCTCTCCTTACTTTCAATCCCTCAAGTTCGGCCTTCAAGTTTGCGATTGCTGTATGCAATGTCTCTTGCTCCAATCCTGTAGCCTGTTGAATATGCTTGTTAATCTTTTGAATATTATCAGAAATATCTTCTATTTCTTTTCCAAGAGACTGCACTTTTTCTTTTATCTCATCTTTAGCCTCACTCTTCTCTTCCATAGACTTCATGAGTGCCTGCAATTCCTTGTTTTTTTCCTCTCCTCTCTTATGCAATAAGGAAGCTTTGGCTCTCTTAACAGTTAGTTCAAGTTCCTTGAATCTCTGTGCCTGCGCCTTTTCTTTTTCAAGGTTTCTTAGCAAAGCAGTTCTTTCCCTTAATATTGTAGAAATTTCCTTGAGCTTTTCGTCAGTCTTTTCAAGCTCTTTAAGAGATTTTTCCTTTCGTGATTCATATATAGCAATTCCAGCCACCTCTTCAATAATTTTCCTCCTTTCCTCAGGGTGCATTTTCACAATTGACTGGATCTGCCCTTGTAATATAATGTTGAATCCATAAGGGTCAATTCCAGCCTGAGCAAGCATTTCTATCACTTCAGATCTTGTTTTAGTCTCATCATTTATTTTGTATATTCCTTGCCCATTTGACCTTACAATTCTCTTCAGGCTTACCTCATCGGAATCAATGGCAAAGCCCTTATCAGAGTTATCAAATACCAGCTCAACCATTGCTTCATGAGCTGGCTTGATGTATTTAGATCCCATAAAGATCAGATTTTTTGCTTTTGCAGCCCGCATAGACTTTATAGAAAGTCTTCCAAGAACAAAACAGAGGGCATCAGAAATATTGCTCTTTCCAGACCCATTAGGCCCCAAGATAACATTAATTCCCTTATCAAACACCACTTCAGTCTTCCTAGCGAAGCTTTTGAAGCCATTCATCACCATTCTTTTAATGAATACCATCCTAGATGATGTTTAATATGCTATATAAAAATTCCTAATGAAATTTTATTACTCGGGAGAATCAGTTTTTATAGGGTATAGAAAGGTTAAATCTAACTTAATATATCACAATACATAGTGAAATCGGGAAGCTATACTAAAGAGAAAATAAAAAAATAAAGGGGTGTTTAGTAATAGCTTTCGCCGAATTCTTCGGTTTTTGCAGGTTTTCGTGTTAATAGCACAATAAGCACAACGAGAAGAACTACAAATATGATTGCAAGGACAACTGTCAACAGAACTGTTGCGTTGCTTCCTGTGCCTCCAAGAGATGTATTTCCTTCAACATTTGCTACAAAGCTTGCGCTTTTAACAAGTTGCCCATCAGAGTTTACAGTTACTGTAAATGGATATACGCCGGCTTTTGAGGCCATAGCCTGTATCTTTACAGTTCTGCTTGTTCCAGCTGGCACAACAACAATGCTATCGCTAACGTCTGTGGTTAATCCATCAGGTGCATTAACAGCAACATCATAGATTTGTACCCTGTCTCCAGTGTTGACGAGAGTAAGGCTGTATTCGCCTGTCTGTCCAGGTGCAAAGGCCTTGGCCGTTGCAGGGCTGATAACAGTACTTCCGTCAGCAGCACCGCCAATAGCAACTTTCTTTGTTACTGTAGTGCTAGAGTCAGCGTTGTATGCCTCAATGTCTACAGAATAAATTCCTGCAGGGGCATTTGAAGGGATTCGTAGAATCATCCTTCTTTCAGACGCATCGTCTTTGTCTGGATTTGATTGGTCTAGTGGTGCAAGATCGCCAAAATAGGCTTTCTCTTCGATACCCAATGCAGCTATTGTTGCTCTTACGAATGTGTCGTCAGCGAACTTAAGTCCTCTGTTCTTCAACACAACGTCAAGTGCAAGTGGCTGGCCTGCCTGAGCAGTTTGGGCAACGTTTACATCAAGAATCTCTACTAGGTAGGACTCTCTCTGTGCACTAAGACTCACATGATCTTCTGCCACAATACCTGATCTTCCTTCAACAACCACATTCAATGTTAGTGGTTCATGTAGGGTGTCAAGGTCAAATGGCACTTTTACTGAAAGGAATCTGCTGTAGGCTAATCCAGCCAATACATCAAATCTTTCAGTTGAAGCAGCGACATCTTTGTCACCAGAAATCCAAGCTTTAACTCTGACATCGGTCGCATTATCAGAAGAGCTGAAGACAACTTTTACTGCTAATGTTTGTCCGGCAAACGTTGCAACGTCAGCTGCACCGCTAGCGGCATTAACGCCGTTTACTTCAACCTGTGATACGCTACCTAAAGCGCTTACACTAGCTATTGTTAAAACAGCAAGTGCAAGAACTGCAACAAGTGAAAACACTTGTCTTATAGATGTCATGGTTTCCATGGTAAATTTAGTTAATATTCCCACTTTGATTTCATTTATAAACTTTGTGGTGACAACAATAAAGAGACCATTTTATAGTAACAAAAAAGCTTAAATAGTATACCCTTCGTCTACTTTGGTATACCATGGTTAAGCAGAATAAAACTCAGAATAACAGCAAGATAACGACGATAAAACTGCTAGGGAGCACAAAAGCAAGGCTTGAAAAGCTCCGCTCCTACAAGAGAGAAACATATGATGAAATTCTTATAAAGATCCTTGAAATACTAACAATCTGTAAGTTTAACCCTGAAAGAGCCAGAGTGCTTTTGCTCTCTCTTGATAGAAAAAGACGCAAGGCAGAAAGGATAATTCTGCATGAGGACCTTTCATAATGGATAATCAATATTGGATTAGGTACATTGAAGAGAGGTTTTCAGATCAAGGTATTTTAGCAGAGCGAATAATTGTTGATCCTATTGCTAAAGATTACTCGTCTAGCCCTCTTTTATCAACAGCCGATATACCTGTCCTGGAAGTTCTTGTTGGTAAATCAAGCAATCGTATTATGGATGATGTAAATAAAAGACTTAAAATCGGTAAACTTATGGATAGTCATAGGGGAGAGACGCGTGATGAAGAAGAGATATTGCCCCTAACCTTAGAAATATTCAAAGAGAACAAGATAAACTACCTTAAATTTAATGTCGATACATATGCTTTTCCTGTAGGTAATAATGATCGACTTATACATTGTGTTATGATTGAAATGAGAAAGCAAAAGAAACTTAGATTTGACAGTTCCGCCTATATAGGAGAAGATTTTGTAAAGGCTAACAATCTACTATCTATACCGTCAGACAAGGTGGATCCTAAATATCTTATTTTAAATATTCTTGGAAAGACTAAATATGGACAATCCAACATTTCAATCAACGAGGCTAGAAATGTCTTAGATCGCTTACACCCAAAGGAATATCTTGATAGTACAGTACATCTCGTTTCCTCTCTTTACAATCAGCTATAAATTTTTGTAGATCTTTAGGCCCTCAACAGAATCTTCGACACAGAAAGGAGATTCGTTGATTACCCTGATTTCCTTGTCTTTCGGTAGATGTTTTAGAAGCTCTTCCCATGCTTTTTTCTCAGTCTGAATGTGGTGCTTCTCCCCTTTGTCTCCATATACAATACCTGAGAAATGAACATGCCATTCTTTTTCCGGAAACATTTTGACAACTTTTGCATGATCAGCTTTCTTGTCTCGTGCAAGAAGATGGGCAAAGTCAATGCAGAATGAGCATCCAGTATCTGTAACAAGCCTTCTTATCTCATCAAGGCTTCCAAAGACATTTACCTTTCCCATAGTTTCAGGAGCAATCTTGATTTTCCATCCCTTCTTCTTGATCTCTTCCATAAGCTCGCCAACTCCATCCTTTATCACATTATAAGCCTTCTCTCGGTCATCTCCGTAATATCCAGGATGAAATACAACAACCTTTGCTCCTAATTTTTCTCCTATAAAACAGCAGTCAAGAATCCTCTTCTTTGTCGCTTCCCTTTTCGCCTTTTCAGCAGAATTCAAATTAACATAATATGGGGCATGAATGCTTAATGACATATCAAGTTCTTTAGCTTTCTTTCCGATCTCCTCGGCATCCTTTTCCTTGATATATACCCCATAAGTAAAAGCCACTTCGCATGCTCTAAGTCCAAGATTATGATATTTTTCTAGCATCTGCTGTGCGGTTTTCACAGGTCCTAGGCTTGCAGGTCCAAATCTAATCATACAATTACACAAGCCCGCGACTATAAGAATTTAAGTTCTGTGATATCTTGTCTATATTGTCAAGAATGTGCGTATGTAGCTTCTCAATTAAGATCCTCTGTATCTCTTCTTTTAATCTTCCGTGGCAGGTATTCAGGCTCTTTTCAGGATAGTTCACAACACCAAGGGCATATGAGCATATCATGTCATATCCTGCAAGCTTGTCTAACTCTAAATCTCCTTTCTTTGCCTGTAATAGAGTTACCTCGATATTACAAGCCCCTCCATCCGATCCCTGAATATCATATTTCCACGAGGCCTCAGGATCCTCATTGATATAGGTTGCATGTTTGCATTGTCTCATTGCTTCCTGGAAACAGCCCATATCAGTGCAGTCTGTCTTATAGAAAAAAGTAAGATAATATGCCAATAGCAATGCAACAGCAAGAACAACGATAAGGAATATCCTTACACCTTTTTTCATTCTAGGAAAAAAGAATTGTTATATTTAAATCTACTTGGTGTAGTACCCAACCCTAGGGCTTCGTCCTAGTCGATCAGCAAGAGAGTCAAGTTCCATTAGGTCTTTTTCCCGATAATTCTGCGGTTCCTTATCTTTTTTATCTATTTTGCCTCTTCTTTGGAAAAACACAAAATGTTTTTGTGTTTCACTCATCTCTTCAGATGCCAATTTAAGCATGAGATCATGGGTATCTTGGTTTTCTAAGTATAATTCTATGGACTCCGTAAGCCATCTCATATCATGGTATGTCTCCCAGTTGGGAGTTCCTCCCAAAGATTTTAGAGTCTTTTTATAAGAATAATAAACAGACGCTACGTTAAGGAGATGAGTTGATTTCTTGACCTCCATCATTTCATATAGATATTCTTCAGGCTTAGCTCCAAGTTTATGGAAGGAATAATCACGAAGCCTATTCATCTCTTTCTGAATGAATTCTATACTTTCATCTTTAGAAGCATGTCCGCTCAATACGAGCGCAAAGCTATTTTTTGGAAGGGGTATGCCATGCTGACGATACACCGACTGATAGCTTTTTCCTGATGGATATATAGATGCCAT
>JAIFVW010000011.1 GCA_019662115.1 Candidatus Pacearchaeota archaeon
AGGATATAGATGCTATGAACAAGTATTCTAGAGGGTTTACTAAATTAGACTCTAAAATGGTTAGTGAAAGCAAGGAATTGCTAGAAGCTATGGGCGTTGCCGTAGTGCAGGCTCCAGGAGAGGGAGAGATGCAATGTGCTGAACTTGTTAAGTCTGGGCAGGCCTATGCTGTCGCAAGCCAGGATTATGACGCTCTTGTTGTTGGAGGCCCTCGCTTGATTCAGAATCTTACTCTTGCAAGGAAAAGAAAGACTGCAAGCGGATTTATTTACATCGCTCCTGAAATGATTGAGTATCAAAAGGTTCTTAATGAACTTGGAATAGATGGCGACCAGCTTATTTCTTTGGCGATTCTTGTTGGGACAGACTTCAATCCAGGAGGGGTAAAGGGCATTGGACCTAAGAAAGCCCTTGCTTTGGTAAAGCAGAAGAAGTATCCTGTCCAGATATTCAAGGAAGTTGAAGGAAGGATAGATTTCGACTGGACACAGGTATTTGAAATTTTCAAGAAGCCTAACGTTTCAAGGCATAAGGTATCATTTCCTACGTTTGATGAGAAGAAAATAAAGGAGATTTTAGTTGAAAGGCATGATTTTTCCTTAGAGAGAGTGGAAAACCAGATCGCCAAGCTTAAAGAGCTGAAGAAGCAAAAGGCTCAGAGAACTCTTTTCTAATCTGATCCTTCTCTATAACTTTCATATTTTTTCTTAGAAACTTCTGCATCTGTGTGAATAATATCTCTATCCTGTCTTAATTGAGTTTTATCTGATTTTTCTCTTTCTCTTTCAATAATCTTCTTGAGATTTTTACCGAACTTAGTAATTATTAATCCTACGATAATAGTTATAGCAAGACTTAACCAGGCAATCCAGGTATTAGTAATCATTGTCGAAAGAATATCAACTGCTTTTTTTATTACTCCAGATATTCCAACCAATGAGACAATTACAAACGTTCCAATTATTGCAAACCATTGATTGTTAAACAATGCTCTTGCAGGAGGATAAATGAATAAAAATAATATCGTCCAGATAAGAAGTGCGAAGACAAAACCCCAGGATAAAGAATATTCTACACCTAGAATTGCTTTAAAGAAAGGGTTGAAGAAACCAAAGAGGCTGTCTAGTCCTCTAATTATTGGACCAAAGAATGAATTTTGTGTAAGAAGGACTTTCCACTGGCCTTTAAGATAATCTGACTTTTCCTGTGCGATTTGATCTGGGCTCTGGATATTTCCTACCGTGTTGTCAATTTTGTCTTTTGTGTCAGAGGCAACATCTGCGTGAATTGCTGGGATAATAGAAATTAATATTATAGATATAATAAGAAAATTTATTGCATTCTCTTTTTTCATGCGAAAGAAACACTAATGATCTTTAAAAGGTTTGTCTTAAGGCCTTCTTCCGCCAGCCCCATATGATCCTTCTAGCTCTTCGTTTTGTAACCTGTGAAGAAGTTTTCCTCTTTGAGCTACTTCTCTTCCTTCTTCTCGGATACTTTGCATTTGTCCTTTAAAAATAGCGTTTCTAATAGTACCAATAACGAAGATTATTATTATTCCTGCTACTAGCGCTCCGAGATAAGGAATAACTGCAGGTGACAGCCAGCTGTGAGTTGGATCTGCTGCCTTTATGCTGAAGTATTCATATAAGTATAGTGAGAAATAGTATACACAGAAGAATACCCATACTATGCGCGCTACAAGTAAACTCTGCACTCTTACTGTAAATATTAATACTATAATAAATGGAATCACTGACAAGATTGCTGCGCCCATTGCTCCATATTCAGTAGTTATTGCCGCAAGGAAGGTAGCAGGTATTCCGATCATTGCAAGTGTTGAGATTATTCCTGCAATAGCCCACGTTGATCCTCTAGATGAACCAAACATTAGGCCAACTATCTCGTAAATTATCATAAACAGCAAGATCCAAAGTAATATTCGTGTAAGCCATGCATGGTCGCTAAATAAGGGAGAAAATGATTTCTGTATAGATTCTGCGAATCCAGAAGCTGCAGCAGCTGCTTGAGATGATTCTGCTGCTAAAACGAAAGATATAGATGACAAAACGAAAAGAGTTAGAATCCCAAGCATCAACGCACTCTTTCTATTCATGCTTAGTGAACAGATTTCTTATTTATAAATATTTGGTTGGTGTATTTGTTATTGCTTTTTATTTAGTTATAGAGTGAGATAATGTTTAAATAGTATTTTTTCTTACATTGCACATGAAAAAGAGCTTTGGTTTATTATTCTCTCTTGTTTTATCTGCATTTGTATTAACAGTTATCTTTGCTCATCCTGTTGCTGCAGGGCCTGTTGAGGATATTAACTCTTTCATTGATGGAATTATAAGGGTTTTTGGTCCAATTATAGGCAATGTCCTTGGGCAAAGCGCTTTATCTTCGGATCTTTTTTTCGCTAAATTTTTGCTTGTAATTCTCATATTTACAATTGTTTGGGCAAGCCTTTCTAATATAACTTTCTTCAATCAAAGTAGATGGATTCTTATTGTTATAAGTGTAGTTGTATCTCTTCTTGGAGCACGAGGACTTGGCGATGCGGCTTGGATTCAGGCAATTCTTCTTCCCTATAATACGTTATTTATAGCAATATCTGTATTTCTTCCTTTTGTAATCTACTTCTTTTTCGTTTACACAGTTATACCTCGAAGAAGAAGGTTCGCACGAAGGATGGCCTGGGTTGTTTTTGCAGTAATATTCATTGGATTATGGTTTGCTCGATATGACCAGCTTCAGGCTGTAAAAGGGGCATTGTGGCTTTATCCTGCTATCGCTTTTGCAGCTCTAATTATGATTGTACTTGATGGAACTGTCGTAAGAATTTTTGGCACGTTTAGAAATGAATGGAGAGAGGCTAATGCAAACAGTAGGTTTGAACAAGATATACTAGATCAGATGAATACTTTGCGAAGGAATTATGCAGCGGGAAGTATAACTTTTGAAGATTACGAACGACAAAGGCGCAATCTTCAGAGACGACTTGATAATTTGAACAATAGATAGCTAACAATCTTTATAAACTTCTTTTTTCTTGAGATGAGATGAAACGAGGAGTGTACATTGGGATATTGGTGTTTGTTACTCTTCTTTCTGTCAGTTTTGCTTCTGCATATGTTGGATCTGGGTCTTTTAGGTATGCTGTTGAAAATATTATACAGGCATGGGTTGATATTCTAGAGCCTATTCTTCAGGCACTCCTTGGAGGAACAGTTTGGACAGGATATCTTTTGTTTGAAAAATTACTTATATTCATACTCCTTGTTGGAATGGTTCAGCTTGCTCTTTTGAATGCTCCAGTATTCAAAGAACAGAAGGCAATTAGATGGATTGTTTCGATTATTGTTCCTCTTATTGGAGTCAGGTATCTAGACTATGATTGGATCCATACTATAATAAATCAGTATCAAGTTCTAGCTATTGTCCTTACTGCTATTTTGCCATTCGTTATATATTTCTTCTTCCTGTATGCCATTGCTGAAGATCGTGCTTCAGTTAGAAAGATAGGATGGATATTTTTCATTGTTGTCTATTTTGGATTGTGGGCTACTGAGACAGTTAGTGCTCATGAAGAAATATATTTGTGGACAATGCTTATTGCACTTGTGTTTTTGTTCTTTGATGGGACTATTCATAAATATTATCTTCACCAAAGGATGAAAGAGGCCGATGCTCATACCGTAGGAATGTATATAGCCCAGCTTAGAAATCAGATTCAAGATGTACAAAGAGCGGGTCTGCCTCCTGCACAAGAGAAAAAACTTACTGATCCATTATATAAGAAAATCAGGGATGCTCAGAAGCACTTGTAATTATTTTACTCTTCTATAACCTACAATGTTTTTCCCGTGATAAATAGGAACTTCAGAGTTTTGCTTTGCCTTTCCGCCTCTAAGCAGGAAGACTCCAATGAGAAAAATTATTACTCCCACTACTGAGACTAATGCGTCACTAAATCCAAGATTGAGAGAAAACATCTTTTTTACAAGCTCCAATGTACTGACAACTATTAGTGCACCAATTATAACAAGAATGTAACCTAATTTTTTATCCATCTTCTTTTTCTTTCCTAGATTGAATTTGTTTATAAATCTTTTCAACAGGTATTTAAGTTAACATTCCTTGGTGTTAGAATGGCAGCTTATGACGTGTTGGGAAATATTGCAATTGTAAAGTTCAAGAGAGGGACTAACCTGAAGGAAAAGAATAAGTTTGCACTGCATTTCTTGAAGAGCCATGGCAATGTAAGGACAGTTCTTGAGAAGACTGGTAGGTTTAAGGGAAGATTGAGAACTCTAACAACAAAATATGTTGCAGGAGAGAAGACAAAAGAGGCTTTGTATAGGGAGAATGGTTGTGAATTCCGACTTAATGTTGATACGTGCTATTTTTCCCCCAGGCTTTCTACTGAGAGAAAAGAAATTGCCTCAATGACAAGGAAAAATGAGGGTGTTCTTGTAATGTTTGGAGGAGTTGCTCCATTTGCAATTGTAATCGCTAAACATGCCAAGCCTAAAAGGATTGTTTCTGTGGAGATTGGAAAGGAATGCAATGTGTATGCAAAGGAAAATATAAAGAGGAACAGGGTACATGTTGAATTAATTCAGGGAGATGTCCGGAAGAAAATTCCTGCGATAAAAGAGAAGTTTGACAGGATTGTAATGGCAAGGCCTAATTTGAAAGATTCATTTCTAGACATTGCATTTCCTAAGATAAATAAGAATGGGATTATACATTATTATGGATTTTATGAGGAAAAAAAGATTCATGAGATGAAAGATCTAATCGAGAGAGAGGCTAAGAAAGCAGGAAAGAAGATTAAGATTGGTAAGGTAAAGAAAGCTGGAGATATTGGCCCTTACAAATACAGATATAGGGCTGATGTTAAAGTTCTGAATTAAATAGATAGAGGAAGATCAACTAGTTGATTTGCCGTGCAGAGCATTTCACCATACGCTATTGAATCCTTTCCTTGCCTACAGTGAGCATCTAGCCTATACCAGAAAGCTCCGCCTCTTGTTCTGGTTTCTTTGAATCGATAGACATCTACGCTAAGCTCTCCTGGTTTTATATCGCCCGTAAATTTGTAATCCATTGCTCCGTTTATTCCCTCTAATGTATTTGATTTCTCTAGCAATAGTTTCGTTAGTGTTGTAGGTACAAATGATACAGCAAACATATGAAGCGGCTTATCTGAAGGGTTTCCCCCAGTTCGTTGATGGAGATTTCTTATTAGGTCTTCTGTCATCATGTATTTTTGCGAGTAAATGGGAGTTCCTTTTATTTCAGGAAGAGCATAATTATCTCCAAGGCGAGAGGTTATCTTTACAGCTTCTTTCTTTTCTTCATCCCTGATTTTATATCCAGTAATATCCAGCTCTATCTGATTTCCCTCGACTTCTTTGTAATCCACAATCTGCCATCTAATCTTATCTCCAGGATAGATTGGTGCAGGAAATCTTGATTCTTGGCTAACCATTTTTATGTCAGTTCCCCAGAACTTTTTCATTCTCTCTGTAACTCCATTAACAAATTGTGCCCCATAGATGGCTGTATGTGCTCCCATAACAGGTGTGTCCAATAGCTTTTTCTTGAGAGCAAGAGATTTATCTCTATGAATAGGATTGTGGTCTTCAGTCATGTCGCCAAATGAAGTGATATCTTCAGAAGATGGTTGGATTCTCTCCCTCTCTTCAGCTAGAGTTTCATTTATTTGTTTCTCTAGATTTTCATCTTCACGCGGAGCTATCCTAAACAAACGTGCTGCAAGATTACTAATTCCAGATAAGGGGAATGTTGTCATACTAATTTTTAGAATGCGGCCTTTTAAACCTTGCTATTTTACTACCAGGAGAGAGTTAAAGCTGGACTTCGGCCTTGATGGATGAGGGAGCCTCACCGCCGTGCCAGGTGAATCTTGGCCTTATCCTTGCAGGAAAAATTCTTTCTGAATTATCATCAAGAATGATAGCTGAGCCTTTGGCGGATGGAAGATCATCCATCTGTCTTTTGATATTTGATAGAAGATAGGTTTGCATTATTTCATTTAGCGCTTCAATGTCTGGTTTTGCTGTAAGCCTGTGGGCAATGACAATATCTGATTGAGTCATGACATCCTTGTGAACTTGTCCTGGCTGTTGTGTTGCCATCACAAGAGAGATTCCGGGCTGCCTACCCTCTCTTAGTAATTGCATTAAAGCATCTGTTGCAGGGGTTTTTCCTTCTTTGGGCATGAATTCATGAACCTCATCAATGAACATCCAGATAAGAGGCTCTTGTCTTCTTGATTGATAGGAAAGATATTCCTGTCCATGCTGAATTGCCTCAAGCTCCTCCTTCTTTCTTGCATCAAGCCTATGTTTGAAGAGCTTTCTTGAGATAAGACTTATTATTAAAGCTCGAACATTGAAAGAGCCAATTGAACTATAAACGGATATATCAAGAACAGTGGTTATTCCTGATGTTACAAGATCTGTTATCTCGGTTCCTTCTGTTGTCTTTGCAAAGATTCCCCAGCTATCTGCTGCCTTGAAAAGAGAGGAGACAATGTCTTTTGTCTCATGATGTGATTTATGATCCTTTTCAACTGAGTCCTGGATGTCTTCCAGATTAAATTCTAGCCTGTTTTCCTTTAGATTGCTTATTATTGTCTCTATCAGCACTCCTGGAAGTGAAGTCATATCTATATTGAATAGAGTGAGCCAGTCCTCTGCATCAAGCTCTGAAGCTTTCAGTGCAAATGTTTGGTCGAATGGAATTCCCTTTTGCTTATATTCCAGTGATTTTCCTTGTGGGACAAATACTTTCACAGGCAATTCTCGACCTTTGAGACCCCATTCATCTAAAAGCAATGAATCTTTTTCATTAGGATATTTCATTGTCCAAAATATCCCCATTGTGTCAAAAATTAGCGAGGCAATGTTTTGTGAGTTTTCAGATGGAAGGGCACTAAGCTCTTCTGCAATGGTTCCAAGAGTATATGATTTTCCTGAGCCACGTTTTCCTGCTACTAGAACCACATGACTTCTGGCAACATCCATCCATAATTTATTTGAGAGAGAGGTGTAATTGCCCATCTTTACATAGCCTTTTCCTAGATATATTAGACCTCTGTCACCAAATTTTTCCTTATCTGAGGCATCTCTCCCTAAAATTATATCATATCCCACGTTTCTTGAGAGGTATTTTATTTATTAAATGTTCTTATTGTAGATTGTCAAAAGATTTTTAAAGCCCTAGTGTGTGAACAAATGATGAAGTCTAAAGAGGCCAATAAAGACATGGCTGATACCATTGAAATTCCAGTTGGTAAATATTTAGATGGATTCAGGAAGAATCCATGGATTGTTGCAACTATTGTTTTAGCCTTGGCGCTTGTTCTTGTTTTAATATTCAGAGGAAATATGGGTGCTTCGATAAGCGAAAAGACTGCAGGAGAGAAACTTGTTTCCTTCATTAATTCAAGAGGACAGGGGACTGCAGAAGTCGTTTCGACTGCAAAAAGCGGAGAGTTTTACCAGGTTACAGTAAGTTATAACGGTCAGAATGTTCCAGTTTATGTTACAACAGATGGCCAGTATCTTATAAGCGATCTAGTTCCTCTATCAGCTAATGCTAGTGCAGGAACAACTCCTCAAACTGGCCCGGTAGATGTTAATATTGGAGACAGCCCAACAAAAGGAAGCAAAGATGCAAAAGTAGTTCTAGTTGAATTTACAGACTACCAGTGCCCATTCTGCGGAAGGCACTTTACAGATACCTATCCTCAGATTATCAAGGATTATGTCGACACAGGCAAAGTTTTGTATGTCCTCAAGGATTTTCCTCTAACTCAACTTCACCCTGAAGCACAAAAAGCTGCAGAGGCTGCTCGATGTGTAAGAGACCAGAAGGGAGATACGGGATACTTCCAAATGCATGACAAGATGTTCAGCAATCAGGCTACATTAAGCGTAGACAATGAGAAGAAATGGGCAAGAGAAGTAGGAGTTGATGGAGCTCAATTTGATTCATGCCTAGATTCAGGCAAACATACAAAGGATGTTCAGGATGAAGAAGCCTATGGTCAGACTCTAGGAATTACTGGAACACCAACTTCATTTGTTAATGGTATAATGGTAGAAGGAGCACAACCGTACTCTGTCTTTAAGCAGACAATTGATGCGGCTCTAGCACAATGAAGATAAGTGAATTGAAGTCAGGACAGGGAAAGGTTGACATCGAACTAACTGTGAAAAGCAAGGGAGATGTAAGAAGCTTCAATAAATATGGAAAAGATTTGAGGGTTTGCAATCTTGTTGTAAGCGATGAGACTGGAGAGATAAAATTCAGCTTATGGAACGATGACATTGATAAGGTCAATGCTGGGGATAAAATTAAGGTTACAAACGGATATGTTTCTGAATTCAATGGCGAAAAGCAGCTGACTACAGGAAAGTTTGGAAGCCTAGAGGTTATTTCTGGGTCACATTCTCATGACAAAAAGCATGAGAAGACTGAGAAAAAGAATGACAAGAAAAAGAATGAAGAAGTCGATGAGGATGCTTTCTAACTCTGCTCACTCATAGGATTTTTTGACAAAATATATCTCCAATAATAATCTTCTTTCAAATGGGTTAGGCATTATCCTTATTCCATGACCATCTGATCCTTCCTGCATGTATACACGATGATCAGGAGAATTCTTAGTTATATTGGTAGGAGTGAAACCTCGACTTCCATAATACTCATCGATCAAGGGAATAATGTGATTAGCTGATTGAACATCAATATTTTCCAGCTCTAAGCGATCACATATATCTCCCTGAAAGGTTGAAAGTTTGCCTCCAAGTTTTTGTTTAAGATATTGACCCACATTTTGCTCCGATATGTCGGTTGAGCTCATCGTTTTCAGAGGGAAAGCTTTTATTTAAGTTTTTTGTAATTTATATATCCGGGTGTAAGAAGGTTTATAATATAGTTCGGTTGTAGAATTATATGAAACACATACTTCCAAAACTTCCTTATGCTTATGATGCATTGGAGCCTTACATTGATGCAAAGACAATGGAGATACATTATACTAAGCACCATCAGGCGTATATTGACAAGCTGAATGCTGCTTTGGAAAAGCATCCAAATATTGCAGACAAACCTGTTGAGGATCTCTTGAAGAATATAAATTCTGTTCCTGAGGACATTCGAATGGCTGTAAGGAATCATGGAGGAGGGCACGTCAATCATAGCTTGTTTTGGCAGCTAATGACTGGTAATTCTAGGGATAAAGAGATGAAGGGAAATGTGATTGATGAAATTAAAAAGACCTTTGGAAGTTTTGATAAGTTCAAGGAGGAATTCTCCAATGCGGCGCTAAATAGATTCGGTAGCGGATGGGCCTGGCTTGTCTTAAACAAGGGAAAATTGGAGATTGTAAGCACTGCAAATCAGGACTCTCCTATCATGGATGGGAAATTTCCTATTCTAGGACTGGATGTATGGGAACATGCTTATTATCTGAAATATCAGAACAAAAGGGCTGATTATATTGCTGCTTTCTGGAATGTAGTCAACTGGAAGAAAGTTAACGATCTTTTCTCCCATAAGTAGGTTTAAAAGCTGATTCTCGTGGTATTTGCATGGGATTCAGGGCAATCTTAAGCAAGTTACTTGCTGAAAAGGAAGAAACATACCAGGAAGAATTGGATTATCTGGAAACTATAGTCAGGACTACATCTTATTGTCTTGCACTTGGAGATAGGATCCTTGAGAAATTAGATGATCCCTATTTGAGAGTATCCATTAAGGATTGTACTAAAGCACTTAAGAGAGATTATGTAAAGATGGCTAGATATAGAGATTCAATGGGAAATACATTAAGAAAGGGGCTGAAAATGGTAAAGAATGACATGGTTGATTCTACTGCACAGTATGTTAATATTGCTTATGGTGCCTTTGAGAATTTAAGAGAAGAATATGGGATTATTTTTGAAGGAAATCTATCTCTTCATCAGAAAGCTTCAGTTGCTTCTGTACAGCATCCTGCTTCAGGATCGGCCTTAGAAGGTCGAAGTCCCTTAGTGCCCGCTTAAATGAACAGTGAACAAGTGAAGCATATTTTCTCGCAATAGTTTTCTTCTTTTCTGTCTTTTGATTATGAAGCCATATCTTCAGGACTCTTTTTGGCCTTTCATATTTTGTAAATCCAGGAAGAGCCATATTTTTAGAATAAGATATTCCAGCGCTTTGAAATATGTTCTGATATATTAGGAATCTCCATGATTGGTTTCTATAAATTCTTCCCCTGAATACATCTGCGTTACCAAGAGCATAGTATGCCTTTGCAAGCGCCTCGTTCTTATATTCTCTGGGAATATTCTCTTCTATCCAGAGAAGAATTTCATCAAGTGACATGGTAGTTGTATCGAAAAGATCTAGGAAGTTTCCTCTTTCCTTGAATATCCTCCTTAATATATTGAATATAGTGTCTTCCACATCTCTCTTTTCTGTTATGTCTACCAGCACGTTTTCACCTGAGAAATATGACTGGAGATCATTCAGTGCTGCTCTGACATCTCCCTGAGCTTTTGTAGCTATCTGAGAAAAGAAAGTTGGATCTTTCTTTATATCCTCTTTTTCAGCAACATTCTGAAGAATTCTTGCGATGGCTGTTCTATCCAGAGCTTTCATCTCAACCATCTTTGATTTTGCCCTAACTGGAGAGAGCTTTGATTGCCAGGCATCATTGCAGGTCATGATTATAGGATACCTGCTTACTGTAATCACTCTTACAAGCTCGGGAATCCCTCCAATATCTGATCCTGTAACTCCATCAACCTCATCCATAAGAATTATCTTGCTTTTTTTGAAAAGACTCATCTGCTCGCTTGCAGGCTTAAGTATCTGCTCAAGCTTCATCCTATTCCTTAAGTCTGACGAGTTTAGCTCTAGGATTTCAAGGTTATTTTCCCTGGCAACTGCAAGGGCCAATGAAGTCTTGCCTGTTCCTGCTGGACCATAAAGAACTAGTGCCTTTTTCTTTGGAAAGTTTTTCAAGAAATCTTTTACTTCCTGGACTGCTTTTTCCTGTGAAACTAATTCAGAGCTCTTTTCTATTCTGTATTTTTCCGCAAAACTTTCTTTATCATTCATCTTCTTTTAAGGCCTTCAAAATGGATTGTTGGATCATTAGAATCGTATGATTCTATTACTTTGTATTTTCCTCTAGTCCATACCTCTCCGTTTCTTATATAGTGAGTTGGTTCTAATATTCTTATTGCCGCAAGGGGACGAGATAACTGCTCATTGCCTGTGGTCTCTACTAAGGGAATTTCTCCTTCAAGCCAGTAATTTCTCTGTCCTTTTTTAAGGAAATGATATTCTTTTCCTTTCTCTAGTTTATTTGGAAGACATTCTGCATCATGCCTTCCTTCTGCATGATATTTTCTTAGGGCTAGATCTGGATTGAATTCAACTTTTATTCCCATTATGCTGTTGCTTTGCCTTGGCCAGCAAGAACGAATGATGCTAACAGTGCCTGCAACTGCACGAACTCATCACTTCCTTCAATCATCCTGAATTCTGCCTCTCCTGTTTTTTCTGTAAGCCTGACTTTTATTTCTGGTTCTATTTGCAGATTCCAAACCTCTTTTTGGATTGATTTGATGATATCAGTTCCTGAAACACTTTCCTTGAGCATGACATCAAGAAGTTTGTCCCTTGCATTTACAAAGTCTCCTGCAAGTGCATAATCAAGTACAACTCTTATTTCTTTTGGCTTTGCCTCTGAACTTATCATCTTTACCATCTCACTAGTTACATCTGGAGAAATTGAGGCTGTTGCCTGCAGAAGGTTTATTACTCTTCTGCAATCGCCTTCGCTTGCTTCATATATTGTTTGAAAGACATCATCGGTAAGCTTTAGTTTTTCCTGCTCGGCAATTCTCTTTATCACTGCACTTATATCTTTCTTTTCCAATAGCTTGAATCTAAATACGACGCATCTTGATTGAATAGGATCAATTATCTTGCTTGAATAGTTGCATGACATTATGAATCTGCATGTGTTGGTGTAGTTTTCCATTGTTCTTCTTAGTGCTTGCTGGGCTTCTCTTGTCAGGGCATCTGCCTCATCTAGGAAAATAACTTTGAATGGGACATTCTCTATTGCTTTTGTTCTTGCAAAGTCCTTTACTTTTTGACGAACTACATCTATTCCCCTCTCATCTGACGCGTTAAGCTCCAAATAATTCTCTCTCCATCTCTCTCCGAATAGTTCTTTTACTGTTATAAGTGCAAGAGTTGATTTTCCTGTTCCAGCAGGACCAGCAAACAACAAATGAGGAATGTTCATTGATTGTACAAGTGATTTTACTCGCTTGATAATCTCCTGCTGACCCACCACTTCTTCGAATTTAGATGGCCTATATCTCTCGGTCCATATCTCTGTCTGGCTCATGTCAAACCTTTGATATGGCTTTTTATAAAGATTTGTGTGGCACTGAGACTTTTCTAAGAATTATTATGCAGATCTCATTCTATGCAGTCTTCTTTTTCTCTTTTCCTTTCTAAGGCGCTTTCTCTGCCATTTCCAGCGCATCTGCCCTTTTTTCTTCCATCTACGTGAGGATCTCTTCATAGGTTGTCAAGAAAAAATCGGTTTATAAAGGTTTGCTGGAAACTATTATAAGCTTGTTTTTCTTATATTGGTCATGGCATTTTGGTTTGTAGTTAAGAAAGTTGTTGGAGAGGCCGATGTTGTCGTTTTTGTAGTGGATGCTAGAATGCCTGAACTTTCCAAGAACAAGGAAGTTGAGGAGCTTTTGGAGAAAAATAGCAAAGAAGTTGTGGTCGTATTAAACAAGATAGACCTGGTTCCTGTTGAAAAGCAGGATGATATTAGAAGACAGTATCCACATGCATTCCTAGTCGCTGCAACACAAAATGTAGGCATTGCTGATCTGCGCAAGGAGCTTCATATCATAGGCAAGAGGATGAAAAAGAAGACAACTAAAGTTGGAATTGTAGGCTATCCGAATGTAGGAAAGTCTGCATTGATTAATGCTCTTGCACATAGAAAAAGAGCAGTTATGTCTCCAATCGCTGGGACTACTAAGGGTATTCAGTTTATCCGTGCTGGGAGCCTAAAGATACTTGATTCTCCGGGAGTAATTGACATGGACGATCCTGAATTGAAGCTTGGAGTGATTGGTGCGAAGAATCCCGAGGACTTAAAAAATCCTGAACTTGTTGCCGCGCAGATCATAGAGCATATTTGGGAAAAGGACAAGAGCGTTCTTGAGAAATACGCTGGGAGTCCTTTGGAAGGGGAGGACAGTGATGAGATTCTTTTGAATTTGGGGCTGAAAAAGGGATATCTAGTAAAGGGCGGAAAAGTCGATGAGAGAAGAACTTCGTTGCAGCTTATTAGGGACTGGCACAAGGGCAAGCTAAAGATTTAAATAATCAATTTTATCCTGGAAATTATGAGACATCCACATATAAGAGTAGATAATAGTGATTTGTATGAGCATGAGCCTTCACAGGATCATAGTCAGTATATTCTTCATAATAAGAATTTTGTAAGGGAGTATCATCCTCCGATGAAGGAAGAAGAGCCTAGATCTTACAGAGAAGAGGCAGATTGATGAAAGTAACACCTGTATCACCGATTGAAAGACCTGCAAGAAATTATAATAGTAAAAGGGAGCCTGAAAATCCCGTGTTCATAGAGGAAGCGCATGTTGAGGGTTTTGGAATGATTGTTCCTGATAGAGTTGATGTTTACCATACTTCATGCAGTGATGAGAAAAATACTGTTGATTACAAGGCTTAAGCATTAAGCTTTATTCTTTCTATCTCTTCCTTGAAGACTCTTGCCTTGTCCTCTCCCAATAGTATAGAATAGGACTTTATATTGGAGTGGATTGCGTTTCCAAGGCTTCCCATTTCCTTTATCAGCGTAGCTATTTCAGGTTCTGAAAGGGAGCTCTTTGAAAGTATTCTCCATCCCTTGATGTATGCTGAGGACATTGAACTCTCAAAAGCAAGGGACTTAAGGATGTTTTCAGGGTCAAGTATCTCATCATATGAAAGACTATCGATAAGTATCTTTGACTTCTTGACATCAAGATTCGTGTAGTCTTTAATTACAAGGTTTGTCTCTTTTTCTACACCAGCAGTTATCTCTTTCATTCTAGTCTTTAGAAGGGTTCCTTCATTTCCAAGCTCGATTATATGCTTCCTTAAGTCATAGGATATCTTTTGGATAAATCTCCCTTTTTGAAGCACTTGGATTGCCTGGTTTAGGCTTGGATAGTTTCGCAACTCTAGCCTGTTTAGCCTTTCTATGTGACGGTCGAACAGCTCTCTTTGCTTTTCTATAAGTTGGATGTGCTCATTTGCCTTTCTTCTTATCTCATCAGTGCTCTTTAGAGGATATCTTAGGTTCTTGTAGAATAAGGTAATCTCGTTTCTTCTTTCGGAAATTGCTATAACAAGAGTTCCGGTCTGTTTTGCTGTTCTTTCTGCTGCCTTGTGCCTTGTGCCTGTCTCAAATGTCTTTATCTTGCTGTCAGGAGTAAGCAGAACGTTCGCATAATTTATTTTCTTAGTATCTTTTGCTATTATTATTGCTCCATCCATCTTTGTTAGCTCTATCAGCCTTTGGGGAGTGAATCTGCAGTTAACTCTGAACCCTCCATCAAGAATTGGAAGAACTTTTTCGTTTTCAACCACTATGAGAGCGCCCTTACCAGTTTTTAGCGCACCATCTAGGGCTGATCTTAGGTGAGTTCCTGGAGCAACAGTCTTCAAGACTGAAAAAAACTCCTCTTCGGATGCTTTGTTATTATCAGGGGCAGGGGGCAGAATCGTTCCTTGCACTTCTTTTTTCTCGTCCATATCTTTTTCTCGCTTTCGGTAATGCATCTTAGTATTTAAATTTTTATTTTAAGAAAAAGTATTTTTGTCGACGGAAAAATAAATTTTATTCTCGAGGTTTTTTGGACTTTTAGAGTGCCTTTACTCAATAGTTAAGAACTCTTTTTATCCAGTAGCTGAGCCTCTCCAAGAACTATTCTTTTCTTTGGGCTGATGAGGGTCACCACACTGTACAAATCAAGGTTGACTTCCCCATCTATCAGATAGTCCATCTTTTTTTCCCGTAACTCTCCTAGATCTGGATAGGGAATTTCAATAGGAATATCAACAAAATGCGGTGCAGTAAGATATACGTGAATGCCTTCATATGTATTTATCTTAAACTTTTCCAGCATAAGAATATGAGCTCCATAACTTTGAATTACTTTTGCAGTACCTTGCACTTTTCCTTCTCTTGATTCAAATTTTCCCTGCTTTAAAAGTATCGGAGGAATATCACGATCTGTTTTCATTAGATATTAAAAATAAGTATCTTTATATATATTTTTAAAGACGGATCTGTTTTATATTCAGTATTATGAAAGGTGAAAAAAAAGGGGTTTTTGAGTCGTTTTTTAACGACTCATGTGCACGAGCAAGAACCGGGCATGTAGAATTATTTTTTGCTTTTATAATTATTATTCTTTTTGTGGTCATGGTTTATGCAGCCGGAAATCCTGACATCTCATTTGCTTCTCCAACACTTCCAAACAACACAGCAGTCTTAGGAGGGAATGCTGCGGGTATAAACGTTAGTATCAATATATCGACCACCAGTGCAGATAATCATTATGCTTTTGTTGATTTTGATAAGAGTCTAAGAGTGTGGATAAGAATGGATGATAGAAATTCCGATGGTCAACCTATAAATCTTGCAAATGGAACCACTAATGGTACATTACAAGGAGGGGCAACAATAAACTCTACATTTGGTAGATTTGGCAATGTTTCACACTTTAATGGATCTCAATATATTACTTTTAATGAGAGTATTGTTTCTAATGGAATTTATACAGGAGGACTAACTGTCTCTGCATGGTTTAGAGCTAACAATACTAACGGTACGATTTTAAGTAAAGCAAAGTCTTCAAATATTGGTACAGATAGCATGGAACTTTTCATAGCTGCAGGAAAAGTAATCTTTAGATCAGATTCTGTTGAATTCATAGCACTTTATACTGTAACACAGAATGGTACCAGCCCTACTGATGGCACCTGGGTACATGCGGCTGTTGTCACGAATAGATCTCCCTATAATAATGGCGGTGTGACAACTACTCTTTATATCAACGGAGTACAGAATAATATTAGTAACCAGGCAGGAGAATTTGTAAATGCTAATCGTAATCTTTGGGGTATAGGCGCAACTGCAGCAGGAGCTTCGGGCTTGATTGGTTCTGTAGATGAAATTTTGATTTTTAACAGAAGTTTGGATTCAAACGAAATTGCCTCTCTTTACAATGCTACCCAATTTAAATATGCAGGTAGAAATATTGGAGGTATATCCTCTGGAATTCACAGATTTAAAGGTTATGCAGTAAATGAGAGCGGCGGTAAAAACGAGACTGAAGAGCGAATACTCAACATCACATCACAGCCTATCGGGGTTCTAACAGCTCCTTCTAATAGCACATTAACTAACAATGCAACTATATCATTTTCTGCAAACTTCACCGATGATTTTCAATTAAGAAATACTACTTTATATATCTGGAACTCAACTTCTTTAGTAAACACAACTACAAGAAGCATCAACGGCACGACAAATTCAACTAATATTTCAGTTACATTGCCGAGAGATGGAGTATACTTCTGGAACTACTTGACGTATGACAACTCAAGTAATGGCGTCTTTAATGCAACAAATTTCACTCTTACTTATGATGGTATTTCTCCAATTGTAAACATTACAGTCCCTGCTAATATTACCTATACAACCTCGTCGTTCGTATTCAACGTAAGCTTGAATGAAAATGGAACGGTTCTATTCTCATTGAATGGTGGCGTAACAAACTATTCTATGACTACACCTGACAACAGGAACTTTAATTACACAAACTCAAGCATAAGAGATGGAACATA
>JAIFVW010000012.1 GCA_019662115.1 Candidatus Pacearchaeota archaeon
ATTTATTCAGGCTTCTTCCAAGAAATATTACCTCTCTGTTTAATCTCTTTCCGAATTCTGTAATCGTTTTTAATCGCGCGATATGAGAGGAGAATGTTGTGATTATCATTCCTGAATTATGATTATCTGTTGTAAAGAAAACATCCTCTAGCAAACCTTTTGCAATTTTTTCGGACGGAGTTTTCCTGTCATCAGGAGCATAAAGACAGTCAACTATCAATGCCTTTACTCCGATGTTGGCAAGTTCCTTAAGACGTTTATAATTTGGCTTGTCTCCAAAAACCGGAGAGTTGTCGAGCTTGTAATCGTTAGCATACAATACAATTCCCTCCGGAGTATGCACTGCAATAAGAGCGCTCTGGATAGTGGAGTGAGTCATATTAACAAACTCGACCTTGTAATTCTTTTTTCCTCTTGCCACATATGTGCCGTTAGGCTGGACCGAAACAATCTTGTTGTTTATGCGCTGTTTAGAGTCTTCCATTAACACTTTTAGCACTTCCATTGTAAATGGAGTTCCAACAACATCAGCATTATAGCGATATGAATTGTAGGGGACTCCTCCAACGTGATCTAGATGTGCATGGGACACAAGCAATGCACGCACTTTTCCACTTAATCCTTTTTTTTCCAAATAAAGGTCATCTGGTAGAGCTCCAAGGTCCCTCATTCCTCTTTCAGTTGGAATTTTTTCCCTTTCTTCAACTGCTACAATAGCAGGAAGAAAAAGACCAGAATCAAATAAAATGACATCGTCTCCAATCTCTAAGGCAGTCATGTTTTTCCCCACTTCACTGTAGCCACCTATTGCATGTATCTTCATAAACAATAGACTGCATAGTGGTTTAAATAGGTTTTTAGAGTGTCAGCAAACTATAAATACAAACTTTAATAGAAATACAAATGGATCAAAGACATCAGACACATCGAAATATTTTGTATAGTCTTGTCGTAATTCTAATGTTTTTCCAGATAATCTCTTTTGTAGCTCTTACCCTTAAAATTTCCCAGCTGGAGACTAACTTAAGAACAACAAGAGAGAATTTAACCGACTCCTTCAGCAAATCTCTTGCAAATTATGACCTGCAAAATCAAAGGAACTTCAATGATCTATCAAAAGCGGTAACAAAACAGCAGGCAAATATTGAGCAAGAGATAAATTTGATAAAGGCTAATCAGGAAGATTTTTCCGGGGTGATTGACATCTCGGTAAAAAGTGTTGTTAGTGTTATGACTAATGAAGCAGTTGGAACAGGATTTATAGTCCACTCGGATGTTTTTTCAAGTCTTATAGTTACAAATGAACACGTAATAGATGATGCAACTAACATTTATGTTGTTACCCATGACAAAAAGGAAATTCCAGCTGTGCTTGTCGGAAGCGACAAACTAAGAGATGTTGCTGTTCTTGAGATTAAAGGAGATTATCAGGCTCTTGAGGTTGCTGATTCTAATGATCTTCAAGTTGGAAATAAAGTCATAGCTATAGGCAATCCTCTAGGCCTTTCTTTCAGCGTCACTGAAGGAATTATTTCTGCTTTGAATAGAAAAGGTCCTAATGGGCTTGACGAATATATACAGACAGATGTATCACTCAATCCTGGAAATTCCGGAGGTCCACTTATTGATACTTCGGGACATGTTATAGGTGTAAATAACTTTAAGGTGGGAAATGCTGAAAGCCTTGGGTTTGCATTAGAAAGCAACAGACTTAAAGAGGTTGTAAATGATATCATGAATAAGACGATTATAGCATGAAAAAGCTCAAGTCAAGCGCCCGCGGAAAGAAGAGATACTTAATTTTATCCACATCGAGCAAGGATGAGGTTGAAAAAATAATGCTTGAGGCTCTGGGAACTTTGGGATGGGCAAAGGCACATCCTATTTTTCTTGAGATTAAGGGAAAGGTAGTGATTGCCGTAGATCCTATGTATGTTGATGGGGTGAGGGCTGCATTGGAGCTTTCTGACAAAGACATACGAATCATAAGAGTTTCAGGCACCCTTAAAGGCTTAGAACGAAACCTTTAATTAGATATTTTCTTTTCTCGCAGGATGAAAAGAGGCCA
Organism: Candidatus Pacearchaeota archaeon; assembly: GCA_019662115.1. Lineage (GTDB taxonomy): Archaea > Nanobdellota > Nanobdellia > Pacearchaeales > GW2011-AR1 > JAIFVW01. Next base: position 2,069 of record JAIFVW010000012.1, read on the forward strand.
ACTTCAGATTTCTTTTGGTATGATATTTTCCATTATCATTATAATAGCTACAGTGGCTATAGCCTTCTATGTAATAAACTATTTCATAAAAACAAGCAATAATCTCTCATGCAAGATGTTCCATAAAGATTTACAAGACAGAATCACAAGCGCTTGGAATGGGGAAATAAGCCAGGATACATACATATCTTCGGTTCCAATGGGGGTTAAAGAGGTTTGCATCGGAGATTTAACTAATCCTCCTGCTAATGTGAATGACAAGGAAGAGTATGACTCCTTCAAGCAGTATTCTGTCCCAAAAAGCAACTTCTTTTTCTATCCGAGAGAATCTGCATGCAATGAAGGAGGGTTTTCCTACAGACTTGATCACATAAAATCAGACAGGTTTTTCTGCATTACTTCACAGCAAGGGAAAGCAAGCATTAAGATATCGAAGGGAATTTCTGATTCTTTGGTAACACTATCATGAGAAAAAAGGGATTTGAATTCAGCTTCGGATGGATATTTGCCATCATTGTCGGGGCTGCGGTAATCTCTCTTGCAATTTACTCAACTTCTAGGCTCATCAGTACGGAACAGCGCAGCCAGGATACAGAGCTTGCCGTACAGCTTCAAACTATATTAAGCCCTGCAGAGACATCCGGGCAGGAAAGCCAGGTCACACCGATGACTCTTCCCAGCGAATCTGACATAGTTTTTGGATGCTCTCAAAAAGGAAATTTTGGGTCCCAGCAGATTCAGATAAACGGGGGAAATACAATCGGCTTTTCAAATAAATACGTCTTTGCTCCTAACTCTAGTAAAGGAAAGCAATTTTATATTTTATCTCAGCCTCTGAAAATGCCTTTCAAAATAGCCGATATAATGATCATATGGCCGAAGAATACTCCTTACTGCTTTGTTCAGCCTCCTACCTCAATGGAAAGCGAAATAGAATTATTCGGATTCAATATAAGCTCATCCATCCAGGGATGTCCGAAGGCAAGTGTTAAAGTATGCTTCAAGGAAGTATGTGATGTGATGGTAGATATTCAGGCAAAAACAGTCAAGAAAGGAAAAAAGACGGTATATTATGACGATGCATTTGGTTCTGCTCTTATGTATGGGGCGATATTCTCTGATCCTTCAATATATGAATGTCAGGTAAATAGGCTAATGAAAAGGGCAGTTCATTTATCTTCTCTTTATATCTCGAAAGCCTCATACCTTTCTTCTGAGGGATGCACATCTTCCCTAGAGGGAGACTTTTCATTTTATTCACAAAAAGCTTCTGATCTTATAGATTCTCGAGATATATCCAGCGTTTCCGCGGCTGCACAGGATCTTGACCGTAAAAATGAAATCATATGTAAAATATTCTAGGGCTCAGATGCAGATACAGCAGATGGCATTTGTATTAGTTGCTCTCATGATTTTTTTTGGGATGGTTGCGCTTGTATACTTTTCAGTCAGGATAGGAAATCTAAAGGGTGAGGCCGAGAGCCTAGGCCAGGAAAGGGCAAAAGAGCTAGCTCGAGCTTTTGCTTCGGCTCCTGAACTGCAAGGAGACTGCTCGTCTTGCATTGATTTTGACAAAGCGTTGGTGCTTAAGGAAAAATTCGATAATGAATATAAGGGATTGTGGAAAGTTAGTTATCTTGCTATACAGAAAGTTTATCCGTATTCAACAGCGAAAGAATGTACAAAGGCAAATTATCCTGAATGCTCGACTCTTACATTGATCAATGGAACTGTAGGCACTGCTCAGGGTGCCTTTGTAAATATATGCCGATATGTTCCTGATCATGGAGGATACGTCAAATGCGAGCTTGGAAAGATATTCGTTTCCGTGGAGAACCCATGAAGAGAGGACAGGAAGAAGTTACAGGATTTGTAATAATCGTGGCAATCGTAATAATACTTGCAGTTATCATTCTTGCTCTAATGATAAGGAATAAGCCTGAATCCCTAACAAATAGCAAAGACGTTTACCAATTCCTTGAAAGCACTCTCCAGTATACAAGCTCATGCGCAATAAATTATGAGCCTGCCTATCTGTCTATTAAAGAGCTAATAGAGAAATGTAGATCTGGAAGCCTCTGTATTTCAGGGCAGTCTGCCTGCAGTGCAGCCAATGAAACCCTGAAAGGGATACTCAACTCCAGCTGGTTCCCAAGCCCTGAAAGCCCTGTTAAAGGATATGTATACAAAGCACGATACCATACTAACAGCAGTGACAGCATTGTAATCTTAATCTCTAAGGGAAACTGCTCATCTAACTTTAAGGAGTCAGAATATCCTGGAACTCCAATAATAACTTCGTTTAGAATATGCTCCTAGAGCTTTATATGGAGATAAATAGAGTCAACAATTACCACTGGCCTAAGCCTGTCCCTCTTTCCAGTCTTTTCAGCAATCATATCAATAAACCCAAATTTTTCAAGTAACTTTACATCATCTACTACAGACTTAAAATCTCTCTGAAGGAGCTTTGAAAGATGATACAATGATCTTGGACTCTTTGATTTTATAGTGTGAAGTATTTTTGCCTTCTCATTACTAAGCAATTTCCTCAATGATGAAATGCCTTCAAAATCATACTCACTTGTCTCTCCGGTAAACCTCTTGAAGAAGGTTGTAAATCTTCCTCCCTCGTCGACAATTGTGATTTCCCTTGTTTTAGTTCGTGCTGCCATATTAGATGTTATTATTTAGCGTTTCAAAAAGGCAACGTATATAGAGTATTTATATGTTTTCTTCTCCTATATATTGGTATTTACACCATATATATAGAGGTTTAGTGCTTTTTGGCAACACCCATCAGAACTGAAAATAAACGGTTACCCTGCTAAGTAACACCGAAAGCTTTATAAAGGAACCAACTACGGGTGAAAGCACCGCCTGAAGAGAAGTGAAAATGTAGGGAAAGCTTTTTAAATGATATATGACTGATGGTAGTAACTCTACTAAGCTTAGAGTACACAACTGGCACACAATGCCAGTACATCCAACGGGCTGCTGATTATCATGCGGCCTCCTCTATGAGGGGCCTTGAGGGGCTGTTGATTCGTACAAAAGCTGAAAGGGGGTTTTAAGAAAAGTGATAAATTTCAAGAAAATTGCGTCTGTATTAACGAGCACGTTGATGTTGAGCTCTACAGTGGCTTTGGCCGCTGCAGCTAATTACCCAGCACCATTCGTACAGAGTGGAGCTGCTAATGTTGCTGTAGTTTATGGTTCAAACCTACCTGCAGGATCAACCGACCTAGTCGCAGTTGCCGAGATCCAAGGATATTTGGCAACACAACTTGCAAAACAGACAGCAACAGGAGGAACAAGTAGTAGCGGTGGCTCAGTAACAGGAGAAGCAGCACCATTGTTTACAGGAACAAAACTCTATGTAAACGATTCGCTGAACACTGTTAAGACAGTATTAACCAAGACTGAATTGCCAACGGTCCTAGCTTCTGGAAGTTTCTCTGGTAACGTGGATGCAACTTACACCCAAACTTTGGATATAGGTGCAAACCCATCAATTACCTTTGCAAAACAACCTACAAGCACAGATGACCCGCAGTTCGGACTTACAATGTCTACAAGCGCTGCTAATTACATCTACAACACATCTGTTACCTTCAGTAAAGCAATAAACTTCACACATGCCGATTCAAAGGGAGCTGATATGACCTTATTCGGACAGAAGTTTACAGTGGCTTCCGCCACAGATTCAACAAATTTAGTTTTGTTGAAAACTGCTAATAAGATAAGTCTTACTAGCGATGCACCTACACAAAAGGTGACCATCAGTGGAATGGAATACACTATCGAATTAGTCTCTGCATCAGACTCCGCAGCTACTGTAAAAGTTACAGACGCTAACGGTGTTTCGGAAACGAAAGAGGTTAATGAGAATAGCTCAAAGAAGATCAATGGTATTACAGTTGCAGTCACCAATGCTGATGAGACAAACTTAAAGTTGTCCGCATCAATTATCGCTGGAGCTGAGAAAGTTACATTAACTGACGGCAGTCCAGTTGCTATTGGGGAAGACTCAAAAGTAATTGATGGAACGAAAGTTACATTAGTGGGAGGCACAAATGCACTTACGAAATTAGTAGTAAGTACATATGCTGCCGACTCTGACCATGATGCATTATTACCTGGACAAGACTTTGTTAGCCCTACATATGGGACTTTCAAATTAAGCTTTGCCGGTCTTAATATTGCAGAAAACAGTTCAGCTCGAGAGAACATAAAAGTTCTACCTAGCGGAGATGATAAAATGCTTGTTACCTTTACACCTTACGGAGGAACAACTGAAAAAACAGTACAGTGGGCAAGAAACCTTACCAACAAGATCGAGCTACAGGCCGACAATGATGGACATAACATCAGCGTTGCTGAAAGAGCTAGAATCTTAAGAAACGACTACGTCGTTGTTGGAAACGAGGAATCTGGTCACCTATTGAGACTTACTACAGTTACAAACCAGACAACTGGTTACAGTAACGATAAAGTTTCATTCACTGATGTCCTTACCGGAGACACTATTGACGCCACGCTAACTGCTGACGGAAGTGGTAACGTTATTGTTGGAGGAAAATCATACAACCTTATCTATAACGGAACACCTTCAGATGATTCAAACTTTGTTAGATTGAATTATCCAGACAGCTCAGGAAGCGGAGACATGGTATTATACCCAACGATAAAAACATCGAAGGGAGCAAAGCTTGCTTTCTACAAGCCTATGAACATCTCAATTACAAACTGGGATGGAGATGGGACAACATTAAGCACTTTGAGATTCCCTAACGGGGATGGTTATACTGATGTCGTTTTCACTGCTACAGGGAACAATCAATGGGCCCTTACAAGCGGTGCAAGCGGTACATTAAACACCTCAATGCCATCAGCTGGAAACAGCTCAGTAGTCGCCACGGTTGGAAAATTCAGCTATAACATTACAAGCAATGGAGTAAACTCTACCATTGTCTATATGTTAGCTCCAGAAGGAGGAAACATTGTTGACCCTGCACTTCAAATAATTGAAGAAAAAGACGATAACGCCGTATTCCAAGGAATGGTTATTAGTCTTGAGCCAGGAGCATCCGGAGATGACGGTATTGGAGTAAATGATGTATCAAGAACATGGGGTAATGACGCTGTATGGGATGCCATTAGTCTTGCAAGCGATAGCAAGAAGACTAAAGAGGCAGACTTATATGGTACAATAGCTCTAGTTGATTCATCTGACTCTGACCAGAAATCTGCAACTATCAGTTATCCTGATGAACAAGTATACGCTAGCATATATATGGGTGCAAAAGATGCATCTGTAGATGCAGGCAGTATAACTTCAACAGGAGGATCTGTAAGAGAACTTGGTTCAGTACTAGTTACTGACTCTGAGGCATCTTCAGTATCTGGAAAGAATCTGATTGTTGTTGGAGGAAGCTGTGTTAACAAAGTTGCTGCTGATCTACTTGGAGGCTCTCTTTGCGGAGCAGACTTCGAGTCAAAGACAGGCGCAGGATCAGGTTCATTCCTGATTCAATCCTTCAGCCGAACAGGCGGAGCTGTTGCAACACTTGTAGCAGGATACAACGCAGCTGACACAGTCAATGCTGCTAAGTACCTTGACACGCACACTGTAGATACTACAGTAGGCAAGAAATACAAAGGTTCATCTGCAACAAGCGCTGATTTGGTAACAACAACTGCATAAAAACAGTAGTTAATTTTTATTTTTTTATTTTTTCTTCTTTCTATATCTTTTTAAATCCTAGATGTCTCACTAAAATATGAGAAGCATAGAAACCAGGGAGATTGTTGAGAAAAAGGAAAAGCGCAGGGCAAGGCTTATCAGTGCACTGCTACTCCTCATACTTGTAGGAAGCACTGCAGGATATGCTTTCTTATCTAATACGGCAACAAATACATCAACGCCAGCTGAGCAGAATCCAAATGGTCAATGGAGCGCCAGTTTTGAGGGACAGGACCTATTATTTTCAAGCTCTCCAAATTCAACAAAGGATATTCAGGCCCCTTACATTACAATAAACCAATATGCGGGAAAGCCATTATACATTGTCTCAGATAGTGAGGCCATATCAAATGAGATTGCATCAACATTAGGGAGATACACAAGCAGAGTGCAAAAGGCATGCTATCTTAACTGCAAGGAAGATCTTCCTGAAAAGGATTGCACAGAAAATCTGATCATATGGAATCAGTCTGAAGACAACAAGATTTATCAGCAGGACTCATGCATATTTATCGACGGAGATCTCCGCGCGGTAGATGCTTTTTTATACAAAGTATTTGACATCAAGTAGAAACGTTTAAAACGCCATTTATATTTTCATAATCATGAAGAAGCAGTCAAAAGCAACAACTGTTAAAAAATCCTCAAATGGAAGGAAAAGGATCTATTGGGTGGTAGGCACTCTTGTAGTACTAGTGATAGTTTTCTTCCTTAGCTCTTGGATTATCAGGAGCTTTACACAGTTCAGCTACAAAGGCCTTACATTTACTAAGGAGACAAAATACGGAGTCCCTTTCTATCATTACTATTATTATTTTACTGACAGTCTTGGAAGATTGACAAAATACAATCTTTATCTCAGGACAGATCCCAGGGTAAATGAAGTTCCTATAAGCGGAAGAGTATTGTTTAACATGAACAGAAACGTATACTTAGGAATTAACATATCAGATCTCTCGCAATGCTCCAACAGCTCCCTGGCTATTGCTGAACTCTCTTCTTTCCTTACCGATAATGAGTTTAAGGTCAAGGCAGGAGTGCCAACCAAATCCCAGGCGCAAGAGCTAAATCAGACTTACATTTCATGCACTGAATACTTAGGAAGTACAGTGTTGATGCTACAAGCGGCAGGCAATAATTCAATTGTGGGAAGAAATGGATGCTATACAATGAATATAGCTAATTGTAATATTCTTCCTGTAGTGGAAAAGTTCAAGATACAGGCAATTCTAGATTCAAGAACTAACTCTACCTCTTCCTAAGGAACTCTATAATAGCTGGAATAATTGAGAGCACTAGTATTAAAATTATGACAATTGACAGATTATTCCTTACTATTGGAATTGCTCCGAAGAAGTATCCTCCGAATATAAACAAGCCAACCCAGGCAACTCCTCCTATTATATTATAGACGATAAACTTCTTGTAGTCCATGCTTCCCATCCCTGCAACAAAAGGCGCAAAGGTCCTTATAATAGGCATAAATCTTGCCATTACAATTGTCTTAGCCCCGTACTTCCTATAAAATGAATTTGTCTTATCAAGATATTCCTTCTTTATTTTAGAAAGAATCTTTCTTCCTAACGTATTTCCAATCCAATAGTTGACGCTATCCCCAAGAATTGCTGCTAAGCTAAGAGCTAAGAATGATACCAATACAAGGCCAGGTCTTGATGAAAGAGCAGCTCCGATGACAAAAATCACAGAATCGCCCGGAAGGAAAGGAGCAATTACTAGGCCAGTCTCACAAAAAATCACTACAAACAAAATCATAAGCGCAACATATGCACCGTATCCTGCAAAGATAGAATCGATGTATTTATCAGCGTGAAATAAGATGTCTATTAAAATCATTTTTTACTCCTAATATCTTTGATAATATTAAATACGTCAGAGTATATCGGGATCTGAGTTATCCTAAAGAGGAAGACATTCGCAAACCAAAGCAGCAATAGAAGGATTGTGCTTCCAAAATACCAAAATAGCTCGTGGGTAGTATCAAAGTACTTGTATCCAATAAGGGATAGGTGGGTAAATACAACTATCCTGATAACATTTAGGAATAAAAACGAGATAATAAGGAATGCAAGGCTGTATGCTCTTGTCTTTGCCTTCATTGGAGTGGATAGATTAAGAACAAGAAGAAGATAGTATGCTGCACCTGCAATACATGCAGGGATAAGCTCTATGTAATCCCCACTCACGAATATTGTAGACGTCCCTTTGATAAGCGTCGCTGTATAGAATGCATTGAGACCTCCTGAAACCAGGATTAAAGTCAAAGGCGTAAATACTAAGTATATAATGTACAAGTTAAACAAAGCAAATATAAGAAGTATAAGGTATCTTGAAAAGAGATAAAACATTTCCCTAGTTTTCATTCCGGGACAAGGAAAAGTATGTTTAATAATTTAACTTCGCTGAGAAAGGCGTACAGCAACTACAATTATAAGTACTATAAGAACAACATTGATTATTCCGATTATCCACACTAATGGGTTTCCTGCTAATGTTCCAAGGGAGAATCCTGAAGATCCTGCAATTGTAACTACAACATCCTTTGACTGTACTGATGTTCCAGATTGTGAATCAACTGTGAATGTCTTGTCGCCTGAAGCTGATTTATCAACATTGAATTTAAGAGTAATATCCTTTGACTCTCCTGGTGCAAGAGATACAACTCTGTCAGATATAGAATCTAAAGTAGCCCATGATTCATATCCCTTAACATTAATTATTTGCTGAGCTGATGATGTTCCCCTGTTTGTAACACTAACCTTTACAGTCATTGGACTTCCAGCTTTTGCATCTGATTCAAGCGATGCTGAAATAGCAACATTTGAGTTTCCTGACCCTGAACCTGTTCCACCTGATACTGAACAGCCAAATACCTTTATAGGCACTAGAGTTCCTTCATCTGAATGCTGTCTGTAAACTCCATTCCTGTAATCATAATTTGACCTAAGCTCTAGATTATATGTCTTGTCTGTTGCTGCACTCGGAACAGAGAAGGTGAAGCTAAGGCTTTGCCTGTCTCCCTGGTCAAGATTGTTCCTTATTTCTCTTGAAAGGTCTATTCCAAGCTCTCTGTTAACCATAGTTACCTGAACCTGGTCTTGATCCTGATCTCCAACGTTAGCTACATCGAAGTTTACATCTACTGTATCCCCACAGGTTGCTTGCTCAGGGTTAACAACAACATTATCAAATGCAATGAATTTACCTTCATCTGACTCTGGAGTTATATCAATAGATTCGAATATATCATTACTAAGATCTGAAGAGCTGTCAACACATAAGTTTGATTCTCCTACTTTGTTGCTGTAGGCTTTAACTGCAAGCTTGTAGTCTCCTGTGGTTACGTCAGCAGGAACTTTGAATTCGAATGTAGCAGTTTCTCTGTCTCCATTGTTGATTCTTCCAAGATTTATTGTTTCCTCATCAGTGTTTGTGAAATCAAGGTCTCCGATTTTGTTTCTTCCTTCTGAATCAAATAGTCCAAGCTTGACATCAACATCTGACACATCGCTGTCTCCCTGATTCCTTATCCTTACTTCAACTGTAATTGTATCAAGAGGCTTCCATTCAGTGTCATCTCCCTCTCCATTGTTGTTAATATTGACAGTATCAATAGTAAGATTGTCTCTCTGAGGTCCGTTCTTGCAGAAGGTGTTTTCTGCTGTTAAGCTAGCAACATTAGACTCAATTACGGTTGAATTATCTGTTCCTTTTGCTCTTATAGTGGAAGTCTGAGAGCCAAATCGTGTGTCAGTCAAGAATTTCGTGACATTAATGAATGTAGAATTATTAGAAGGAAGGGATGCAATAGTGCTTGGTGAAACCTGCACTCCAGATACCTCGAAAGTTATGCCTGTTACATTACCAATTCCTGTATTGGTTAGCTTAAGACTGGTGTTTTGAGTGTTAGATAGCGTTGAAGAGCCTACAATCTCAAGCGACAATGCAGCGCTTGCAATGCTAAGAGTAAATACTGTAAGAATAGTTAATGCAAATAATGAAAGTAATGTGCGTTTCATTTTGTGTTGTAACTGGTCAATTACACTACTTTATAAACTTTTCTATTTTTTTCAGCATAGGGTATTTAAACAATAAGGACTTTATATAAAAGAGATAGAATGATACGTTCACGTGAAAACCTAATAGGAGCATGGGCATTTCTCGTTGGAGTGCTTCTTTCCGTTGGGGTTGGACTTTTTGCCGGCCTCTTCGCTTCTGTAAACCAGATTCTTCTTGGCATCCTTGCGATACTTGGAATAGTGGCAGGATATTTCGTATCTGAAAGAGAATCTAAAACATTCTTAGTTGCCTCTGTTTCATTAGTAATAGTAAGCTATGCTGGAATCTCAGGCCTTGTATTGAGCGCAGCCATTGCAGGGATAGATATAGGAAAAATAATATCTTCGACTCTTGGTGCTTTGCTTATGCTTTTTGTCCCTGCGGCAGTAATTGTTGCCCTAAAGACAGTATTTTCAATTTCTACAAGTTAAAAACAGATAATATATATTTAGAAAATTTTTAAAAATTACTCGTGGATAAAGTCAGTCTTCTCTTTGCCCTTAGCTATAGGGGCTTTGTGAATCTCGGCAAATGATGGTGTTGCAATAATTGTGTTATCTCCAAATCCTGCAATTGAACCCTCAAGAGCATCAACAGTCTTCTTTATCTTTGCAATTGCTCTTTTCAATTCAATAACATCCTTCGTCTTTAGAGTCTTAATATCAATAACTGCAATTGTATATCCCTCTCTTAGGGAATTAAGAATGTCATTGATGTCATCGAACTGTCGAAGTACAAAAGGCTTTACAACAACTTTGCTTTCCTTAGGTGTCGAAGAGTTCAAGTCAATTTCAACGTACTCCTCTCCGGCCTCTTTTCCGAATAACTTCTTTAAGTTAAATGCCATGGTAATCTTTGCATGAGTGGGTATATAAATATTGCTGTGTTTCTGGTACATATTTCTGACCAGATGGAGAATTACTTCTTTTCCTTGTCTTTTTTTTCAACTGCGCTGCTTATTTCGCTTCGGAGCGCGTGAGCCTTGTCATCGAGGAGCTTTTCCTGTTTTTCAATGGAATTAATCCTTAAATCTAGTACTCTTTTTCTCTCTTCAAGCTCGCTAGAAAGTTTTTTCTTATTTGACCTAAGCATTATTCCGCCAAGAATCTTATAGACCTCATCATCAGAATGCTTTAGCTCTTCCTGTGCATTAAGAATCTCGTTAAGCTCCACCTGGAAGTTTTGCTTTTGCATTAAAAAAGCCTGCAGGTTCTGCTCAAGGAGCTGAAGCTCCTCTATCTTCTTTTCTATTGCCATTATACTGCCTTCAGCTTTACAATCTGTGTTCTAGGCTTGTAGAATATCTTTGATCCGCAGTGAGGGCATACGAATCTTTTTTCAAGAACCTTGCTGCTTATTGGTTTCTCGCATTTGAAACATTTGTATTGTGCCATGTTATATAGGTAAATTGTAGATTTTTAAATCTATTGCTTATCTTCTGCGTCTTAGAACTAGAGGGATAGCTGCTAGCAGAGAAGTAAATGCTGGCTCTGGCACAGAATTAAAAGACCAATTGAGAATATCTTGTGTCGATGAGGATTCACCAGTCCCGCCAGTAAATCCTACTATTGCTTCCTTTTGTGGAAGATCGAGAATGGTTAAAAGATCAACAGATGCCATTAGCATGGGGTAGTCCATTTCATTCATAAATACTTGCAAACTACCTGGGATATAATCAATCTTTACTGTATTAATATCTCCACTATTAATTTTCTGTCTTGCGACTGTATGTTCAAGCGAATAATTGGATGCGGGATGATTTGGCAGTATACCTCGTGTTTGCAGGCTAATTTCGTTAGGATAATCAGCCGTCCAAATTTGCTCTCCAAATAAATTCGGATAAAAATCAAATTCAATGGCTAAGCTGTTAGAAATACCGCTGTATCCAAGCCCTGCGCCTTCTCCTCCAAGAGCTGAAAGACTTTCATTCTGAAGAACAAATGCTAGACCATCGCCAGAACCCGATGCCTGAAATTGAAACGTGGTTGTGAACCCCTTATCTACTGCCTGAGGTATATCATACCATACTGACGAACTTTGAAATTGTCCATTCGTGAGCCGAAGTTTGTCCTCATATTGTGAAGCAATTCCGTTCAATACAATACCTAAAACTGAGTCAAAATTGTTATAATTCATATCTGCTGAAGATGCAGTGGGAAGTGCAAGAGCAGAGCCTAAAGCAATCATAGTAAGAAGTGTTTTTTTCATATAGTTTTTAAGCCTGATTACATTTCTTAAAGAAAACTCAAGAAGTAAACGGTATACATATATAACGGCAGAACTTATATTTATACTTTATCTATTTTTTAGAGTTTAAGAAATAAGCGTCACCAGCAAATATCTTGCCAGTCTTGACGTCTTTCCATATACCCATAGCAATTCTCTTTACCTTGCCTTTAGGGTAGAATGGTGATGTCTGACGCACTCTTTGCTGTTTTTCAATAAGATTATAGTTCTTTTTAACTCTAGTTCCATATCCAGCTCCGTACTTTCCAAATGCCTGAGATTTCTTTGTCTTTGTTGCCATTATTTATGGTATAAATGGGGCTTTTTAAAATGTTCCATTCTTTTCATTCCTCTTCTTATCGCGAGCCTCCATCCTTTTCCCAGCTTCCTCTTGAGCCTTAAACCACAGGTTTATGTAAGGAAGGCTAGGAGCGTCATTATGATCTACTTTTAAGAGTTCATTATACAAACTTATCTTCCTGTCTAAAGAAGGAATCTTCTTGTATATTGAAAACATCAACTTTTCTCCGGCACTCCAATAGTGTCTCTTTAGTCTTTTTCCTTTAGGAAATTTCCACAACTGATCTCTTCTTTCAAGATTAGATAAGAATTGAAGTCCTTCTGTAACTTCATAGAACAAATAGGGATAGAAATCCGCAATAATTTCACATAGATAATTTCTGTTCTCTTCATCAGGAAGTTCATCAAGTTTGTTAATCCTTCTCCGGTGAGATTCTACCGAAAGCAATCGCTCCTTTTCATTAATATTAAAATGCAGTATATGTCCAGATTCATGAAGGCAGGTATACTCCATATCAAGTTTTCTTTGTTCAATAGTAATGGGAGGATCATAATAACTATCTTCATTCCAAAAAGGATTCATATTAATAAACATTTTATGAGGGTTAATTTTAATTCCTCCTGCATGGATTCCACAATCTGAAGCTTCAAGATTATATGGCGGAACAACAGGTGAGACTCCAAGATGATGGCACATTACCTCAAGAGAGTTTTTTTGAAGTTCTCTTAACTTATCCATGTATTCCCAAAAACTTGCAAGAGTTTCCATTGCCAGAGAATTTTCTAGGAGTTTATAAAAATATAGATGGGGATGCCCGGATTTGAACCGGGATCGCGAAGTCCCAAACCTCGAATGTTAGCCAGGTTGCACCACATCCCCATGTGATGTGTGTAAAAGGTTTTAGACCATTAATAAATCTTCTCAATTAGAATTATTTCTTAGCTGGTTTCTTTTCAGGAGCTTTAGCTGCTTCCTTCTTTTCAGCTGCTGGAGCTGTTGCTGGAGTTCCTGCAGGAGCTGGTGTTCCAGGTGTGGCTGGAGCTGCTCCTGGCGTTGCTGCAGCGGCTGCTGCCTTTGCTGCTTCCTCAGCTGCTTTAGCTTCCTCAAGAGCTTTCTTAGCTTTCTCCTGTTCAGCTTTTCTGATTGCAAAGAATCGTGATAATTCTGCTTTCTTTTCTGGAGAAGGCTCGGTAATAGCATGCTTTATTTCGTGATCATATTTTCCAGAAGAAATATCCTTTTCAACATCTTTTGCTTCCTTGCTGTCAACTAGGACTCCAAGGGAAACACAAGTGCCTACAATAAGCTTGACTGCTGATTTTAGGTCCTTTGCAAGCAAATTCGACATCTTTGTCTGAGCGATAGAAATGATTCTTTCCAAAGCAATATTTCCTACTTTGGTAACTTTAGCCTCTCCTGATCCTTTTTCTGCATTAATTTCTTTCTTAATAAGTTCTGCAACTGGTGGAGAGAATACCTTTATTTTGTATGATTTTGTCTTTGCATCTACATCAATCTCTATAGGTGCCTTCATGCCCTTGAATCCTGAGGTTGCGGTATTGACATCTGCAATGACTTTTCCTAGATTAATTCCCATAGGTCCCAGCTGCTGAGCTACTGCTGGACCTGGCTTCATATCTCCTCCATCAACTATTAATTTAACTTTCATCTTCTTCCTCCCTATCTTCACGCCTTATAACCTTTACGTTATCCATCTTTACTGTAACTGGTATAGGAACGGACGCTCCAAGCAGTGAAACAACAACCTCTCCCTTTGCCTTGTCAACTCTTGTGACTTTTGCCTTTTCATTCTTGAATGGCTCCGCGATCATTTCAACAACATCTCCGACTTCAATCTTGAAGTCCTCGACCTTAGGCTCAAGCATATTCTTGATTTCCTCATATGTTAGAGTCTTGCCAATGATCCCTTTTACATACGGCAAATTGAATGCCGCCTCTTCTGCAGAATCCCTGTCAGCAGCTTCTAGAATAATATATCCTTTAAGGCCATGAGGTCGAATTACTGAAAAAACATTTATGTTTTTCTTCTCAGCTCTATCGCTAATCATTTCGACTGCTCTGTCTTCTTTGTTCGTTGTTACTTTGATAATAAATATCATGTAGGTTCCACTACTTCCAAAGTATTAGAAGTAGATAATCTATTAGAAATATTGCCCTTTATAAAATTATCTTTTTTAAATTCCTTCAAGTTTATCAAGATATTCCTTAACTCTCTCGATAGTTTGAGGGATGAGAAAGCGTTCTATCTTGTTTTCCCCC
>JAIFVW010000036.1 GCA_019662115.1 Candidatus Pacearchaeota archaeon
CATTATCTTCTACCCTTTTCGATCTTGCCTTTTACAAGTCTTCTCAAAGGCTGATCATTTACTTTTACAACTTGATATCTAATTCCAGGAATATCTCCTTTGGTGCTTCCCATGGCTCCACCTATTCTTTCAATTATAACTTCATCGTGTTCATCAATGAATCTCTGTGCCAGGTTTCCTGGGATGAAAGCTCCAACTTGAATTCCATTCTTGATTAGTTGAACCTTGCAGCACTTTCTCATTGCAGAGTTTGGCTGCTTTGCTTCTTTTTCAAACTTAGAAATTACAACTCCCTTTGCCTGGGATGATCTTCCAATAGGGTCAGATTTAACGTTTAATCTTAGAGTCCTTTCCTTGTATTGTCTCTGGCTCCATCTAAACTTTTTCCTATTCTTCATTAATTTTCTTGCATTCATTAAACCCATAGAATCAACGTAATTATTATGCTTTTTAAATGTTTACCTAATCGTATCGACGGATTTAGAGAATCCTAAGACCCATTCCAAACATTTCGTGAAGAAGCTTCTTCATCTCGTCAAACCTTATCCTGTTTCTTCCTATTAACGCAGCTTTATTCTGAGTGCTTCCAGCTGTTATTATGATCTCCCCGTCTTTTATCTCAAGCGATTTGAATTTGACAGGAGCAACAACATCCTCAAGGAACCTTGCTGCATCTCCCAACCCTTCTGCCTCTTTTACTATCCTTATTCTTTTTCCTAGCTTGTCCTGTAATGCCCGAATGTTTGAAGCATCCGGCCCTATTGCCTTTGACATCATCTGCTCAGGCACTGCAAAATAAATTATATTATTATAAATAAAGCATTTTCTAGTTTTGACGTTTGAAGCTCTATCTAAGAGATTAATGTACCTCATGATATGCATATCAATTACTGACATAGTATTAAATGACTAAGAATATTTTTCACCATCGTATAATGTCCAGTCTCCAATCGAGTTTATAAATTTATCCTAATCTTTTTCTTCTTTAGAAGATTTTATTTTTGTTGCAAGAGGCCCTGTGACATGGACAAGAAGTCCAGGAAGACCTGTTCCTACTGGAATAGGCTGGTTCAATAAGATGTTTTCAATTACTGAGTTCAATTCATCTCTTGCTCCCTGTATTGTTGCATTGATAAATTGCTTGTCAGGAGTTTCGAATGTTGCTCTTGCAAGGATACTGGCCTTGTCAGATATGATTCCCATTCTAGTTACTCCTTTTACAACTCCGGATGAAGTCATAGCATCAGCAACCAGCTTTAAGTGTCGGTCATTGATGTCAAGTCCTTGTGAATCTATAACATGATGTATTTCATTGATTATCGTCTGCCTTGCAGCCTCGATTCCAAGAACATTTGACACATCATGAATATCGTTTGAAGTTACTTTTGTCCTGTCAACTCCCTTTACCTCCAGTATCTCCTTCAAGTTAGATCCAGCAGTAAGGATGATAAAGTCTTTTCCTCTGTTAGCAACAACTACCTGGGATATTCCCTTTATTCCTGAAATGATTGTGCTCTTCAGCTTTTCCTTGAGCTTGTATATTGCCTTGAAGTCAAGCTCGCTGGCAAGTATTGTAATCTTTGTGTCATTTCCTTTTGCGCTGAATCCTTTTTCATTCAATCTCTCGATTATCTTCTGTGATCCTGCATGAACACTCTTTAATGCCTTCTGATCAAGCGTTATCTCTATCTTCTTGCTTGCAAAGTCTATCTTTATTTCAGAGGCAATCTCTTTCAATGTAACCTCTCTTACTTTCTCGGCAATTGTCTTTGCATCCTTGTCGTTATTATATTCTTTGTCAAGCCCTATTTCCATTTGAGGTGTTGAAGGCTGTTTTCTTGCATCCAGAATTTCAATTAGTCTTGGCAGTCCAAGTGTAATCTGCATTTCTGCAACTCCTGCATGGTGGAAAACGTTAAGAACCATTTGTGTCGAAGCCTCTCCAAACGATTGTGCTGTAATTACTCCGATAGCCTCTCCAGGAGAAACTTTATCATCCCTCAAGTGTAACTTGGAGACATCTTTTCCGTCATCTCCAAATGCAAATTGTACGATTCTTTCAGAAGCATCTCTTACAGTTCCGTCATATTCTACCTTAAGGTCTTGCAATGCGCTTACTAATCTTCTGTAAAGATATCCAGATTTTGGAGTTCTAAGTGCAGTGTCCATAAGGCTGTCTCTTCCTGTGATTGCTCCAAAGAAGAATTCAGTTGGCTTCAATCCTTTGAAGAAAGATGACTTGATGAATCCTCTAGATTCAGGAGTTAGATCTCCTCTTCGGAAGAAAGGAAGAGTCCTGTCGGTGTATCCGAAGCTAATTCTCTTGCTTCCAAGTGCTTGCTGGCCGACACAGCAGGCAATTTGAGTTATGTTAAGCATAGATCCAGCAGCTCCAGGAGTTATCATCTTGTTCACATTTCCATCAACTGGGAAATTAGCCTTCACAACCTTTCCAATTTCGGTTCTGACCTCGTTCAATACCTGAAGAATTTTAATCTCTCTTGTTTCCTCAGCACTCTTACCTGGAAGAAGAACCAATGTTCTCTCTTCATACTCTTTTATTATCTCAGAAGTCTTTTTTTCAGCCTCAGTTACAATTTCAGCAGTAAGCTTCTTTACTTTGTCTGATACGTTAAGATCGTGAAGTGCGAGAGTGTATCCCTTTCTTGAAAGGAAGATTGTTCCAAGAAGGAAGGCCTTGTTTATTGCATCAACAGTTATATCTCTTCCAAATTCCTTGTCAATGATTTTAACCATCTCTCCATTTTCAGCTCCAAATGAATTACTTCCTGTTATTTCTTTTGGCATTTTTATTGTTGAGCCTTTAGGAATAACATGGGAGAATACCTCAGTACCTTCAATCTCTTTCTTCTTTATGTTTCCAAAAATATTAGCAGAGAACAAAAGCTGTTCAGCTTCAGCTTTTGACAGCATATCTTTTCCTAGAAGATAGTTTCCAGTTACAGCATCGGCAATAGTTCCGACAAGGTTCATATTATTCTTGGATGAGATAATGTTTTGGTTTACATCAAGCAAGACCTTTGCCTCAGCTCTTGCTTCCTCTGTCTGAGGGCTATGAATGTTCATTTCATCACCGTCAAAGTCAGCGTTGTAAGGAGCTGCAGTTGCAGGATTCAATCTGAATGTTCTTCCAGGTAGAACTCTAACATAATGTGCCATAAGGCTCTGCTTGTGCAATGAAGGATGTCTGTTGAATAATACAATGTCTCCATCTCTTAGATGTCTTTCAATCTTATATCCGGGTAGTATTTCAGCACATAGCTCTTCCTGAAGGTCAGCAGTAATTCTTTTTCTCTTTCCATCAATTCTTATGACATAATTTGCTCCAGGATATTTCTCTCCGGATCTGATTAGGTCTTTCATAGTTTCGATGTTTGCAGTTGTTACGCTCTCAGCTACAGTAATTATTCTTGCAATTTCAATAGGTATTCCAACTTCATTTATGTTGATGTAAGGGTCAGGAGATACAACAGTTCTTCCTGAATAGTTTACTCTCTTTCCTGCTAGGTTATGTCTTATTCTTCCCTCTTTTCCTTTGATTCTTTCAGTTATTGTTTTCAAAGGCTGTCCAGATCTATGTCTTGCAGGAGGAATCCTTGAA
>JAIFVW010000037.1 GCA_019662115.1 Candidatus Pacearchaeota archaeon
GGGAGGGAGTGAATAGGCCATGTTACACGAACACCTGCATGCTCTTCTAAACTATCTGCATATTCCTGTTTAGCTTGCTGCAAGGATATACCCCCGGTCATACATGTCTTTCTTAAATCGTTCTCTAACATCATTTCTATCTTCCTCAGGAACTTGTTGGAAGTATCCAAGGATGAGAGCTGCCCCCTTGGGGGAAATGAGACGGTTTTTAGTGTTATCAACAGCTAGGTTGGTAAGAACCACTGCCCGATTACGATTGCGAAGTGCTGTATCTTCAATATCTGAAAAAAGCTCGAATCCCTTATAGTTGGTCATTTCTTCCTTTATTATGAAAATCTAAATAGTCAGCCGCTGCTCTTAAAAGGCCGGCGTTATCTTTTAATAAACCCATACCTCTGTTGCATTCATTACACAGTAAACCTCTAATTTTATTTGTCAAATGACAATGATCTACTGCAAAGACTTTCCATCTTCCTGTTGGAGTGTTAGTTTTACAGATTGCACAAGAGTTTTCTTGATTACTCAACATCTCATTATAAATTTCTGGAGTAATTCCATAGTTTAATTTTAGCTGTGATTTGCGGCCTCGGGCATGATGATATTCAGTTGATTGCTTATTTGCCCATTTCTTATATGATTCTTTATAAGCCTCTGGGTGGCGTATTTGAGATCGTTTGCATTTATGAAAAGATTCCCACTCCTCATCTGAATATCCATATTTAGCCGCATCATTTAATCGTTTTCTTTTGTGAACGACTTTCTTCTCTTTCTCGTTTAGTTTTTCTTGCATGATCTTCCTTGCATAAGACCTGGAGGTTATCCCTCTTACAATACAAGGCTGGGATATAACTATCCCAAGATGTAAATCCTTCAGGACCTACAATTGGAATAATATGATCTACTTGTACATTAGTTTGAGGGAAGTCTAAAAGACATACAGCACATTGATAATGCTGAGCAATGCGTCCAGTTTTCACATTGACCTTCTTAATGGTCTTAGCTGCATTCAAAGTTTCATACTTTTCAGGATATTTTTGTGTACCAGAACGTAAAACACTTACCACAAAAGCTTTCCATCTACCTTCTGTCCACTCAGTCTCTTTCTTTTTGACCCCAGAGGTACGGCGTACCATCAGGTTTTAACTTCCTTGTCATCCATAATAGTCTCCCTTGCTCCAACATCTCCCTATACGCATTAAAAGGCCCATAGAGGGCCCTATAAGCCCCATAGACGCGCTTTAGCGCATCCTTGGCATCTACACTACCTTCTAATATTTTAAAGGCTTTAACAGGCCCTGTTCCATCAAGGCCTGGTATTGTATCAACCTTATCGCCCGTAAGTAATTGGGAACAGAAGAACATAAAACCAACACCCTTGATTGATTTACGATCGTTTGAAATCCTGATTGAACCAAATTCACTAACAAGTTCTGGTCCAAAGCTTGGTTGATTTCCCACTTCCCAACCATAATGCCATCCCGGTACAGCTCTAAGGTCCTTGTCTCTGGTACAGATGATTGTTTCTCCTGGCCTTGAAGTTTGTTCGATAGCCATGAGATCATCCGCTTCCATGCCGACTGATTCTCTATATTCATATTTAGCCTTAATGTAAGCTTTTAAATTGGCATAATGAAAAGGTTTATTACTAGGACGTTCCTTGTAAGGAGTTTTCTTAGCAATGTCATACCTAAAATTCCCTTTGCCAGTGAGGAATAGAATGGGAGAGAGAGTGGCATCAACTACAGCACAGATGTTAGCAATTTTATTGTCTAGCATATCCATGACATAATCAAAAGGTGGATATCCTTCTCCCTCCCAATGTGCCTCACAACCAAAGCCGCACTCGTAAATCAGTACATCGCTATCAATCAGAGGCTGTCGCATCAATAAGGATTTGAATTAATTTCAGCCTTAATTTCTTCCTTAGGCTTCTCTTCAACTGGCTTTGGTTGTTCACCCAAAAGCTTCTGAAGAGGGCTTCCATTGAAATTCAAATTCCCTTGAATCTTCTTCTTAATCCATTCTGGGAAGCTATTGAATACACCCAAATCTGGCTTATCCAAGTCAAACAACTTAGGAGTGTTAACAAGTTTAGGGCATGCATCAGCATCTCGTGGACGCATAGCACTAATAGTTGCTACATTATCATACACCTTTTCACCGGATGCATTATTAACCACAGTTACATTAATAGGACGATCAAGTGCTTGAGAGAAATCACCTCCCCACTTTTCATCAGGATCAAATGCCTTATAACGTTGTGTACTCTTAGCCTTATCTGCAAACAAACCAAAGAATGGAAGAGTTTCTGAAATCCAACGAGGCTTATCCTCAATGTCATTCCCCTTCTCATCCTTCATAAACTCATCTACAAGTTCATAAGTGAGACCAATCTCTTGAGCAGGAGGCTTGTCCTTGCCCATATACGGTTTTTGAGGCTGAAGACCATAATCAATCATCTGAACAAGGCGAGCTGGATATGTACCAGGAGCAATGTTCTTTTGAGGAGGAAATTGATTAGCTGCGTTTCCCTTAGGTGCTACGAGTGCCATTAGATGTTTTCCTTAAAATAAGATTTAATATAGGTAATGTCTTTAGTTGGATAAAAATGAACTGTCTTATCCTGCATAGAAATTGCTACTAATGATGGACTAATTTGATAATCCACTACATCTACAAATTCAATAGTCTTAAATAGCTTTTTGATTTTGATGCAGTGAAGAGGAATAGCTACCATCTTAGGGAAATCTCCTTTCCCATAGCTAGACCAATCAATTACATTGTCTTCTTCCATATTTCCTTTAGTGAGTCTGGGCCCAATTAAGCCCAATGTTATAATCCCCTTTATGAGGACAAGGTATTTTGTAGAACTCTCCAGCTTCTACAATAGCTGCTGAACAAATCTTTCCGACATCTTCTGCAATGTCTTTTCTGCACTCTACTTGCACTTCATCGTGCATAAAACTTACAATACCAAAATCTTCTTTATATTTATACTTCTTACCAAGCTCTTTATACATAGTATTATACGCTCTACTCATTAAGATAGCTTCATCTGATTGAAGAAGATATACTAATAGCATATGCTCAGAAGGTACCTGAATAGGTCTTCCATCAAGGCCTGTGATATAGCCATTATAATATTCCATTCTTCTATATTCAGGATTGTATTTCTGTTTAGCAGAGGCCTTCCATTGTTTGCTTAGGTTATCAAGGAGATTTTGTAAGGCTGGCAATCCCTTAAGGAAGTTTTCTTTAAGTTCTTTGCCACGCGCTGCTGTACCTTTGATAATCTTTCCAGTTTTAGCATCTCCGCTTCCGAAAAGAAACCCATAGAAGAAAGTTTTAGCAACATCTCTGTCTGGAAGTCCAGCAGCTCGCATGTTGACTGAATGAATGTCTGTTCCATCTTCTTTCTTACCATTTAGAACGTTGTTAGTGTATACAGGATCATTCATTCTTCCGCATAACATACGAATTTGACATGCATCTGAATCAGTACCTACTAATACCCAATCAGGTTTGGCAACAAATATTTCACGCATTTGTTTACCAAAGAAACTTCCTGGTCTTGGAATATTAACTACACCTGCATGCTGTCCCCGTCCT
>JAIFVW010000038.1 GCA_019662115.1 Candidatus Pacearchaeota archaeon
AAACTCCGTCCGAAAAAATTGCAAAAGGTTTGCTAGAGGATGTTTTCTTTACAACAGATAATCATAATTCAGGAATGATAATCACTACATTTTCCTCTCATATCGCACGATTAAAAACAATTACAGAATTCGGAAGGAGGCTAAACAGAGAGGTAATCTTCCTTGGAAGAAGCCTGAATAAATATGTTACAGCTGCAAAAAGAGTAGGGCAGGCTCCATTCATTCGTGATGTCAGACTATTTACATACAGAAAGCAGCTTGAAAAGGCGCTTGTTAAGGTAAATAAGGAAAAAAAGAAATATCTTGTAGTATGTACAGGCCATCAGGGAGAACCAGGCTCGATTCTCGATAGGATTTCCAGGAACCAACTTCCATTGCGCTTAGACAAGGATGATCAGATTATCTTTTCCTCAAAAACTATTCCTACTCCCATAAATGAGGTGAATAAAGACCAGCTTGAAAAAAGGCTCAAAAAACATCAGGTAAGGATATTTGACAACGTGCACGTTTCAGGACATGGAGGGCGAGAGGATTTAAGGGATCTAATAAACTTAACAAAGCCAGAGCATGTAATACCCTCTCATGGAGATCTTAAGAAACTGACAGCGGGACTTCATCTTGCGGAAGAGCTTGGATATATATCAAACAAGACAGTGCATCTCATGCACAATGGAAAGTCTATAATAATATGAGGGATGAAATAGTTGCAGGAATTAGAAACGCTCTAGAAAGAGGATCTTCACTTGATGACGCAATCAACAGCTTCATAAATGCAGGCTATAGTGCAGTAGAAGTAAGAGAGGCAGCAAAGGAGTTTAGCGACGGCGTGTCTTCAATTATATCCCCTTCTTCTACTCCATCTTCAATATCTCAGCAGATGCCTCAGACCCCTCAGGCACCCTCTCAGACTCCACAACTTCCAGTTCGCATGCCTTTAAGACAGCAGGCTCCCAAAAAAAATACTGGAGTAATCATAGTGCTTCTTATTCTGCTAATCATTCTTGTTGGGGCAATAGTATCTGTATTAGTCTGGGGAGATAAGATTACCCAGTATCTCACATCTCTTCAATGATTAAAAAGTTCTTTCATGTTTTGTATTCCTCTTTGCAGGATTTGGTAAAGAGTCCTATTATTGTCGTTCTATCTTTGCTGCTTTTTGCAGCATTTAGCTTTCTATCATTTGTTTCCACAAAGATTATTCTTGCACAAGGAAATTCTTCAAATGTAATATTCTGGATTGTAGGGTTTGCATTAATAGTTCTTTACATAGGTTCATTTTTCCTTTCTCTGATGATAGGAATTTCCCGGGATATCGTAGAAAGAAGAAAAAGGAAGCTGTCATATTTCTCCTACACTTCAAAAAACTTCATAGTAATACTTTTTGTTCTTCTTTTAGGCAGGATTTTATATGCAATATCTAATGCCGTTGCAGTGCTTGCAATTCCTCTCTTGCATGAATACTCAATAGGAGTTCTGTTCCTGCTCATAGCCGTAAGCCTTCTTGGAGTGCTGATCTTCTTTACGTTTTCAAGCTTTTATCTTGTCATAAAAGACACTTCACTAAAGGGAGCATTCAGGCAGAGCATGTCTTTTGTAAAAAGAAATTATCTTTCTGTCCTTTCTCTGCTCATTATATTTTTTATAATTTATGCAATACTTAATGAGGCAATAGCTGCAAAATCAACTCTTGCTGCAGAAATAATACATTGGCTTATTGTATTCCCATATTTTATCTTAGTCCTTACTCGCTTTGTCGTTAAAAATGATTTACGAACCAAGTGAAGATTCCTGGCTCCTTGAGAAAGAGGTAAGAAAATATGCAAAAGGAAAGAAAGTTCTGGATATGGGCTCCGGCTCAGGAATACAGGCAGCTTCAGCAAAAGAGTCATGGGCAAAGTCAGTTATTGCAGCCGATATAGATAAAGATACTCTATCCTATCTTAAGAAAAAAGGAATCAATGCAATTCATTCCAATCTCTTTTCTAAAATCAAGGACAAGTTTGATCTTATAATATTCAATCCTCCATATCTTCCTAGAGATAAACGCGAAGACAAGGAAAGTTCCAAGATAACCTCCGGAGGAAAGGAAGGTGATGAAGTTATTGTAAAATTCCTAAATCAGGCAAAATCCCATCTAAATAAGAATGGAATTATCCTGATGGTCCTTTCATCTCTCACTCCTCAAAAAAGAATAGAACAAGTAATGAAAAAGTTATCTTTCAAAAAGGAAATAGTTGCAGAAAAAAAGATATTCATGGAAACTCTTTATGTCTGGAAGATAACTTTAAAAGCCTCCATCTAATCTTTTATTTATGGACCAAGAACTTATACTTAAAGCATCTTTCTTAGAGCAGCATGCCAAGGAGAGCGAGCAGAACCTGGAGATGGTAAGGCAGCAGATTGCTCAGCTTACAGAGTTTCTCGAGCATATTAGTTCTCTGGCAGATTCTTCAGATAAAGAAATGCTTGCCTCTCTTGGAAAAGGAGTTTATGTAAAATCATCACTTGCAGAAAAGAAGCTGTTCGTAGAGGTTGGGGCAGGAGTCATCGTAAGAAAGACTCCGGAAGAGACTAAAAAAGTTATAGAGTCACAGATAACAAGGCTTAATGAGGTAAGAGTTCAGCTCTCAAGCCAGGTTGATTTTTACACTCATAATCTACAAGAGTTAATACACGAAATAGAGTCTCAAACCCGTAGAAATGGCTAGATTTATATAGAAACAGTCGCTTTAGGCCCTATGAAGGTGCGCCTGGACAAGATTACAACAAAAGGGAAGGCCTTATACCTCGCCTATGATCAAGGCATGGAGCATGGCCCGATAGAATTCAATGATGAAAATGTTGACCCTGAGTCAATTATCTCCCTTGCGCAAAAAGGAAAATATACAGCCATGATTTTCCAGAAAGGAATCGCAGAAAAATACTCTTCTTCTATTAAAAAAAGCAAAATCCCTCTTATTGTAAAGCTCAATGGCAAGACTAGCCTTTACAAGGGAGATCCAATCTCAAGACAACTCTGTACAGTAAAGGAAGCTATTCAATTAGGAGCTTCAGCTGTAGGTTATACTATTTATATTGGTAGTGAGCAAGAATCAACCATGCTTCAGGAATTCGAAAAGATTGAAAGGGAGGCTCATGCCAAGGGTATCCCAGTTGTTGCATGGATTTATCCTAGAGGAAAAGCAACGGAGGGTAAGCCAGAGGGGGAACTTATGGTGTATGCAGCTAGGATAGGCCTAGAGATTGGAGCCGATGTAGTAAAATTAAAATATAATCGAAATGAGAAAGACTTAGCATGGGCGGTAAAATCAGCAGGGAAAACGAAGATAGTTATTTCAGGAGGATCAAAAGTGGATGAAAGAGTTTTTCTCAAGGAAGTAAAAGAAACTATGGAAGCCAATGCTTTTGGAGTCGCGGTAGGCAGAAATGTCTGGCAGCACAAAAATCCTTTGGAGATGACTAAAAAAATAAAGGAGATTATTTTCTCATGATTGTCATAAACCTAAAGAACTACAAATTTGGCCA
>JAIFVW010000013.1 GCA_019662115.1 Candidatus Pacearchaeota archaeon
GGGAGGGTCTATGACAGCTGCCCCTGATTCCTTAACATTGAGCAGCTTCTTTTTTAATTCATCTATTTTTTTTGACATGGTATTATATGATAGTTATAGGTTTTAAGGGTTTTGCTATATGCTCTTCGATATAGGATAGAGCTTCTTGGGGGGTTGACACCACTTTGTAGATGGGTGAGCCATTACGATGTACAAGCCCTTCTTCATATATTCGGTCTAGGTGTTTAAGTAAATGCTCGTAAAAATTATTTGTATTGACTATGGCAAATGGTTTTTTGTGGGTATCTATGCACTTTGAGACGAGAACATCCGCGATCTCATCAAGTGTACCAAGACCTCCAGCAAGCGCAATGAATCCATCGGACATTTCAGTCATAAGGCCTTTTCTGTCTCGCAAGTCATTGGTAACAATGATAGAGTTTTCTAAACCTGTAAGATCTTTCCAAAACTCTGGAATTATTCCTGTAACGCTGCTTGAATATTTTTGAGCTGATCTGGCAACCTTTCCCATGCATCCTTTGTTCGACCCGCCATATATAAGAATATGATTTCTTTCTCCAATCAATCTTCCTATTTCTTCTGCAGTTACTTCATAGATAGGATCTATTCTATCCATTGATGAACAGAATACGCATACTTTAGCCATAGATTGGAGATAAACTGTTTATTTTTAAATCCTTTGAGAAACGTCCCCAGGAGGACTCGAACCTCCGACCCCATGATTGCTGTATTTTCGCCTTTTAGCTATTTCTAACAGTCATGTGCTCTACCGGCTGAGCTATAGGGACATAGGAATGAGAAAAATACATGTTATTTAAACATTTGTAATTTACATGGAATTTCAATTTTATTTTTTATTTTTTTGATTGAATTTCTCTCTCGACGATAAAATTTTTCATGAATTTTTAATTTTTCGTAAAAAATGTAATTTTTGCCATACATTTATAAAGAAAATTGACTTCTAAAATTCATAAGAGGTGTTACACTGATGCCAAAAAAGAGAAGCGTTACAAAAAAGAAAAGTTCTCGGAAGACAACCAAGAAGAAAAGAAGATAATTCTCTTAAGTGTTTTCATTTCTTTTTTTCTCTTTTAATCCTAGTCCTTCGGGATGTACTTTTCTCGATTGATTCATTCTCTCAAGATATCTGTACGCGTTGGCCTGTTTTGACCCCTTGATGATGTTTGTTATTGCGGTTTCTGCTGCGTCGACCGATTCTGTAGATCCAATAACTCCTACTGAATTTTTTTGAATTACTATATCGCACTCAGCGATTGTTTCAACAGTCTTTTTGGTCTTACCTTCTGTTCCTATAAGCCTTGATTTTACATCACGCAGGTCTTTTCTTCTGGTGAAGTTTCTTATGGGTATTTTCCTGAATATCATATCTTCTGATTTTAGCATCAGTGCTTTTTTTGCTGAGAATCCAAAACTTATAGCATCAAGAACTGCAGAGGCCTCGTATTCTTCCAGTGGATCTCCCTCTATAGTCACTTTTCTTCCCACTATAGTTATCTTTACCTTGAGCTTTTCTTCAAGCTCTTCCTTTGTTCTCCTTATTTCTCCGGTCCTTTCTACTAGAAGAGTTTCCATATTATACTAGGAAAAGATTGTTTTTTAAACTGTCGCTTTACACAAGAATGAGGGTAAATGGAATGCCTTTTATCACGCTGATACTCTCTTGGCTTGCTATTCCAGCCTCTATGGCTGCAGCAATAGACTTTTTCCCAACAATGTTAAAGGTTGCATCTTCGACCGACTGCAGTTGGAGTATCTTTACCGCCTCTTCGTGCGTAACTTCCTTATCCTTGTAGAAGTTTTCGCGAACATCCAGTTGGCGCTTTCCCTCCTCAAACTTCTTTCCAATAATTTCCTTATCCGCGAGGGCCACTACATTTCTATATGAACGATGAATTTTTATGTACATGAATAGTATATTATTTTTTAAGTTATAAATCTAATTGTTAAATCTTGCTTTTTATAGGAGACTTTGCACCACATGCAAGGCAGTGCTTAAATTTTAGGCCTTTTTCTGCAACTATCTCTGTGTCCGGCTTTCCGCATTCGTTACATATTACAAACTCTTTTGAATATGACTGTATCTTCTCATTGACTTTTGCCGAGTTAAGTTTTGTATTAAGCATAAGCCTGTCTTTTTCTATTTTGCCCGATGCAGCTAGCTCCTTTTGAAGGAATTTTGCCAGGTGTTCTACAGGCCTTCTTAGGTAACCGGCAATTTCACCTATATTGCTTATAATCGTGTTTTTCCCTTCCACCGATCCAATGACCTTGGGTACTTCAAATCTTTCCGAACTTTGCTCAACTACTTTAACATTCTTATATGCTTGTTCAAGAAGATGCTCATAGTTTTCCATAAGGAAGATGGTAAACTAAGCTTTATAAAGATGTTCATCTTTTAAAAGGAATGAATGTGAAGAACATCGTCTTGGGAATAGGGATTTTTATTGTTTATATGCTAATGCTTGGATATGGAATAGAAGCATTTTATCCATCTCCTAAATACGAGGCGTATTGTACAGGTAATGAATTTACATATCCTAAAATACCCTACGGAGTAACTCCTACCAATTGTAGCTACTCACCCCAACTGCAACAACAGGAACAGGCATGCTATGCTAATCAGGGACAACCAGCATACACTTACAATGACCAGGGATGTCCTGTAAGTGCCCAATGTAATTACTGCATGAAGGACTTTAACGACGCGCAAAAATCCTATTCTAAGGTAATATTTATCATTGCACTTATTACAGGAATCATTACATTGATTGTGGGGTTTGCTATATTGTCAGTTGAACCTGTTGGAAGTGCCCTAATGGCATCTGGAATAGGGGCAATATTTTATGGGTCTGTGAGAAATTGGGCAAATCTAAGTGATATATGGAGATTCTTGCTTTTGCTTGTTTCACTTGTAATCCTTATTTGGATTGCACTAAGAATCAACAGAGTTAGAACTTCTAAAAGAAAATAATCAGAAAGGCACGTCGCATAAGACACGAGATCTTTTCTTTCTTTGGTGAGATATGAGGCTACCTAAAACTTTTATTGCCCTTGCATCGACACCTTCAGTAATATACACTTTTCCTTTGTTAACTTTATAGGTATGAGTAGTAGGAGGCAATAGCTTTGCTTTTGGATATCTCAAGATATATTCCCAGGCTGAACTTTTTGTCTTTCCTGATACAGAATGCGGGGGAAATTGATTCATCCAGTCCCATTCTACAAGGTATATCTCTCTTTCACCAACGCTATCTTCCAGATTTTCATCTTCTTTTATCTTTTTTATTGAACGATCAAGCTGGTATACTCCAAGTCCCCAATAGCCTGCCTTTTCTTGATTATATGAAAGTTGGTGTTCAAACACGGTCCAGGAGCGTGTGTAACTCGGATTATCCAGAGTGAACTTGACTTCAATGATCTTCCTTCTGTCAATGAGATCAGCGCCATCTTGGTCGTTAACTCGCATTCCAAGAGCATTTGCAGCCCATAATTCATGATAGTATGATATGCGAGGATTATATGTTCGTGCTTTCATTTTTTAAGTATTCTTCAAAAACAGGATGAAGGTTTTCTATGATATTATGATTTTTGTAATTTTTTGGATCTATCCATTCATATGCATCGTGATCTTCGCTTAATTTTACATCAAAAGAATTTGATTTGCATAAGAAGAAAATTCTTATTATTTGCCATGGCTCTCCTTTTACAACTGGTCTTACCTCATTGACGAAAAAGGGAACTCCTAGTTCTGCATCCAATCCTGTTTCTTCTTTTATTTCTCTCAGAAGGCTTTCATTAAACGGCTGACCAGGCTCAACTCTTCCTCCAATAACGTCAAATTTACCTATCTGCGAGCCTTCCTTATATCTTGGAGATTCTCTTATAAGAAGTAATTTTTCCTGATGAAATAGAAGTGCCTTTACTGCTACAAATAGTTTTGGGGTCATCCGAGATATCTCAGTTTACCTGGGCGAGGCTCGTAGGCAACTCCATCTTCAAGAAGCTTTTTTATTTCTTGGTTGATAACTTCCGGAGGCTCCTTAAGGTCTAGAATAATCTTATCTATCTGAATTCCTCCATCTTTTTCGGCTTCCTTAACCATGCCTATTATCTTATCCTTTACGGCAAGAAGAGTCGTCTTGTCAAGGAATTTAGGCTGGTCTGCATCAAGCTCTAATTTTCTTACAAGAAGATAGGATGGCTCTTTTTTCTTTATTATCTCCGGAGTAATGTAGATTTCGTTATTCCATCCTCGCAGAAGGCCGACAATTAATAGTGTGTCTCCCTGGTTTAGTTCCTTGAATTTTTCTATCTCCTCTCCAAAAACCTTTACCTTTATCTGGCCAGAAGCATCATCGAGGGTTATAGAACCAAATTTCTTTTCTCCATCTTGAATATATTTATCTATTATGTTTGCTATGACGTTTACACGCACAACCTGCTTTTCACCTTGCTCTAGGAATTTTAGCCTCTCTCCTTCCATTACTGGCTTTCCTGAAGCAATCGAACCAATTCTTAATTTGTAGGCTATGTTTCTCTTATAACTTTGTTCTGCCATTTTTACGCATGTTAATAATACCTTATAAGCTTTTGTCTTCTACATCCGCTGGATAAATCCCTGGCGCGGTTGGAATATGTATCCATCTTTTTTAAGCAGAGTCATTACCTCTTCCAGCTCTGTTTGCGAGATATTGTTTTCAAATGCTTTGAGGAGCTCTTCTTCAGGGATGAGCTTTCCAAGCTTTGATTCCAGTCTTGCTATTGTCTCCCGCACAAGGAGGATCTTACCTCTCTTTGAGGAAGTTATTCCAGTAGTCATCTTATCAATATCATAGCTCTTTGTCTCTTCATCATATCCTACTTGCCTCAGGGAAATTTTTAGAAGCTCGATTGCTTTTTTTGCGTCCTCTCTTTTTACCTCATGACTTAGCCTTATTTTTGCATGTGCCTCTGATAGTCTGATTATTCCTTCCAGCTGACGCGCTGTAATAGGAATAGGCTTTATGGCTGCATCTGAATTCACTGACTGGTTTCTTAGCTTTACATAGAACTCTTTTATTTCTTCCACTGCCTCATCTGTGAGTTTTGGCTTTATTTTTTGTTTTGCGTATGCAATGTATTTTCTTAATAGCTTTGGATCAACAACTGCTTCTTGCTCGCCAGGCTGCTTATGCTCTTGTAGGACGTGAGTTGCAATTGCCTCATCTTGTGCTTTATTTGGCAAGTCCCTTATTACAAATATAATGTCAAATCTGCTGAGCAAGGCAGGAGATATATCTATCTGCTGGGGAATTGGAGTATATGGATCGAATCTTCCTAATTTAGGGTTTCCAGCTGCAAGGACTGTTGTTTCTGCTCTTAGAGTTGCGTGGATATTGGCTTTTGAAATGCTAACGGTTTGCTGTTCCAATGCTTCATGCATGGCACTCCTATCTTGCTCAGTCATTTTTTCTATCTCATCAATACAAACCATTCCTTTGTTTGCCAAAACCATGGCTCCTGCTTCAAGAGACCAGCCTCTTAAGAATTCATCCTTAACCACTGCTGCTGTAAGACCTGCAGAAGTTGCTGCTTTTCCAGAAACATACCTTCCTTTTGGGGCTATTGTGGATGTAAATTTAAGCATGACTGATTTTGCGACTCCAGGATCTCCTACTAAAAGAATATGAATATCTCCCCTTGTACTTCCTCCATCTGACTTGGTTTTTCTTACCCCTCCCAATAATTCAAGAAGGATAGCCTCTTTTATATTCTCGAATCCGTACACAGTTGGGGCAATGCTTCTTGCCAGCCTTTTGTGCACGCTAGGATCTGCAGCCAATTCAAGAATGTCTTTTATTTCATCTTCAGAAATATTAAGATCTTCAAAAGATTCTTCCAAGGGAATTATGTTGTTTGCCTCTATAGCGATGTCGAATCGCGTCGAAATAGCTCCTGTTTGTAATGGAACTGGAACCTCTTTTAGCACTCCGTGTATCTTGATCTTGCTTCCAGGAGTTGTTCTTTCTTCCATCTTTGGATCAACGAGATCCTCCTTTAGAAACACAGATATTCTTCTTGGCTGTTCTCCTCCTTCAAGAGAATCTGGAGACTCCTCTATCATTAGACGTTGAACGTCAACCATTTCCTTGGAAAGAAGCTTAAATGTTCCCTTCCATTGGCATGAACAGCGCGAGGGTTCTCTGAATTTTTTGTCTATCTGAAGAACTGAAAGAATCGCTCCGCAATTTGGGCATTCAAATTTTGCATTTACTACTTGAGGCCTTACATCAGATGCCTGCCTGACAATTCCTTCTACCGTAAGAAACCTATCTAGATGCTTTGCCCTTATTTCCCTTATTCTAGTGAATGAGGTCTTTGGGAGATCATAGTATCTTATTCTTGGACTCTTTCCAAGATTTGACTCTTCAAGCGCGGTTTCTAGAATCGCTGTTGTGTCTTCAGGAAACTGGAGCAATGCTTCAGTTAGCTCTGGAGAGAATTCAAGCAGATGAGGAAACATAAGCCTAACTACTCTCTCTCCTGACCTTAGAGATTCCCCTATTTCAGACTTATAAGCGTTGAAGAATTTCTTTGCTTCTAAGAGCAATTCTTCCTGCTTTTTCTTATTTTCTGGCATTTATATTGAAGCTAGGAAGTCTTTATATGGTTTATTGTGGTTGTAGAACAGTTTCAATCAATTATTTTTACGGGAGTATTTTCAGGAAGGAACCCATAGAATTTTTTCTTGTCTCTATTTTTTTCAATGTAGAGAGCTGTCTCTCTTGTTTCGAGGCGGCGCTTTTTGTAAATAGGAGTATCTTCATTTTGAGGATCTAAGCCAGATTGTCTGTCTGCTGCAAGAACGCGAGCAGTTATATAATCCCCTACTTTAAATAACAAATCTTTTTCCGGCACTACTAGTTCTCTTACTCCTTTATTAGGTGGATTATCTCTTAACTGATGGGGTTTGAAGGAGTCAAAGTGGATTATTGTTCCTTCTTCTGTTGAAGTTATTTCCTTAATCTCTCCTAGAACGTTTTCAAGAAGTTCATGATATTTTCCATTTCTTTGACTATTAGTTGGATGAGACATCCTAATTAAGGACAGAGAAACTATTTATATTTTTACACATTAATCCAAGTGTGGGGCCATAGATTCCTTTTATTTCCAACTGTACCTTACTGGAGGGCAAATCTCAGAATAGCTCCAGCTCCTTTAGTGAGATTAAGGAATTGCTCTCCGTCCTGATTTTCTACAGAGATGATAATTACTTTAGCACCTATGTTTTCCGCAGACTCTTCAAGCTCTTCCATCTCTTTTTTAGGAAGCTTTTTTGAAATCAGTAAAGTGTCTACTGCCCCCCTCTGCAAGGCGAGTCTTACTTGATCTAATCCATAGGCTGCTTTTTCTCTGTGCTTTCCAAGAGTCTCAAAGAATTTTGTGAGGATGTTTTTTTCCTTTATCAGTTCTTGCTGCATGATATCCTCTTCTGATGCTTCGACCAGCAATTCCAGGCCGTGCTCATCTACGTACCCTATGTCTTTTACGGCAATCACTTTTTCCTTTAACTTTGTTACAAGCTGGCCTTCATCCAGGAAGTCTTCTTTTGTAGGTATTGGACCTCCTACAAGAATGCCTTTTAGTTTTGGCATATCAAAGAATATTTCTTTCATGGCCTCTGCAACTCTTCTAAAGAATTCTACTGCCAGGCCTTCTGTAATCCTTGCGAATCTCTGGGCTGACTGTCCTCCAGCTCTTATCTTTCCCGGAATTCCAGATGTAAGTGTTCTGATTACCTTGATCTGTTTGCCCTCTAGTGATCCTATAGTTGCCTGCTGTCTGTCTATTACAAGGAGACCGTACACTTCATCAACATCAAGCATTTCTTGTAAAGGATCTATTACAAACTCTTTATCACATCTATAAAGACGAATACCTAGTGGTTTTGGAGGCTCAAAAGCCCATATCTTGATGTCTTGACCGCCTTCCCTTTCAGATACATTGCCTGAAAACAAAGCAAGACCGTTTGGAGGTGTCTGACGATATTCTTTCAACTTTCTTACAATGGTTTCAAGGGCCGTGACAACTGCTGTCCTTGTCTGTTTTGATTTTATGTTTTCTGCAGTAGATCTTTCTGCTGAAATCTGATTGGATACTTGATGGATATTAGTTCCTGAAGGAATATAGACTGTAACAAGTTCTGTATGAGTTCCCTTTATACCTCTAAGTAACGCTACCAGCTCTTCAAGTTCTTGTCTTTTCTTATCATCAATTTCCATATTCAAAGAATCATTAGAGGGTTAATAAAGCTTAGGATAATAATATTTTATTAAGGGAATTTCTCTTAAGAGGAAATGAGAGATGAGGTAAGAAGTGCATTAGAGTATGCGGATGATGTGCACCGAAGAATATATTCTAAGACTCATCTTCCAAGAGATTTTTGTGAGACTCTAGAGATTTCTCCAGGAAATGTCGTATCTATTTTTCATCTAGAGAGATTACCATATGATCATGTCATGAATAAGCCGTTAAGTCCAAGCATTCTCCATTATTTCAAGCAACTGTCACACTGGAGACAGTAGTTTTATAATTATTGCAAGTTGTGACAGGCAATAAGATCTTTTTCAAACGGCTTGAGATCTTTTGGAATTTTTATGCCTTTTATTGTTTCTCTTAGAGAGATATTCTCATCTTTCTTTTTCTTCCATATTTCACTGTTGAATTCCATGATTTTTTGTATAGATGTTGCTTCTGTCCTTATACTTTCTTTAGCAGGCAAGGTATATTCAGGAAATTTTTCAGGATGAGAATCTGTTCCCAACTCTTCTGCTATGACTGAAGTTATCTGAGGAATTATTGGATAGAATAAGGTAATAAGCCTTTCAAGCAAGAAATGCAAAGTGTAATGTGCTGAGGCACTTTCTTCCTTTGTAAATTTCTTTTCTTGATTGTACGCCCTGTTTTTTATCAGTTCTATGTAGTGAGAGGCAAATGTCTCCCAAAGAAAGTTTCTTAGAGCTAAAGAAGTATGATAGAAGTTGTAGGAATTATAGTCCTCATCTGCCTTTCTTGTGATATAATTAATATGCTCCACAAAAATCTGGTCAAGAGCTGTTAGCTTTGCCTTTCCTGGTTTTTTGAACTGAATTACGAATTTAGCTATGTTCAGAAGTTTATTTACTGTTTTCAGCTCTCCCCTGATTTTTTCAGTTGAGCATGAAAGATCCTGGCGTGCAAGATCTCCTTCTGTGGCAGCCCACAAGCGAAATGCCTCCGCTCCAAATTGTTTTAGAATATTTTGAGGATCTATTGTATTTCCTAGGGATTTAGACATCTTTCTTCCTTTCTCATCTAGAATGTGCTGATGTATCCAGACATCCTTGAAGCAGGGCTTTGCTGTCTCTAAATAGCCACGAAGTATACTGTAATACAACCATGTTCTTACAATCTCTTTGCCCTGAGGCCTTAGAGTTGCTGGAAACGCTTTCTTGAAGAAGTCTTCATCTTGCTTATATTTAAGCATGAAGAGTTCTGATATTGAGGAGTCGAACCATGTATCGAAGACACGCTCCTCACCTTTCCACTTTTTCCCTTTGAATTCTTTTATTTTTCCTATATACTTTCCATTTTCAAAGACTTCGGAATCTTTTGGAACTTCTTCTTTCCACGGCTGATAGTATTTTCCAGGAGGAGGCAGAGCGATAAGATTATCTGAATGCCATAAAGGTATTGGAGTTGCATAATACCTTCTTCTTGATATTGGCCAGTCTATTGAAACCGAATCAATCCATGAATCCAGGATTCTTTTTGATTCTTCTGGGTAGAAGTTTACCTTGCCTATTATTGTTCTTAGATCGTCTTTGAATTCTAGTTGTTTAAGATAGAATTCAGGCATCTGAATAAACTCTATTTCCGCTCCGGACCTTTCAGAGACAGGAGTACTATGAGTGATTTTTTGCTGTTTAACCAGAAGCTTTTCTTTCTTCAGCTCTTCTATGACCTTTTCTCTCGCATCTCTAACTTTTAGACCTTTGAGGAATCCAGCATATTCATTCATTGTACCATCCTTTTCTATTGCTATTTTCGGCTTGAGATTCATTTCTCTAAAGAATTGTATGTCTGATATGTCTCCTGCAGAACACATCATAACCAAACCTGTTCCCTTATCCATTTTTGCAAGAGGATGCTCTTGTATTGGAACTTCCTTTCCAAACAACGGAGTTATTGCCGTCTTTCCTTCCAGTTTTTGATAACGCTTGTCATCAGGATTGTAAATTATCATTCCGCATGTGCATATCAATTCAGGCCTTGTTGTACCAATCACAATTTCTTCGCCTGTTTCCTTGACTTTGAATTTTATATCGTTGAATGTTGATGGAAGGTCTTTGTATTCTATCTCAGAATCGGCAATAGTAGTTCTAAGCTTAGGATCCCAATTATTTATTCTTGAATCCTCGTAAATCAGCTCTTTCTTGTATAGATCTATGAAAGTTGACTGAGTTAATTCACGATATTCAGGGGCATCGGTATGATATATTGCTCCTATTGAATCACTTTTCTTATATGAGCTGAATGAGATTCCAAGCTTTGCAAAACTATCAATTGATTCGGCGGAAGTCTCTTTCAATAATTTTTCGCAATATTCTATAAACTTATCTCTTCCTACACTCCAGGGAGTCACCTTGAATTGTTTTTCTGCAGCCATTTCAATTGGAAGACCATTCCTGTCAAGTCCAAGAGGGAAGATGACTTCGAAACCTTTCATCCTCTTATACCTTGCAAAGAAGTCCATGTAAGAATATGTTGCCGCATGTCCTATATGTATTGGAGAATTGATATATGGAGGGGGAGTGTCAATTGAGTATATTTTCTTCTTTGTTTTGGGATTAAATTCAAATTTTTCCTCTTTTTTCCATTTCTCTGTTATCTTATTTTCTATCTCAGGAGACCAGTTCTTTATCTCAGAAAGTTTCATTCCTCTCTGAGGGTCAAAGGGGTTAAAAAGCTTAGGGTTCTTTTATAGTAATGGAAACAAATAAGGCCATCAGGCAATTAATGGAGATAAAGAAATATGGAAAAAACATGAGACTGGCTGCTGAAGAATGGAAAAGCCCATGGCAGACTTTGATTGCGATTATTCTATCAGCCAGAACAAGAGATGAGGTCACTATTGAGGTTTGCAAGAAACTATTTTCCAAACATCCGAATGCCAAGTCTCTTGCTTCTGCAAGTGTGCCTGAGATAGAGGCAATAATAAAACCGGTTAACTTTTACAGGAACAAGACAAAGAGCATTATTGCCTGTTCCGGGATTATTGCAAAAGACTATGGAAGTGTTCCTCATGATTTTGAGAAACTTATAGACCTTCCAGGAGTGGGGAGGAAGACGGCAAATGTTTTTCTTTCGCAGTTCAATCACGATGCTGTTGGGGTTGACACTCATGTGTCGTATATCTCACAGCGGCTTAAATGGGCGAGAAGCACTAATCCTCATAAGATAGAGCAGGAACTTAAACAGCTATTCCCAAGCAAATATTGGAGCATGATAAATCTTTATTTAGTGAGATTTGGCAAGACCTACATAAGCCGAAGGAAGAAGAATGAGATTCTGGAAAGTATTTCGAAAATTGGATAACTTATTTATACTACGATGACTATGGAAAGTAATGGTTGATGAGGAGAAAAGAGATTATTCTGAGCCAAAAGTCAGGTATATCCCATATCATGAAAAAAGGATAGAGGCTATTTTGCGTGCTGGCATCCCTTCGCTTGAGAGGACATTGGAAGAGGCTGAAGAATCACGAAGAGTGACTAACGATTTATTACGCTTGCGCTTTGATGTTTAGCGATAGATTTTTATATCGCATATTTCTCGTTTAATAATGGCACAGCAAGCAGGAATTACAACACCAGGACCTTTCGGGGGACTGATGAGATATGATGAGGAATATACAAGCAGATTCATGCTTAATCCTAGCCACGTTGTTGCATTTGTGATAGGTCTTATTGTATTTGTTCTTGCATTGAAGATATTCTGGCCTGTTGCTTAAAGGGGTTAAATTTCTGTTTCAATAGATTTTGTATAGGCATAAACAAAGGCTGTGGAAGAGAGTCCCATGAAAACCAGCCCCACTCTTCAGCAACTTCTGGTTCCTTTAGAACTACTTCCCCTGATTCGTAATCTGAGACAACAAAAATAGTTATGTAATGTTTCCCTTCTTTTTCAAATATATCGTTTGTAAGCGCGGCAATGTACTGATTTTTTATGGTTATTCCTGTTTCTTCCATAGCTTCACGGGCAGCACATTCTTCAGGTGTTTCCTTGAATTCTAGATGTCCTCCTGCGAACGACCATGAACCTTCGCCGTGGGTGTTCTTTCTTTTGCTTAGAAGAACCTTGCCATTTCTCCTTATTATGGCTCCAACGCCTACTTTGGGCCTTTCCATAATAGACTGGATGTAGAAAACTATATATAATTATCTTCAGAGGGAAATATATGTTTCCAGGTATGGGGTTAAATCCCAAGAAGATTCAGGCTATGATGAAGCAGATGGGAATCAACCAAGAGGAGGTTCCTGCAGAGAGGGTCATTATTGAGAAATCTGATGGAAGAATTGTAATCGAGAATCCTAATGTTCAAAAAATCATCATGCAGGGACAGGAAAGCTGGCAGATAACTGGGGAGTCAAAAGAGGAGAATGGAATAAGGGATGAAGACATCTCCCTTGTTGCTGAAAAGACTGGAAAAAGCAGGCATGAAGCCAAAAAGGCCTTAGAAGAGACTAACGACATTGCGGAAGCAATAATGAAGCTGAGTGATTAATATTAAATCTCTTTTTCCCTTCATTTTATCTGAAGAAAGGTATAAATAGGCTCTTGGCGTCATATGTGAGGTCCGTTTTTTATAGGTTGGGGTGTGGATGGAAAAAATAATTAAAGAAAAAATTAGCGCAGATCATCTGCTGTATGTTAGTCTCAAGTATACCAAGACCTGCGATGTTATTATCAATCTGCTTCTTAGGTGGAAAATCATGATTGATCTTGGAATGGATATTCTTGTTGAAAAGGCACAGAAACAAAAGAAGTGGAAGGCTGTTCCTGATGCTCCAAGAGCGAAACTTGTGCAATTAAAGAAGATTTTTGCTGATGATCAGATCATTAGCGAAACATTACAGCTATATGAGCTTTTTAGGGATATCGAACAGTTGGAGAAGGTAAGAGAGAATGAATTTAGAAAAGGAGTTAATCTGAAGGTCACATATAAAGGTGAGACGATTAATATAGACCTGGAGAAACTAAAGGAATATTCCTCGCTGTTAGAAAGGTTTATAAGTGCCCTCAAATAAGTTCATATACTTTTCACTCCTCATTTGGAGGTTGTGAGACATGGAACTATGACTAAACTTATTACGATAACCTCTGGAAAAGGAGGAGTTGGGAAAACTACGACTGCTATAAATCTCGGAGCAGCCCTTAATGCTTTTGGAAAAGATGTGATTATTGTTGATGCGAATCTTTCTACTCCTAATATCGGACTTCATCTTGGAGCTCCTATTGTTCCTGTCAGCCTAAATCATGTTCTTCTTGGAAAGGCAAAGATTTCTGATGCAATATATGAGCATGAATCTGGAACTAAGATTGTTCCTAGTTCTTTGTCTGTTAAGGAATTAAGAAGATTGAATCATGGAAGACTGAAGGATGTTGGAAAGAAGCTTAGAAAAATGGCCGACTATATTATTTACGATTCTGCTGCAGGTCTTGGTGAAGAGGCCCTGGCCGCTATTGAGGCCGCTGATGAGGCTATAATTGTCACTAACCCTGAGATTCCTGCAGTTACTGATGCCCTTAAGGCAAGCAAAGTTATTGAAGAGCTTGGCAAGCCAATAAGAGGAGTTATTGTAACTCGAGTAAGAAACGTCAAGACTGAGATGCCTATAAGCAATGTAAGGGACATGCTTGAGCTTCCCTTGCTTGGAGTTGTTCCTGAAGATTCAAATGTTCAGAAATCTTTGGTAAAGAAAGATGCCTTGATGCACACATATCCTAAAAGTTCTGCAGCACGTGCATACAGAAAGATTGCTGCAAAGATCATTGGAAACAATGACTACAAGGAAAACTACACATTCTGGGATAAGCTTTTTGGCCGCTGGTAAAAATTAAGAATTTTATAACTATCTAACTTTAGAGCCTTCTTTAATATCTGATTCAGGAGCAAGGAAGACAACTTCTGATTCATCATTTGATACTGCTGCCAACAACATGCCTTCGCTTTGTACGCCTCTAAGATTTGCGTGAGAGAGGTTTACTACCACTATGACTTTCTTTCCTTTAAGCTCCTCCTTGGTATAATGTTCTTTGAGGCCTGCAACAATTGTCCTAGGCTTGCCTTCACCTGTATTTATCGTTAATACATATAATTTGTCTGCGTTTGGATGATCCTTTACATCAGTGATCTTTCCTACTCGAAGATCAACCTTGGAGAACTCTTTGAACGCGATTTTTCCATCTGAACCTACTATTCCATGGGATATTGCTTGCGGATGATTATGATGCTGTGAAGCCGGCTTGCCTTCCATAGCCTTCTTGGCAGATTCTACTGCGTGAGAGACTGTCTGGGAGACGTTTTTTGTGACTCTTTTGGCAACGTCTTCAACCTTTTGCTCGACTTTCATGAAAGTGTCCTTGGCCTCACCTGCAAGCTTTCTAGTCTCCTTTACTACGGCCTTTTCCACTTTCTTAAAGGTGTTTTTACCTTTCTTATCCTCTTTTTTTGATTTTTCTGGTTTCTTAGCCATTGTTTCTACCTTATTGAATAGGATATGACCCTTTTTAATTTTACCGGGTGGAAGAGGTTTTTCCAGGGAATTGAGAGAGATTTCAAACTTTATGTCTTTTGCTATCTTTTCTGCTGTTTCAGGGATGAATGGAGAAAGCAGAATTGATATGTCTTTGATTGCATTTACAAGCTGATAAAG
>JAIFVW010000014.1 GCA_019662115.1 Candidatus Pacearchaeota archaeon
AACAAAATCTCTTTTATTCTTTATAATTATATAGCCCCTCCCGGATTCGAACCGGGGTTTACGGCGCCAAAGGCCATCGTCCTTGACCACTAGACTAAGGGGCTTCATGAATAGGGAAGAAATAGCGTTTATAAGGTTTGTCAATAGGATTGTTTGTATCTTCCTCTGAGCTCTACTTTCTCAAGGCGTTTAAGGACTTCTTTTGCTTTTTTTGATGTTTTGTATCCTTCAATAACTGCGTGAAATAATTTATCTGAGCACTTGAAATGCTTTGCTTCCAAGGCTTCCTTTAGTACATGAAGGTCAACTGCCTTATCTTCTACTTTTTCTGACTCGAAGCCAAGGCCGAAGTCAATGAAATATACTTTATTTTCTTTTAAGATCATGTTGCTTGTCGTCAGATCGCCATGGATTATTCCGAGATCATGAATTTTTGCAACATTCTTCCCTATCTCTTTGCAAATGTACATTTTATTTTTCAATTTGTCTAGGTTTTCTGCAAGTTTCTTTCCTTTAATGTATTCTATTTCAAGCTCTTTTGCCTGCTCGTTGATCTTGATTAGTTTTGGAACAGAAATAATTGCTTTCGCTTTTTCAAGGAGCTTTGCCTCTTTTTTTGTTCTTTGTTTTCTTAGCTTTTCATCAATCTCTGAAATCCTGTATCCTTTCTTTATTCTTTGCTTTAATATCGTGGATTTTAATTGGATTATCTTTGCTTCTGCTCCCTGTGCAATAAGTTTTCTCATGCCATTATATCGAAAGAAAGTTTTTAAACTGAGCTATAGAGTGATTTGTATGAACTATAATTATAGAAGCGATAATTTAGATAGGCTTTTTGAAAAATATAGGGAATGCGATGTTTTTGTAACTCAGGATATTGATAATAAGGATTTGGCTGAAAAAGCTTTTCCATTGTATGAATCTATTGAGCAATTATGCCTCGATTTAGGTCATAGACTTTTTATCCCTCATCGCGCCATTGGATTTGACGGAGATGCAAATGCATTGAATCCTGCTGAGACCCATACACTATCTCGGATGATGATAGATAATTCAAAGATTATATTGGACTATGTACCTCCATCGGTTGGGGCAGGCCACATGACTGGCATGGCTATGTTGGCAAAAAAACCCATGATTTTCTTTTACGAGAAGTCTCGGAAACTTGAAACTGTAAATCAGGTAAGACAAAGTGTAGCGGGCACTTCTCTCGACACTGCAGATGATGAAATATTGAGAAGCCCTCATGCTTTCTATTTTCATGATACTCCTTTTGCTCCTCTAGAACCTTATAAACATCTTTTAGGAGTTGTACGCTTTAACACTATAGATGAATGTATTAATCTGTTAAGACCTAAGATTATTAGCTTTTTCAAAACTTAGAATCGCATCTTCCTGCCGAACTTTTTGGCAAGTTTCATCATTGTCTTTTGGTCTAGAGAGCCGCCTTCTGCAATTTTTGACTGAGATTTAATCATTTCTTTAAGCATTTTATATTGTTTGATTAGTGCTCTTATATCTGAGGTAGATGTGCCTGAGCCTTTTGCAATCCTTTGGATCCTAGATGTTTGTTTTTCAAGCACTTCAGGATTTTCTATCTCTTCATTTGTCATAGATGAAATTGCGTGTTTCCAGTGCTTCATCTTTTCCTGTTGTACATTCATAGCTTCATCTGGAATTTTGGCTTTTCCTAGCCCTGGAATTAGACCAATTAATTTGTCCATTGAACCGAGAGATTCCATTGATTCTAATTGTGCTTGAAGATCCCTGAGAGTGAATTTTCCTTCTTCCAATTGTTTTTGGGTTTTTTCGATCTGGCTTTTGTCTACGACTGAGTGTATCTTGTCCATAAGTGCTTCCAGGTCTCCCATTCCAAGCAGTCTTGAAAGGAATGATTCGGGGTTGAATACTTCAAGATCTGCAGGCTTTTCTCCAGTTCCTATGAACACAACAGGAGCTTTTACCTCTGCACAAGCAGTAAGCGCGCCTCCTGCTTTTGCTGTAGAGTCCATTCTTGTTATTATGACTCCTGTAATATTGATGGCCTGCTTGAATACCTCTGCCTGTTTTTTTGCTGTCTGACCAATATCGGCAGGCATTACAAGGAAGGTCTCAGTAGGTTTTGCCAGCTTTGAGATGTCCTTTATTTCTTTTATCAAATCTTCACTTAAAGAGTCTCGGCCTGCTGTATCTATTAAAACAAGATTGTAATCCTTAAGCTCTTTTTCATATTTTTTTAGTATCTTTTTTGGGTCTTTTTCTTCTGGAGATATAAACACAGCAATATTGAGCTTTGAACATGCCTGCCTTAGCTGTTCTGATGCTGCAGGCCTATGCACATCAAGCCCTATTGCGCACACCTTATTTCCTCTTTTTGCATAGTAGGATGCAAGTTTTGCAATAGTTGTTGTCTTTCCTGCCCCATATAATCCGGCAAGCATGAATACATTATGCTTGTCTAGTTTTATCTCACGCTTTTCACC
Organism: Candidatus Pacearchaeota archaeon; assembly: GCA_019662115.1. Lineage (GTDB taxonomy): Archaea > Nanobdellota > Nanobdellia > Pacearchaeales > GW2011-AR1 > JAIFVW01. Next base: position 2,484 of record JAIFVW010000014.1, read on the forward strand.
CAAAAGAGAGATAAGTTCGTCATGAAGCAGCTTTATTATATGCTCTTTCTTTTCAAGCCCCTTTATTCTTTCATCCAGCGCTTCCTTCTTTATCTTTTGGGTAATCTGCAGCACAAGGGAGACATTCACGTCTGCTTCTATCAAGGCCCTTTGAAGATCCTTGATAATAGAATCAACAAGGTTCTTGTCAAGGAATATGGCATTTGCTATCTTATCTGTCGTCTTTTTCAGCGCATTTGACAGTTTCTCAAGCATGGAAAAATAAGCTTGCTAAAGGTATTAAAGGTTATGGGTGAATTCTGCAACAATATTTATATAGTATTTTTATATGGAATGGTATGAAAAAGGGCCTTAGTGAAATAGTTACTGCGGTCCTCCTTATTCTTATTGCCTTAGCAGCTATTGTTCTTGTCTGGGCTTTTGTCAAGCCAGTAATACAACAATCCAGTGAGAAAATTTCTGCTGCCCAGGCTGCTCAAAATGCATTATCTATACAAGGTAGATCTATAACTGTTGGAAGTGATGGATCATCTTTGTTAACCCTTATTGTACAAAGAAATCCAGGCACAGGCAACATTACAGGATTCACAATTGTTTTAGAAGACAATACTGGAAAGAGCGTAGGGTTCGTGTATCCAAATGTTACATTAACTGAATATGAGAGTGTTAGAATTCCTATATATTATGGGAATAAGAGTCTGGGTAATATAACAAGAATTTCAATAGTTCCTTTCGTTAACAGCAATGGTAGAAGCGTGCTTGCTCCAGCTCCTTCAGATAGTTATACTCTTAGCGGTTCTGAGCCAAGAACTTCAAATGTTTCATTTATTGCAGGAGCAGGCAATCATACTGTATGCAATAATAATATGTGTACAGTCGTATCTGGATCAGGCACCTCTCAATGTGCGATGAATTCAGATTGTACACTATCTACAGGTAATAACTGGTGCAATGGAGCTGATTTCAACCATGATGGGAGCGTAACAATCAGTGAATATATCGATCTTTCTTCCAAGTTCGGAACAACAAGCTGTACTGCGGGGAATTCCTGGTGCCAGGGATCCGACCTTAACCATGATGGATCTGTATCGATCAGTGATTTCATAGACTTCAACTCCAATTTTGGAAGAACTGACTGCAGGGCATAATTTTATATTCTTTTATTCCAACTAAATGTATGAAGCGCATCAGTGCTGGTCTTTTAATGTACAGGTTTAAGAAAAATCTTGAGGTTTTTCTTGTGCATCCTGGAGGACCTTTCTTTAAGAACAAGGATGAGGGAATTTGGGGAATTCCAAAGGGAGAGGTTGAACAGGGAGAAGAGCTAATTGAGGCAGCTGAGAGAGAGTTTAAAGAGGAAACTGGAATTGATCCAGTGGGAAAATATCTTTCTTTAGGGGAAATAAAACAAAAGGGCGGAAAGATAGTTCATGCTTGGGCCTTCGATGGAGATTGGACTGGCCTTTTGACTAGCACCTATTTTTCTTTAGAATGGCCACCTAAATCAGGGCAGTTTAGAAAGTTTCCAGAGGTGGATAAGGCTGGATTTTTCTCTCTTTCTGAGGCAAAGAAAAAGATGATTGAGGCGCAATGGGAATTTGTAGAGAGACTTAAAAAATCACTCTAAGCCTAGATGCTTCAGAACTTCCTTTTTTGTAAATGGCTTTAGGTCTTCGTATTTTTGCCCAAATCCGAGAAAGTAGATTGGCTTTTGAGTTACTTGTGAAACTGAAAGTATTGTCCCAGCCTTTTCATCTACATCCGCCTTGCTGAGGATTATTCCATCTATTCCAATTGATTCATTGAATGTCTTAGCCTGGTCAACAGCGTCATTTCCAGTTATAGATTCGCCTACAAATATCTTAAGATCAGGCTGCGAGATTTTGATTATTTTTTCCATTTCTTTCATCAGATTCGCTTTTGTATACATCCTTCCTGCCGTGTCTATAAGAACAACTTTAATATTATTTTTTTCTGCATATTTTTTTGCATCAAACGCCACTGCAGCGGGGTCCGACCCATAGGTTTGAGCTATAACCGGTATGCCTAACTTTTGTCCGTGAGTCTGCAATTGCTCAATGGAAGCAGCTCTAAATGTATCTCCTGCAACAAGAACTGAGGAAATACCTTCATTTTTTAGCTTGTATGCAAGCTTTGCTATCGAGGTTGTTTTTCCTGATCCATTTATTCCGAAAAAGATTATTGTATAAATACCTTTTTTATCTTGAATCTGTTTTATTATGTCTGGAGGCTCTATTAGTGTGGAAAGAATTGATTCTTTAAGAGATCCAAGGACTTTCTTCTCTGCTTCACTTTTTTTCATCTTTTGATTTAGAAGACTTTTAGATAGAGATTCCCTTATTTTATCTACGACTTCCAGGGCTACATTGTTCTCCAGCAATGTCAGTTCCAATTCCATGAAAAATTCATCAAATTGTTCTTTTGTCAGTGATGAAGTTGAGATTCTGCTGACAAGCTTTGAAAAGAATCCTTGCTTTGTCTCTTCCTCTTCAGGCTTTTCTTCTATTTGATCCTTTATCTTTTCTTCGTCAGGCTGGTATTGCAATTTTCCAGAATCAAATTTTACAGGTACTTCTTCCTTGATTTTTTCTGCTGCTTGCTTAAGACTCTTTGAGGAGGGGATCTTTTCCTTCTTCTCCTTTTTAGGAGATTTGTCTTTCTTCGACTTCTTTTTTTCTTTCTTTTCTGGGGTCTTTCCTATCCAGGATGCAAACTTTTTCCTTAATGCGTCGAACATAGAGTCTGGAGCTTGAGAAACTTTATAAATTGTTATGCCTTTCCTGCGCCATGAAAGGTGTATTTGTAATTCTCGACGGCATTGCGGATGAACCATGTTCTTCTTTGGGAGGGAAAACTCCCTTGCAGGCAGCAAAAACTCCTCATTTGGACGCCATTGCCAAGAAAGCTTCCATGGGATACTGTTACTCTGTAAAGGAAGGTGTTGCTCCAGAATCTTCATCTGCAGTTGTATCTCTTCTTGGATATGATCCGCAACTTGCTGCAAGAGGAACACTCGAGGCTCAGGGAGCTGGAATAAAGCTTAGACCTGGAGACCTAGCTTTAAGATGTAATTTTGCTACAATCCAGGATTTAGATAGTGGAATAATTCTAGACAGAAGAGCTGGAAGGACTCTTACAACACATGAAGCCCAAACACTTGCAAAATCAATAAATGAGCAAGTTAAGCTGCCCTTTCCATTTGAATTCAGAGCAACTATGCAACATAGAGGAATACTTATTATCAAAGGAGGATTTTCTGATAATATCACGAATGCAGATCCATACTACGTAAATGGAATGGTTAATCCTCATGCGACTGACAAAATGGTTTATTCAAAGGCATTAGATGAGGAGGATGATTCCAAGCTTTCTGCTGAACTTGTAAACAGCTTTGTCAGGCAGAGTTTTGAAGTTTTGGATAAACATCCTATTAATCTTGCCAGAGCAAGGAAGGGGCTGTTTGTTGCAAACATAATATTTTGTAGAGATGCAGGAAATTCTCCTATTAAATTCAAGAAACTAAAGGGGAAATGGATGGCTTTAGCTTACATGCCCTTAGAAGCAGGAATAGCGAGGGCTGCAGGCATGGAAGTATTTTATTTTGGATATCCTGTAATGAAAGGAATGGATGTTTATGCGCATTTATATGATGGACTAAAAAAATCCATACTTAAAGCGATAAAGATGCTTAAGAAGTACGGCGATAAATACGATTATTTTTACATTCATTTAAAGGAGACAGATATTCCGGGACATGATAACAAGCCTCATGATAAGGTAAAGATGATAGAAATGATTGACTATTGGTTCTTTTCATTTTTAAAGAAGTTTATTGGAAGCACTACTTTAGTAGTGACTGGAGATCATACTACCTCTTGCAGCAAGAAGGCACATACTGCTGATCCTGTGCCTGTACTTGTATATCCTGCTGAAAAGGAGAATAATCAGAGATTTACAGAGGAAGATGGAAGAAATGGAAGAAGAATGAGCGCTTCTAAGTTGCTTGAAAACACATTGTTTACTACAAAATAGTATACGTATTTTTATAAACTCATTCGAAATAGATTTTATATGCTTACCTATACAGATATGTATGATATATTAAGAAAAGAGAAATACAGTGAGACTCTTCAGGCTTTGCCAAAAAACTTTGTTCTTGATTTTTCAGAATATCTTGCTGATGTAAGAGGGGAGGAATCTCCTCAGGATAATCTTTTTTTAGACAATATTGCGAAGTCCAAAAAGCAACTTGAGAACTTTATTGCAATGTTCAAAGAGCTTATAAGACTCAGAAAGAAGAAAATTCTTGCCCTGGTTTTTGTTGCTACCGAGACAGGCATGATGAAAAGAGACTATGAGAATATGCTTCCATTTGAAAAGGATGTTTTTGACAAACTTGTCAAGGCTTATGAGGATGGAGACAAGGAGCTTTCAAGGATGATGATTGGAAAGCATGAGAAGCATGAGGAGAAGAATAAAATGATACTTTTCAAAGAAGGCATAGAGAACTTTGTCGATATGTCTGGCAATGTGGTGGGCCCCTTTAAGGCTGGAGAGCTTGCGAACCTCGAATCAGAGGTTTCCCAGATACTTGTTTCTTCAGGGAAAGCAAGTTTCGTTGATGAATGATTATTCAGAAGGTTTCTTTAACTTTATTCTTACTCCACCAAGACCGCTTCGGTGAAGCTCAGTGATATCTTCATAGGAACGTCTTTCTTCCTTGTATTCTTCATTAAATTCAGTAGGCTGTTGAAAATAATAATTACTATTGTCTTTAAAGTCTATTCTTACTTTTCCCATTTCCAGGAGGTTTTTTTCTCTTACAAGTACTGTCTCGCTATGACGCGCTTGCATCTCTTTTCTTTTTCCTTTCAGTTGATAATCTTCACTCCCATCCTTATCTGGAAGTCTTATTGGAGAAAAATAGGTTGGCACATGAAAGTCTATTGTTTCAACTCTGTTTTCTAGTTGGCCAGCCAGAGGGTCTCTTTATAGGTAAAGGTCATAGTATGAATAACGAGTTTTTACTTATAAATATTAGTGTGATCAGCTGGGTAGATAGATTTATAAGCCTCTAAGGATGCCCCTTTTGACATAGGAACCTAGTTCCTATCCAACAACCAGGAGGATATAATATAATGGGAAGATTTGACGGCGGAAACGGCGGAAGAGGCTTTGGTGGTGGTAACCGAGGCGGAGGCGGATTTCGATTCAATATGGGCCCGAGAGAAATGCACAAAGCAGTTTGCTCGGACTGTAAGAAAGAATGCGAAGTTCCATTCAAGCCAACCGAAGGAAAGCCAGTTTATTGCAAGGATTGTTATCCAAAGCATAAGAAATTCTAATTTTTGTTAGAATTTAATCAATTTTTATTTTTTTATTTTATAGTTTTGTTCGTAAAGTTTAAAAGAAGAGGGAAATGACTGTTTTATGGCAGTTGTAATGGTTTATCCTGACAAGAGATATATTCATTGGGATCCCCTCCATCCTGGAAAGGCTATAGGATTGAATGTATGGGAAAGAGTATGGACCAAATCTGCTATAGGTATAACTAAAAAGGAATTTAGAAGAAGAGCCGGACTTATCAATAAGCTTTTGGATTCATATAGAAAAGAAGGCCATAGAGTTTATTGGGCTGTTTTCTCTGAAGACTGCAATTCTAATGTTCCGGAAAGAAAAAGCATTCATCCGGTCTATAAAGTAAGATCAAAAGATACGATTATACCTGTTGGTGTTTCTTACAGAAAACTTAACCAAGAACTTCAGTATCCTGATGCAAAAAAAGTTTTGGAAGGTATAGACTTAGGAGAAAGAGCTATTTTTGGAGGATTTCATGAAAGTGATTGTGTAGGAAAATTTGCTTCTGCTGCTTGTGAGTTGGGGGTGCCGGTAACCATAGACAATTTTTTGACTGAGGGATGGTTTGGAAGGCTTGATGATAGTTTAAGGCAAGATATGTATGCATATCAAATAAGAAAAGGCGATTTAGATGCTGAGATGCACGAGGATGATCCTGAAGAAGAGAAGCTAAGAATTTTCGAGAGTCGATTGACTGCCGAAGATCTTGCTCTTCGGAGATAAGCCTCTAGAGGGATTTGAACCCCCGACCCTCAGTTTACAAAACTGATGCTCTAACCACTGAGCTATAGAGGCATAGAAATAGACACCAAAAGTGCGTTAAAAAGCTTTTGTTTTCGTTTCGAAAAGCCTTATAAAGCGTTTGTTCTAGTGAGGTTGAGACCCCATAGTCTAGTGGTTAGGACGTATCCTTGACGTGGATGAGGCCCCAGTTCGATTCTGGGTGGGGTCACTATCCTTGTCGCTAGAAAATTTATATAACTTAGTTTCTGTTTTTGCATAATGATGAGAAGAATGTTGCTTGCATCGATGTTTCTTTTTGCCTCCCTTAGTTTTGCATATGGAGGGGATACAACTACCTTTGAGGCTGATGTTGTTGGGCCTGCTGCTCCTATTGTAAGTATAGAGGTTCCAGACTATGTCTTTCTTCCAAAAGCTGTTGCCAGAGGAGCTGAGACCAATAGGACTAGGATAGATATTAACAATACTGGAAATGTGGCTGTAAAGGTTACTCCTCAGCTTGTATCTGGGGCTGATCCAATTTTCAACTATTTGTATTTTGAAAGAATACAGGCAGGCCCTTACCTGCAGATTGGATCTTTCTCTTATGATATGGATGCTCCTGGTTCGTCAGGTGTTAGAGAGGGTCTTTTTTACGCTAAACTAGATCTTGAAAATTATACAGGCAATTTAGATCCTGGAAATAATAGAAGAAGGGCAAATGTCAGATTTATTGCGGTTGCTCAGTAGTTTATCTCTTATTATCCTTATTTCCTCGTCCTCAGCTTTAGAGCTGGGAATTTCTCCTCCTGTTATTGAGTTTAATAGTTCCTTAAATGAGAGAGTTTGCAAAAAAGTTTACATTTATTCTAATGAAGATGAGCTAAATGTATCTCTTTATGAGAAATGGACTAATGAAAAAGAAGATATAAAGGAGATTTCTATTTACAATCTTGATTCAAAAGAGGGTTGTGAGTTAGATTATCCAAGAAATTTGGTTTTAAATAAGACTCTAGGAATTGATGTTTGTTTTTCTGCATTGCAAATAGGCGATTGCAATGGAGTGTTGATTGTTCAGGCTGGCTCAAGGAGTGCAAGCGTTGGAAGTTGGATAAGGAATTCGTTGCAACTAAGAAACACAATCACTGGATTTAGTATAGCCGATTCATTTTCTTACGGATTTTTGTATTGGGAACTTGGAATTTTATTCATTCTTGCATCTCTTTTAATACTCCTTATTTTATCGAAGCGGAAAAGAATTTCAAAAAAGGTTTATATATTATGTTTTGCTGTGTAGCGGATGCAAAGAATCGGGGATAAAAGAGGACAGTTAGCTATAATCATCATTGTTGCGGTTGTGATTGTTGGAGGAATTATTTTCTATTTTGCAGTTAGGAATCAGACCTCAATATCAAGCGTTGATGCGGATCTCCAGCCAGTTTATGATGCATATGATTCATGCATAAGCACTAGTGCGCAGGCAGCAATAAGTCTTGCAGGAAGCCAGGGAGGAAGAGTTGATGCAGGTCAGTTCATTCCTGGAAGCGATTACTCTCCTTTCTCTTCACATCTTAATTTTCTAGGTTTTCCGGTTCCATATTGGTATTATGTATCTGGAAACGGGATCATAAAGGAAAATATTCCAACAAAAACAAGCATTCAAAACGAGATTGCAGATTATGTTGAAAAATCCCTTAATGACTGCGATTTGGAGTCATTTTATCAGCAAGGATATTCAATTCAAAGAGGAGATGCAAATGTCAAAGTTACAATGGATGACACAAGAGTTGTCGTTGATGTGAGTTCACCTTTAAGTGTTTCGAGAAATGGGAAAACAGCTATTAAGAATAATCATGAAAGCATAATTACAAGCAAGTTAGGGAAGTTCTACAAGCTTGCAAGAGAAATATATCAGAAGGAAAAACAGGAGGCCTTCCTTGAGAATTATTCTGTTGACGTCCTTAGACTTTATGCTCCTGTTGATGGAGTTGAAATAAGCTGTTCGGGCAAGGTGTGGAAGACTCCAGAAATAGTTGATGATACTAAGCAAGGGCTTGCTGGAAATATAAATTCCTTGAGATTGAAAGGAAACTACTATTCACTTTCTGACAAAAGCAGGCAGTATTTTGTAGTCGACAAAACTGTTGATGAGGCTGTTGGTTTTATGTATTCACCTTCATGGCCTACAAAGGTTGAAATTCAGGGAGATGGAGTAAGCAATCAGTTGATGATAGCAGAACCGGTTGGAAACCAACAAGGACTTGGAGTACTTGGATTTTGTTACTCTCCATATCATTTTGTTTATGATGTCAGCTTTCCTGTAATGGTGCAGATCTACAATAATGATGAGCTCTTTCAATTTCCGGTTGCAGTTGTCATAGACAAGAATCTTCCTAGACAGGGCATATTCTCTAACTTAACTGACTCACCGAGCGATGATGTATGTCAGTTCAACACTCAGGATGTTAAAATAAGCGTTTATGATTCCAATCTTGTCCCTCTTGATGCAAATGTAAGCTATAGATGCTTTGACCAGAAGTGTGACCTTGGAAATACTAAGAATGGTGTGTTTGAGGGCAAGGCTCCAGCATGTGTAAATGGGCATATTGATGTCTCTTCTTCTGGCTATTCTTCACAGAGCCAGTTGTTGTCGACAAATGAGGAGAATTCAGCAGATGTTATTCTTGATAGAGAATATGATTTAAATGTTTCATTGACTGTTGACGGAAAGAAACTAGATGGAAGCGCTATTGTTTCTTTCCTAGGAGCAAGCAATTCAAGTATTTCTCTTCCTGCTTCTGGAAACGTAAAGCTTTCTGAAGGAATTTATGAAATAAGAGCATATGTTTATGGAAATTCAAGTATTGTAATTCCTGCAAGCACAAAGAGTGAATGCACTAGTGTTCCTACTTCAGGAGTTGCAGGGTTCTTTGGAGGAACCAAAGAGCAGTGCTATACAGTAAATATTCCCCAGACGAAGATTGATTATGCATTAGTTGGAGGGGGGGTTCAACAGGCGTATTTGCTTGGAAGTGACTTGAGCAAGGGCAATTTGAATTTAAACGTGTATTCTTTGCCAAGGCCTAATACTTTGGAGCAGCTTCAGTATAATTATGAGTCATTTGAGTCATCTGGTATCGATACAAGCTATGAGTAAGAAGATAATTATGTTAATAGTGTATGCCATTTTTGCAGCTGGAGCTTTAGTAAGTGCTACAGCCTCTTTCTCTTCGTCTAATCCTTCAACTTTTGCGCCTGATTTCCAAACATATTATTCTGGAAGCAATTTGAACACTTACTGGCCTATCTTAGGAGATCCTAATACCTGCCAGGCAAGGCAGGACATATTACTTCAAATTTCTCCTGGAGGCTGTCAGCCTGCTGTCGTTAGAAGCGATCTTCTTGCCGAGCAGAATGTTCCTGTTTTCTGCCAAATTGATGCATTACAATTGAATCCTCTTCTTGACATAAAGTCTATTGACAATATAAGATTTACAGGAAATTATCCTCCTGAGATTGCAGGATCAGGATTCCATCCAGCAAGGGCAGCCATAAACACTCGAGACAGATTATTAGGAAGTCCTCTTGTAAATAATATAGGATATGCGGTTGTTGTTCTAAAGAAGAATCCTGTGGAGAAAAGCCTTCCTGATTTTGTTAATGTTACTCTTACAGGCAGAATAGAATATGAGGCTGGAAATGCTTTAGGAGTAGGTAAGAGCGAATTTGTTCTTAAGCCAACAACAGAGGATGAATGGAAAACTGAGAGATTAAGGCAGAGCTTTTGGCAGGGGAGATATTTTGTAAGGCTTGAGAGAGTTGATGCAAATTTTGCGACAGTTTCTTTGTATGATGGAGACAGAAGAATTTCAACTAACAGAGTTCAGATTGGAAAGCCCTCTCCAGACGTCTACCTTCCTGGATTTTACTGCCAGGCTGGATTACAGATAATGTACGATTCTTATGAATCAGCCCAGGATAGCGCTAGGATTGAGATAACAGATGATAGAGGAACAGAAAAGATTGATGTTTACAAAGGAAGCAGATTTCTTGATGATAGATGTTCTGTTATAGATCTTAATGCAACAAGTTCTGATTCAGGGAACTTGACAGTAAGTTGTGGGACTGATAGATTTGCACTCAGCAAGATCTTGAGAACTCCTAACAATACAGATCCTAAAGTATTAACTGACAAGTCTTGGGGTAAGAATATAGATGATAACTTTAGTGCGACTATAGAGGCCTACAAGAGAGTTGCAAAAGAATATCCTGCAGAGCAAGATAAGCAGGGCGTAAGCCCTATGCCTACTTATGGAGAATCTGCTTTAGTGAGGGCAGCTGAATTGGCTGACGCATATGGAAAACAAAAGACAGAGGTTGAAATTTTGGAAACACTTATTTCTACATATCCTTCTTCTGGAAACCTTGCAAGTTATAATCAGCAGCTTAATGACTTGTATAAGGTAGATTCTTCTTTAGCCGGATTCTCATTGAATCTTGATAATAGATATAGGACAATAAGAGTTGTTGGATTCAATATTCCTAGTGTAAAGCCCGTAGCTCATTTTACATACGGAGTACAGGCTCTTGATTTGAGACCTTCTGAGCAAAAGAACATTACTGTCACAAGGGCTAAAACTGCGCTTATCAAACTTGACAAACTTAATGTGGGAGATGTAAGAGTTATTATTTCCTGTGACGGCCAATCAAAGACTGTAAGCATAAAACAGGGAGAGAGCATTTCCGATGCTTGTGGAAGCGTTTTGAAATTTGATAGAGCTGATTTGGAAGAGGTGGCAAGAATAAGGATATTACCAAAAGCAGGAAATATAGGGAGCGATACAAATTTGACTGTAAATATTGGAATTGAGAAGAGGGCAATCCAGCTTTCTCCTAACAAGACTGCAGAACTTATAACTAGGCTTAATGAAAGCGTGCAAAAGTGGGAGAGCATTTCGAACAACTTAGGAAACATTGTATCTGGATTAAAAGGAGCATGCTTTGCCACTGCAGGGGTTTTGACTTTCAAGAATTTTGTATCTGGATTGAATGGAGAGGCACTTGCAAGACAGGAAGTAATGAAGGGAGATAATGGGTGGACAAACATATGCAGACAACTCATCGCAAACAAGACATACTCGACATTCACTGAATGTTTTAATGCCAAATCAGATCAGATTGAGAAGGATGTTTCCGCTACCTCTTCTGCAATTGAGAGCACTAACCAGCGAATCAATACTATTGAGGCAAACAGCCAGACTAATGGAGCTTTAGGAGACAAGACTTTGAACACTGACGCTGCCAAGAAAGCCTTGGCTGCAGAGATTAGAGACAAGTATAAAGGACAGACAATCACGATGCCTAAAGGAAGCCAGTGGAGCATTACTCCAGGAACACAGCAGACAACTAACAGAGTTGCCGTTGAGGAAGTATTGTCTGATAAGAACCTTGATTCAATGAGCTATCAAGAGGTAAGGAATATTTACATGAATTTAGAAAGGGAAAAATCTGGAGGTTTATCTTCTGGAGGCCTTGAGAATGCTCAGAGCGCTCTTGGAGAGAGTGCTGAGAGAATAAATACAAACAGAGAGAGTGATGCTCGAGCGCAGGCGAATAAGGCTGCAAGAGATCTAGGATACGCAACTACTTTTTACATTTCAGGATCAGGGCAGACTGACAGGCTTACCGAAGTAACTCCTCTTTCCTCTCTTAATACTCAAGAAAAATCAAAGCTTGGATTCACTTCAAGTACTCATACTGCAACCGCTGATGTTCTTCCTGGAGCGTCTACTTCTATACCTGCTGGAACATACATTTTAGGATTGAAAGAATTGTCTCCTGGAGTTTATAGCGTTCAGGAGGTTGTTAGGAAGCCCGATGCAACAACTCCTGGATATACGACGATGAATCCAGAGGAGTTTAACAAGAATCTTAAAATTGGTGCAATCAAGCCTGTAAACACTGCAACTTATCATAACAAATATTCTAGTCCTGAAGTTAGATTTTATGACAATGAGCCTTACAAAGGAATGCCTCTCCTTTTCTCCC
>JAIFVW010000015.1 GCA_019662115.1 Candidatus Pacearchaeota archaeon
AATCAGATCAGATTGAGAAGGATGTTTCCGCTACCTCTTCTGCAATTGAGAGCACTAACCAGCGAATCAATACTATTGAAGCAAACAGTCAGGCTAGCGGAGCTTTAGGAGACAAGACTTTGAACACCGATGCCGCTAAGAAATCTTTAGCTGCAGAGATCAGAGACAAGTATAAAGGACAGGCAATTATGATGCCTAAAGGAAGTCAGTGGAGCATTACTCCAGGAACTCAGCAGACAACTGACAGAGTTGCTGTTGAAGAAGTATTATCTGATAAAAATCTTGATTCGATGAGCTATCAAGAGGTAAGAAATATCTATATGAATTTAGAAAGAGAAAAATCCGGGGGATTGTCTACGGGTGGGCTTGAGAATGCTCAGAGCGCTCTTGGAGAGAGTGCTGCGAGAATAAATACAAATAGAGAGATTGATGCTCGAGCACAGGCGAATAAGGCTGCAAGAGATCTAGGATATGCAACTCCTTTCTATATTTCAGGATCAGGACAGACTGATAGGCTTACAGAAGTAGCTCCTCTTTCCTCTCTTAATACTCAAGAAAGATCAAAGCTTGGATTCACTTCAAGTACACATACTGCAACTGCCGATGTTCTTCCTGGAGCATCTACTTCAATACCTGCTGGAACATATATTTTAGGATTGAAAGAATTGTCTCCGGGGATTTATAGTGTTCAGGAGGTTGTTAGGAAGCCTGATGCAACAACTTCTGGATATACGACGATGAATCCAGAAGAGTTTAGCAAGAATCTTAAGATTGGGGCAATCAAGCCTGTAAACACTGCAACTTATCACAACAAATATTCCAGTCCTGAAGTTAGATTTTATGACAATGAGCCTTACAAAGGAATGCCTGCAGTAGTTCCATTTGATACTGTTAATGGATGGTATGCTGGAACCAAACAAACACTTCCAGTATTTGGAGGTATAGGAGCATTTGATGCAAATGGAAGAGTTTCAAGTTTCTGGGTTTGCAATGTAGGAGCAAATGGAAGAGAACAATTTGAGGAACAGGGATATGGAGATGATATTTGTCAGCTTATTAATTTGAATACCGGGCAGTCACTAGGAGTTTTCCCCGGATTAACTGACCAGGAAGCTAAATCTTTAGTTGAAAGAGCGGTAAGTGCGTTGACTGAGGCATCTCAACAGGCTAAGAACCCTAATGTAAGAGTTGGAAAAGAAACATACAAGGTTGGAAAGCCTGCAGTAAGTATTCCGACAACGCAATGCCAGGACTTCATGAGTCCTAAAGATTGCCAGTTGTTGTTTAATGTTTGTGATCCAGTCATATGCCCTGCCTCAAGATGCAATCTTGGAGGAGCATATCAGGTTAGTGATGTAATCCAAACTGGAATTATTGGAGGAGCACTATTGTGCTTGCCTAACATAAAAGAGGGAATTGCAATTCCTGTATGCCTTTCAGGAATAAATGCTGGAATTGAAAGCTATGTATCTATATTGAAGAGCCATAGAGACTGTCTTCAGGAAAGCCTGAATACTGGAAAACTTGTGGGCATATGTGACCAGCTTTATTCAGTTTATCTTTGTGAATTCTTCTGGAGGCAGGTTGCTCCAATTGCTAACATTATATTACCTAAAGTTGTAGAGCTTGCATATGGCCAGGGAGGAACACGAGGTGGAGGAGAATATCTTACTGTAATGGGAGCATGGCAAAACACTAAGAACTCTATTGATTATTTCACTCAGAGTTATGCTTCAAATTCTATAAAAGCGTTCCAGATAAGATCTGTTGAAGAGGCAGGAAGTCCATTCTGTAGAGCATTTGTCTCAGCCAAGGCTCCTAGTTCATTCAAGAGTCTGGTACAGCCTGACAGCCCTCCTCAATTTAATGCTTATTTTGATGCAATCCCTTTCAGCTCTGTGACCGTGCCTGCAACATCACAGTATAAAGTATTTTATCATATTTTCGCAGGGAATGATGCTGGTATATATTACAGCGTTTATCTGAAGAACCCTCCTGAGTCTTCATACTATTATTCAACTCCTACAATACAAATTGTTTCAGGATTTGTTGCAAAGGGAGATTACAGGAGCGAAACAAGGGACTTTACAGCTCCTGAAGGATACAAAGAACTTTGTGTGAGAATAAATAATGAGGATAGATGTGGGTTCAAACAGGTTTCAACGGACTTTGCAGTTAATTATCTTAGAGATCAATATGTTTCCAATGCAGCAACCCAGAAAGATATACAAACACAGGATCAATGTATAAGTGGAACTGGAAGTGCAAATGTAGGTGCATTACTTGCAAATACTAACCCTGGAGCTGCAATATCTGAGGTTGCAACACCTCAAATTTATTCTAGAGGAATAATAAGAATATGTGCAACTAATAATCCTGGAAGTTCAACTGATCCTTTAAGGTTTGTTCCTGTTGGAATATGCGGAGATCCTAAAGTCACATGCTGGCTTGATAGTAAGAGTGTAGATAACGCAATAACTGATAGCAATATAGGAGTGAAGAATGCGACACTGCAAGAGTTGAAGCCTGCTACTAAAGCTTACTTGGAAGGTCAGGGAGAGGTATTTACAGATCAACAGGCAGTTACAGAGCTTAAGAGCTTGGAAGACGCAAAGGGAAGCTTAGACATTACAAACTCACAGGCAATTGGTCAATTGTTAGGCAGAATTGATTTTGCGCTTAGCAAACTATATTTGAATAATGATAAGGCCAGATTGCTTTTCATAAGAGCAGGAGTGTTTGACAGAATTCTTGCGCAGTTCAAGCAGAATGTTGATAGTGCAAAGAAAGCAGCTGGGAATAGTACTACTACAACATCAACAACGAAGAAGGAAGGAATTACATTATCAGAGCCGTTCGATATAAACAAGAAAATATATATTGTTGATTCAGGAGTGCAAAGCAAAGTTTACATTCAGGCAGGAAAAGTTTATCTTGAGCAATTTCTTTTTGACAAGGAACTAGGTAGATTTGATTTGAATACAAAGACAATTACTCTTACACCTGGATCTGAGGCATCGATTCCAGGGCTTTATTCAAAGCTAAATGGAGCTCATTTAGAAGGCAATAGTTTTGTTGGAAGCAGCGCAAGTTAATTCTTAGAAGAATTTAAATAAGACTTTCTTTGATAAGTCGGATGAATGTAGAAAAGTATCTTGATCAGGAAGGTTGTATCGATCGAACTACTGAAGAGATTGATGAATTTATAAGAACAAAAGGATCTCAAGAACTTTTTAACACTTTACATATTGTCAGAAGTGGACAGTGGAATGAGGGGCACACCTACAATTTTTTCTCTCAAACTATAGATGGAGTATCTATCTTTGATCACCAGAAAGGAAGAAGTAGATTGGGTATTGAATGGCTCTTTGGTAAGCTCTCTAATATTGTGGAATGTTTGAATCCTCAGAGAATACTTGACATAGGATGCGGAACTGGCTTAGAATCAGTGTTTCTTGCTAAGTCCTTTCCTAATATTAATGTTGTTGGCATTGACAGGATTAAAGAAATGATTTCAGTTGCAGAGACAAGAAAAAGAAAATATTCGCTTAATAATGTTAATTTTTTAGTGGGAGATGCCTATAATTTGCCTGTTGAAAAAGAATCATTTGACTTGGCTCTTTTTATGAATGTTTTGGAAGTACTAGATGATTATGGTTCTTTTGATCGGCGTATTCAGCAATCTTATAATGCCTTACGTCCTGGAGGAGCAGCAATAGTGAAGTTTGCCCTTTCAGGTGAAGAAAATTTAGAATATCATGTTGATGAAACTTCTATTTACTTAAGAAATTCAGGGTTTCAGGCTATAGGCAATGACAGCTTCAGATTTCGCAATATTGATGGAAGGGACTTTTCGTATGTAATTATTTCTGGAGAAAAGATATAAATGCGGGGACTAGGATTTGAACCTAGGTAGGCACTAAGCACACTGGAGCCTAAATCCAGCCCGTTTGACCACTCCGGCATCCCCGCGTAAAACTAAGCGGTTTAGAAGTGTTTTAAATCTTTGTAAGAATAAGGCCTCAAAAAAGACTGTCTATCGCAGGATCTTTTCTTGCTAATACGCCTAAAGTCATATAGGCTCCCATGACGCCACAGAAAGTAAGACCTAAACCAATATCTGCGAATTCTCTTAATGGGGCACCATAGACTTGCCAGGCTAATTCTTTTTCTACGTCTAGTCTATGTGCTTCGGTCTTGCAGTCAGTATAATCGGCGCTATCTTTCATCTTAGT
This sequence comes from Candidatus Pacearchaeota archaeon, assembly GCA_019662115.1. GTDB lineage: Archaea > Nanobdellota > Nanobdellia > Pacearchaeales > GW2011-AR1 > JAIFVW01. The sequence goes on from JAIFVW010000015.1 coordinate 4,236, forward strand.
TACGTAAGCTGAATAATTAGGGTCTTTAGCGAACTCTCTTCTAATATGAATTGCATCTGCTACTCCCGCACCTGCAGCAACCAGCATAGTCAGACCCGTGGCTAGTAGTTTCTTACCAGTTGCATCTAATTTCTGTTTTATCATGATAATGAGGGAAAATATTGCTATTTAAATCTTCGTAGAATCGTTATTTTGCTACAGGAGCTTTTTCAACTGCGTTGACCTTGGCCTTAAGCTTGTCTTCCAGTCCAAGGCGGTCAATAAGTTCCTTGTATCTGTTTCTAATGGTGACTTCTGTTATTCCTGCTACATCAGCAACTTCTCTTTGAGTCTTTTTCTCGTCGTTCATTAGAGCTGCAACATATAATGCGGCGGCTGCAATTCCTGCAGGACCTCTTCCTGATGTAAGCTCTGAGATATCTGCTTTCTTAAGAATCTTAAGCGCCTCATTCTGCGTTTTTGGAGAGAGATGCAAAATTGATGAGAATCTTGAGATATAGTCCTTTGGAGAACTTGGAGTTACCTTGATTTTAAGCTTTCTTACAATAAATCTGTATGTTCTTCCAATTTCTTTTCTTTCTACGTCAGAGGCTCCTGCAATCTCATCTAGGGTTCTTGGAATGTTATAGGAACGGCAGGCTGCATATATACATGCTGCAATAACTGATTCCATAGATCTTCCTCTTACTAGACCTCGCTGTAAGACATAGTTGTATACTCTTGAGGCTTCATCCCTAACTACTGAAGGAAGATTAAGGAAGCTAGCCACTCTTCGGAGTTCTGCCATTGCTAACCTAAGATTTCTTTCGATAGAGGTAGAAACTCTTTCCTGCCATTTCTTAAGACGAAGGAATTTTCTTGTCTGTCCTGCTTCAAGCCTATAAATATCTGAGATCTCTCCTACATTGGTCGTAAGACCTTTGTCGAACTTTTGCATAGAAATAGGAGCTCCACCTCGTCCTTTCTTTTCTGCTTTGTCGAATTGACCCCCTACATCCTGGCCTGTATCGACCATTTTTTCCTCTACGATCAATCCACATTCATTACAGATTATTTCGCCCCGTTGATCGTCATAGGTAAGATCGACGCTACCACACTCAGGGCATCTCTTTACATAGCTCATAGAATTTTATCCAAAAGGTTTAAAAGACTTAGTGCTGAACTTATATTTAAATCTTTCGCTTTTTAGAAATTTTGTCGACGATAAGAAAAATTATTCCTTTAGAAGAACAGCATTAACCTGCCCTTCCTGGCTTGGGCGGTTTGTTATTTTTGCCTTTCCAAGGCTCGTGATTATTATAGCTCCCTTCATCAGTCGGTTTGAACGGGCTAAGAATTTGTTCTGAGGAGTCTCTTCTACGTTTGTTATTTCTGCGCTTTTTATCTTTCCATTTACGCTAACATTTGCAATATTTGCCCTAAGAAGAATTCTTTTTATCTTTCCACCTTTAGCTCTAAGATTCTTTCTTTTTGTCTCACCCAGAGTAACTTCTCTATCCTGGCCCTGCTGATCATATAATCTTCGCTTTCTTCTTGAGTGGTATTTTCCACCAGTTACTTTTCTTCCTAAATCCATATAATCAGTCGAAAATCTTGGTTTAAATATCTTTCTTTAAGGATTTCTACTATTGAGAATTGGTTTTGGAGGATAATATCCCTCTTGCCTTCCGTTTAGAAAGAACAGGAGGCTGCCAACACATACAATGAATCCTCCTACAGCTAGAGGAACGTTTACACTAGTTGGGTATTTTTCGTACATGGCTGAGAAGGTTCCACCAGCAATTGATCCTATTCCAAGCAAAGCAGTTGTTGCTCCAGAAATATACCGTAGAAGAGAGTTTTCCTTGGGCTGAGAAGTTTCTCGAGATGCAACTCTTTTTTCAAGGTCGATCATTCCTATCTTAATTGCATTTCAGAGTTTATAAAATAGTTGTTATTTAGTTAAGGAGAGCAGGAATGTCTCAAAAACTTCCTGTTTTAACTTCTCCCGCACGTTTATAAGAGGCAAAGATAACTCCCGTTGGCGAAATATGGGACTCTTCAAGTGTGAATGCGGCTGGAATAGTACCCTCGGCGAACAGACGCTTGCCCATGCCAAGCGTGATTGGAAATGTTTTGAGCCAGAGTTCATCAACTAAATCGTTTTTCAAAAGCGTCTGAATAAGATTGGCACTGCCATAAACCTGAAGATCGGGACCGTTTGAATTCTTTAGTTTTTTTAATTCTTTGAGGTCTTTTACTATGACTGTATTTTCCCAAGTTGTTTTTTTCAAGTTCTTTGATACAACATATTTTGTAATTTTATTTACTTGGTGCCATGCGCTTGCATGCTGTGGCCAATATCCTGCAAAGATGTCATATGTCTTGTGTCCAAGGAGCAAGTCATATTTTCCTTTCATCTGTTTTTCCATGATTTTACCGGAAAATTCGTCAGAATAGGGAACAGTCCAACCGCCATACTTGAAACCGCCCGATGTATCTTCCTCAGGTCCGCCTGGCGCCTGCATGATACCATCAAGTGTTATGAAAGATAGAACAACAATTTTTCTCATAGCAGTAGTTAAACTTAAAGTTTATTAAAGTTTTCGTTTCAGCTCTCAACTTTTTGTGACAAAAATTATGTTGCACATAAAGTCAATTAGTTTCTGTGCAAGGCCGCGAATTTTATTTCTCATTAGTACTACGATAGATTTAAATACCGCTAGGAATCAGGGAAGATATGGTGAATGGAATTGAACGACCACTTGATCTTTTGAATCAATCAAAAGGAAAAGAAGTTCTTGTACAATTGAAGGGAGAAAAGCAATTTGTTGGAACTCTCATGGCATTCGACATGCATATTAACACTGTATTGGACAATGCAAAGGAAATGCATGACGGAGAGGTCAAGAAGAACATTGGATTGACATTCTTGCGAGGAGATACAATAATCTTTATTTCTCCTGCATCTACTTCTTCACACAAGAAGTAATTATAATTCTATAGAATCAAAGTCTTTTGCAATTATAACGTTCTTGAAGATCTTTTTTGCGTCTTTTTCAATTACTTTTGGTATATGCTCATAGCGTTGTGAGATATGAGTAAGGATTAGCTTCTTTGCCTTTGCTTTCTTTGCTATATTTGCTGCGTCGGCTGCAGTAAGATGCTTGTATTCTTTTGCCTGCTCGGCTTCCTGAGAGGAGAATGTAGACTCCGCTATTAAAAGATCTGCATCACGTGATATTATGATTGCTCTGTCAGTCATTCCTGTATCTAGTACGAATGCAACTTTCCTTCCCTTTTCAAGATGAGATACAGAACTTGCCTTGATCTTTTTCCCATTCCATACAATATCTTTTCCCTTCTGAAGATCTCCCAATAGAGGGCTGTTTGGAAGCTTCAGCTTTTTTATTTTCTTCTTGTCCAATCTTCTTCTATCCTTTATTACAAATGCATAGGCATTTGTGGGAATACCGTGATCCATTGCTTGCGCTTCAATCACGAACTCCTTGTCTTGGATGAGACTGTTTGAGATCTCGTGAACCTCCACATTTATCGCTATGTTTACCAATTCCTTTAATACTGCAAAATGACGCTTTGTTCCTGGGGGGCCGTAGACTTGAAGAGTCTTTTCATAGTTTGTCATTGCAAGTGTCTGTAATAATCCTGGAAGACCAAGAATATGGTCTCCATGCCAGTGAGTTATAAGTATTTTAGTCAGTTTTGCAGGGCTAAGTTTTGCTATCTTAAATTGGCGCTGGGTCCCCTCTCCACAATCAATAAGAATATTCTCGTTTTTGTACGTAAGAAGCATGGATGTGTGATTTCTTTTTTCGGTTGGAATAGCATTACTTGTGCCAAGAAACGTCATCCTGATCTTTTCCATGCTCTTAAAGCTTTTTTGTGTTTAAATATGTTAGGAATACGACAAGGTTTATAAGAATTGATTACTGTTAGAGTAAATGAAAAAGAGAGGGGTTATTATCTTAGTTTTTTTATGTATTTTGCCTTTATTTTCATTAGTTTCTGTATCGGCTGTTGACATTCCTATGAGCTCTGCCATCGTTTCTGGTACGAACCAGACAGAGGTGTTTACGTTAAATGGAGTCTATGCAATTATAGACATGAAGGATTCTACTAAGAAATTTTATCTTAATTTTTCTCAAAATCTTACTTCAGGAACGGTTTTGAAGATGTATGCTCGCATGAATAGTGGTGTTCCTGTGGGAATCTATGCTCAGTCTGATACTCTTGGTGCAGTCCCATTAGCTACGTTTAATGTTAGTAATACTACTGGAACATGGTATAATGTTAGTTTAACTATTTTAATTCCCACTAGATTTATTTGGCTGGGAGAGGGAGTCGGAAGTGGTACTGACCCAAAAGAGGATTTTGACTATATTTTTGCCTCTGTTCCTACTGTCGACAGCACTCCTCCTGCTTTTTCTGGGGTGCAAACCAACACTCCTTCTTTATACTCTTCAAATCTTTCTTTCTTTACTATAAATTGGAGCGATAGCTCAGGGATAGGGAGCGTATTATTTGAAAGCAATTTTTCTGGAACATCTAGAAACTATAGCATGTATCTTATATCTGGAAGTCAATATGGATTTAATGCCTCCGTTTCTGCAGGAACATTTTACTGGAAGTCTTATGCAAATGACTCACTCGGGAATATGAATTCAAGCTCTATGCAACTATTTACCATACAAAAAGCTGCTCCTCAGTTAAATGTTCTTTTGAATGGCGCAGGCTCCAATTTGTCAATAGGCTATGGAAACATTACAAATACAAGTGCATCCAGAAATAACAGCGGTGATGGAGATGTTGTTTATTCTTTTTATAGAAATGGAGTTTCTTTGTCTGGAAATGATACAGGGATTTTTGGAGCAGGAAGTTATATTTATTTATACAATACCACTGGAGGCCAGAATTATACTTCAGGCTCTTTGTCTAGGAATCTGACCATTTCACAGGCAGCTCCTTCTATTTCTCTTCTCATTAATGGAACTGACTCCGATATTGCAATATCTCTTCTTAATTCGGTAACTATCAGTGCCTCCCTTAATGTTCCTGCAGGCATATCTCTAGATTTGTATGAAAACGGAACTTTAATTGCGCAAGGGAACTCTTTAAGTATTATTAACCATAGCTATTCAACTACAGGAACTAGAATTTGGAATGCAAGCTTTGTAGGAAATCAGAACTATAGCTCGTTGTCTAAATCTCATGGGATTCTAGTGGTTGATTCAAGTGCTCCGCAGTATTCTAACATTAAAACCTCAATTTCAAGTGGGGCATCTTATTCTTCAGCATCATATGAGTTCAATGTGACTTGGATTGACGATGTTAATGTGTCGAATGTTGTTTTTCAATTAAATGGAGTTAACTACAGTTATTCCCAGGGGCAAATAAACAGAACTGGAAATGAGTATTTTGTTATTATTCCTTCACTTGGTGCTGGGAGTTATAGTTATAAATGGTATGCTAATGATACCGCAAATAATGTTGTCTCGACATTTTCTCAGAATTACAACATAGAAAGGGCAGTTACAGCTTTATTCCTTATTATGAGTCCAAGTCCAAGTGTCTTTTATGGGACAAATATAAGCGTAAGTTGCTCTTCTCCAAACAACCCTCAATCATATTTGAATTTGACTAGAAACACCAATCAATCAAACAACAATCCTGATTCTGGAATTTTTGGAGCTGGATCATATAATTATGCTTGCATTGTCGATATTTCACAAAACTATTCAGGAGCAAGCGTTACTGGCACTTTAACTGTTAACAAAGCAACACCTACTCTGTTTTTGACACTTAATGAACTAGGCTCTAACCTCAATATTGCTTCAGGAACAGAGGTTAATACAAGCGCCTCTCTTGTAAATCCTACAGGTAACATAAGCCTAGTCAGAAATGGAGAGGTTATAATTTCAGGCATTACAGCAGTTTCTAACACAAGTGTATATTCTTCTTTAGGAACATTTGTTATTAACGCAACTTATGATGGTAATGAGAATTATAGTGCCGGAAGCATGTCGTATTCTATTATTGTAAGTTCTCCTTCTTCGGGAGGCGGGAGTTCAGGCGGTAGTTCTGGTGGAGGAGGTGGATCCATCGCATCTATTCCATCTGTGGCATCTATATCATTGAGTATAGAGGAGAGCTATATCCAGCCTGGAACAGTTAAGGAAGTATTTATTCATGCTAGTAATACTGGAAAGAAGTTTTTGAATAATTGTCATCCCTTTGTAACTGGTGATTTAGCCCAGTGGGTTTCAAGTGGTCAGCAAAAGGGATTAAGTCCTGGAGAAAAAGATGACTTTTCATTAACCTTACAGCCTTCGGATTCAGTCGAAGTTGGAGATTATTCTATGAATGTGGGGATTAACTGTGATGAATTTGTTCAGACAATTCCCTGGACTGTACACATTTTCAGGAATAGCTTCGAGCCTTCGAATGTTAAATATGAGAGGAAAGGAACACAGCTTTCTGTTGATTACAATCTTAATGAGTTTGCCCATGAAGATCATTCAATAACCTTGAATTATACTCTTTTTGATTCTGATGGGACCGTTATTTCTCAGGGAAAGAAAAGACTCTCTTTATCTTCTGGAGAATCGGGAGTAGAGAATCTTGCCTTTGAGCTTCCTAAAGAGGCATTCGGAGAGTTCAATCTTATCCTTTCTTTTGATGATGGTAGAACAAGCACATCTATTGAACAGAAAGTATTTCTTTCATCAGGTAAGCTGACAGGATTTACCCTTTCTGAAGGCAACAAGCAGGCATTAGGATGGGTTGGAGCCACTCTCATATCTTTATTTGTGTTATTTATTGTCATCAGATTTATTTATTTCCATTATCACAGGACACAGCATAAACATCAGACAAGAGGATATATTCAGCTCAATCTTAAATAAGAGCATTTAAATAATATCTTTTTGATTTTTTGTTATTGCTCCCGTAGCTCAGCCTGGATAGAGCACCTGCCTTCTAAGCAGGGGGTCGTAGGTTCAAATCCTATCGGGAGCGTCTTATCTACATGTTTAAAAACTCTCTTTTTCTGAGAAAGAGATGCGCAGGTGGCACAGTGGTTACTGCGGTCGGCTGCAGCCCGACTTTTCCCAGGTTCGAATCCTGGCCTGCGCTTCATCATCTTTTTAAACTCCTCTCTGCTCAATTCAGGATGGAAGAGAAGGAAAAAGTAACATCTAAGTATAAAAACGGACGTTGTGGCACAGTAAATCGCTGGTATAATATGCAGAAAAAGCTTAAGAAAAAGAAAAAGACGTAATCTATAAATTTAAAAGGCACGAGTTTCTTGTTCAAAGGTAAAAGGATAAGGAGGTATCATGGGAATACAAGGATATTGCGTGAAATGCAAATGCATGAGGGACATAAAAGATGCTAAGGAATCTTTAACATCTAAAGGCACTAAAATTGCCAAGGGAAAATGCCCTCATTGCGGCACAACTGTCTGCAGAATGGGCGGACTTAAGTAATTAGATTTTAATTTTTATTGTTTATTTATTGCCTGTATACTGGCAAAGCAAGCGATTTGACTGTAAGGGAGATTTTTCTCATAACGTAAATAGCTATCAAGAGTATTATTGTAATGATTAGATCACCCACGGAATTAGTTAATAGTTCTATAGCTGCTGATGAAGTGTATAAGATTATCAGTTTCTTGGCTATAATTCCTGCAATGGCAAAGATAAGGATTATTACAAGCGCTCGTAGTTTTCCCATATATTCTCCCAAAAGCGTGAACCCCATAATAATAGAAATGAGCCCGACAATGTATGTTGCAACCCGAAAAACTGTATTTATATCCATAGAATTGATCTCATTCCCCTTTTACAATGATCTTTTCTTTTTAAATCTTCTTTCATTTGATTCCAGCCAGGCCTGTATTTACAAGCTCAATTTCACTAATAGGAGGATGGCGTTTTCTTCTAAGAGACCTTAACTTGTTGAATATTGCAACAGCTAGAGTAATAATTCCTAGAATAATGTACAGTATCAGTTCCCCAAAAGGTATTTCCTTTCCTACAAAGAACCATGTGCTGGCGCTAGCAGCTGTTTCTCCATAGATTGCTTTTACATTAAGGATGTAAGTTCCTGGGGAGATACTTTGAGGTAACATAAACTTCTTGACAAAACTTGTCTGCGTTTCCACAGCAAGAGTTTCATGATCAGTCATGACTACCTTTCCTTCACTGTTAAGAATCGTGTAGTCAATTTGTGTATCTATGCGTCCTACTGTACCGAGATTATATAGCGTTATCTGAGCTACTACATCTTCCCCAGGATTTATTGAAAGAGAACTCTTGAGAATTTCTGCCTTTATGTCAAATAATGGCTGTTTTGACTGAACGTCCACTATTACAAGCACTTCCTGCTCTCCTGCTTCTGAGGAGAGAGTGATCTTGCCCAGATATGGGCCTGGAGAGAGATCTTCTCTGGCTATGAAATCAAATGGAACCGTTACTGTTTGATGAGGGCCTACTTCTATTGTCTTTTGAGAACTTATTACAAGATCTGTAAGTCGTGTTGTATTGATTTTTATATGCTCTGAGGCAGGACCCTTGTTATATATTTGGATTGTCTTTCTTGTTGTCTCGCCTTGCTTGAGTGAGACGCTTATCTGTTCTGGATCTACGCTTATTCCTCTTGTTATTTTTTCAATAATTGAACTTGAACCTCCTCCTCCACCAGAACTACCGCCTGAACTCCCGCCTCCACCCCCAGCGGATACTGGAGTTTCTTCGGTAGTGTAAACAGAAGCATCAGGAACTGTAAAGATCAAGGTTCCAGATTGATAGCTTACCTGAGTGCAGAGTGAACAGACTGCACCGTCTCTTAATATTCGAGGCGTGGTAGATGTAAGACCATATAAAGAAATGGTTGCAGAGGTGTTGAAATTAGGAAGTGCTGTTGCATTTATGCTTATCCTGTTTGAAGATACATTTGTATTGTTGTCCAAATTAGTTACCATTAGTGACGCAGTCTCGCTGTTTGTTACGTTTATTTGCTGAGAAAATGAAACCTTTCCGTAACGTGTATCTTCTAGAACTATGTTTGTAAGATTTTGCAATTGTTCATATGTATATGTAATAAAATCAGTTGAGCTTCCCCTTGTAGCTGTTTTGTAGTTTTCGTAGAACACAGTAAACTTCGTTGAATTTATGGAGAAAGTAACATTTTTCGTCACCATTCCCTCGCTGTTGTTGGCAAATATGTAGAGAGTATGAGAGCCTTGAGAGGTGTTAAAGTATAGATAGGATGTAAGGGTAATGTTGTTAGTGTTGTCAAGATTATACCATAAACTGTCTTGGCCGCTGGCTGAGAAATTAAGCAATATCGAATTATTTGTGATGTATGTTTCATTTCTTGGGCTTGTGATTGCCAATGAGGGAGGACTTGCAATCACCTGTATTGTTATGGTTGTAGGCTGACTTGTAGCTCTTCCGGTGATAGTGGATGAGGCAACATGCAATGCAAATATAACAAGAATTGCTCCCAAAAGAATATTTCTCAGCCTCATTTCTCAGTGCAGCCAGTGAAAGTATTTAAATTTGCTTGCGGCTTTTCTTCTTTACCACGACTGCTATTATTATAATTATAAGAACAAGACAGCCTAGGATAATATATAGGGTTGTAGATGAGATTATTGTGCTAGCGGCTAATGCCTTGGCCTCTGGAGCTTTCTCCACAACAATAACATCAAAATATTCCTCAAATGCGCTTCCTATTTTGAACTGGCCACTTTCTTGACCGGTTAAAGTTGAGAAGGATGCTCCAACATTATATCTATCTCCAATTTTTGCACTTTGGGGAATAGAAATTCTAATATTTACCTTTGTATCTTTTGTTCCTATAGGTACTGCATATACTTGGTTTGTGTCTATTATACGAGCTATAGAAGAGCCATTTATTATTTCTGCTTTGAAAGATACGTCATCGCTTCCTACCATATTTTGAAGCGTGAAAGATATGTCTTTAGTCTCTCCTGGTGATACATACAAGGGCTTCTCATTAGCTCCTTTCCAGTATTCAGATGATACTCCTGCAGCTGCAGCACTAGCTACCATCATAAGGAATATTCCTATAGCTAAATATGTTCTCATCTGTTTCATTATATGATCTTAGTAGTCCAAGTTCCCTCAGACGCGGTAGAGTATGCTTGTGATGATAGTTCAGTTCCTGCATATGTCAGGCAGAAGTATAATTGCTCTTGCCCTGTAGTTCCATCAGCAACGGAATGGTTTCCGTTAGGAAGAGTTGCATTGGTAAGGATAACGAACAACGATC
>JAIFVW010000016.1 GCA_019662115.1 Candidatus Pacearchaeota archaeon
TGCATGGGAAAGAGTGGAAAGCACTAAATAATAAGTAATAAAAAGCTCCTATTCCAGGTTGATAAATGAGTAGTTCTCAGAAAACTAGGTTCAAATATTCAAGGAAATTTTACGAAAAAGACAAAGAGTATTTTGAGTCCCTTGAGGAAAAGCAGTCGAAAGAGCATTGGTTTAAGGATTATTTCTCAAAGGTTCTTGAGTACAGCAATAAAGAGGATATAATACTTGAATGCGGCTGCGGAACTGGAATAACTACCTCTATCTTGCATCAAAAGAGGCCTAGAATTATCGGAACTGACTTCTCTGAAAGTTATATCAGGCAAGCAAAAAAGAGAGGTAATTACTTTAAAAGAATGGACGTTACCAATATTAGATTTAAAGACAGTGAGTTTGATCTAGTATGCTCTGCAGATATGATAGAGCATGTTCCTAGGCTTGAAAATGCGCTGGAAGAAATGACAAGGGTGTTAAAGAATAATGGATATCTCGTACTTCAGACCCCAAATCTTTCTTCCAATTTAATTTCTGTTAATTATAGGAAAACCTTTCGAAATGTGCTAAATAAGCTGATTAGACTTTGGGGAGACTTATTTTCAGGAAAGAAAAGGACGATAGAGAATCATGAGCTTGATGTTCTTAAGGGAGATAAGGATGCATATACCTTGATGTCTCCTATATGGCTAACGAGGTATTTAAAAAGAAAGGGCTACACAATAAAGTATATGACTACATATTCGCTGTTCTTTGAGCCTTCAAGATACACTAAAGCAATCTTGAATGTTTTAAGCAGGATGCCTATCACAAAATATATGGGGGGAAGAATAATCATAGTCGCACAGAAAAATGAGTGAGAAAAATAAGGCATCTCAGTGGTTAAAGGACAGGCATAACCTAATAATGGTTTTGCTTACTCTATTTGCAGCTGTGATAAGAATATACTATTGGGTTCACACTGCTGGGCAGCCTCTTTGGTGGGACGAGTCTGAATATGGAGCCACTGCGAAGCATTTGGTATTAAACCTACCTTACACCCTTAATGCCCAAAGACCTTTCTTGTTTCCTGGAATATTTGGAGTCTCTTTGTTGATAGGAATGTCTGAACAGATTATCAAATTTCTATGGGTTGTACTTCCTTCAATCTTAGTTATACCTGCCATTTACCTTCTAGGAAAAGAAATGTTCAACAAGAATGTAGCCCTTATTGCAGCAGCACTGGCAACTGTAAGTTGGACACTGATATTCTGGGCTGCTAGGCTCCAGCCCGACTCTATGTCTCTTCTTTTCCAGGTCCTTGCTATTCTATTCATGTGGAGATACTGGAAGAATGAAAAGAGAAGTTCAATAGTTTGGTCTGCAGTATTTACTTCCCTCGGATTTCAGTTTAAAGTGTCAGGGCTTCTTGTACCAGTTTGTTTCTTTATATTCTTGATAATGAAAGAAAGACTTGAGTTCCTAAAAAAGAAAGACTATTGGATATTCCTTCTTGTCTTTGTTGCATTGCTTATACCTCAGTTCATTTATTCATATTATAGCTTTGGCAGCCCATTTGCATTGTTTACTCAGTCAGGATATGCACAGGCAGTTGTTAAAGACCCCTCACCATTCGGATGGTATAACCTAAAATTCTTTTATTCTCTGAACCAGAACCTTGTTTTCTTTGCCCTATTCTTGATTGGGCTAGTAATTTCGCTCCAATTCCTGCTTTATCTTGATATATTAGCGAAGGATAAAAAGAAGTTTTTTGATCCTTCTATATTTGGAGTTATGACTTTGATTATTGTGTCTGCCTTTTACATATTCTACATAAAGGGAACTGAAGACAGATGGGTTTTCTTATGGCTTCCATTTATATTCTTTATGATAGGGCAGGCTCTTATGTATATTTACGAAATGGTAAAACCACAAGGAAGGAAAATTGGACTAGGAATAGTAATAGTATTATTATTGATAGGAGGATATTATCAGCTTGCAAGTGCCAGAGATTTAATCGAGCAAAAGAAGACAAGTTACATGCCAGTTGAGCAGGCAGGATTATGGATTAAAGATCACTCAAATAAGAATGATGTAGTTATTACACAATCGCAGCCCCAAATTTCTTATTATGCTGAAAGAAAAATAAGGCAGTATTATGACAATGAATCGGATACCTTTAGCTCATATCTTGAGCAAAACAAGCCAAGATTCCTCACAGCCTCTGTATTCGAGCATCATCCTGTCTGGCTTCAGTCATGGTTGCAAGCTAATCAAAACAAACTTAAGCCTGTATATGTGATTTATGCTGATCAGCAACAGACACAGCCTGTATTTGTTGTGTATGAAGTAATCTATAATTCTAGTATATAACAATCTTTATAAGGATGATTTTTGAGGAAATGACATGGGAAAGAATGTATTAGTAACTGGAGGAGCAGGCTTCATTGGAAGCCATCTTGTTAAAGCACTAGTAGCTGAAGGACATAATGTTCGTGTTTTGGACTCTCTTGTAGAGCAAGTACATGGAAAAAATCCTTCTTATGAGCCTCCTGAAGGTGTGGAATTTATTAGAGGAGATGTTAACTCTGAAGGATTGCACACATGTCTACGTAGTATAAATGTAGTATATCATCTTGCAGCAGAGGTAGGAGTTGGACAGTCAATGTACGACATTCAGAGATACATAAAAGGAAACACCCTAGCTACAGGGTCTCTTCTTGAAAAGCTCATTAATAGGAAAAAAATAAATGCTCCTATTGAAAAACTTATTGTTGCCTCTTCTATGTCGATCTATGGAGAGGGAGCTTACAAAGACATCCTTGATGAGATTACATATCCTTCAGTAAGAAGTGAAAAGCAGTTAAAAGCCAAGCAATGGGATTTTAAAGCTCGAGGGCGAACTTTAAGGTCTGTTCCTACATTCGAAGATAAGCCTTTGAATCCAACTTCTGTATATGCTACTACAAAGAGAAGCCAGGAAGAGGACTGCCTTAATATTGGGAGAGCTTATAACATTCCAACTGTGGCTTTAAGATTCTTTAATGTATATGGACCAGGACAGTCTTTGAATAATCCATATACAGGAGTTATGGCTATATTTGCCTCGCAATTATTGAATGGAAAAGCTCCTTTTATTTTTGAAGATGGTAAACAAACAAGAGATTTCACCCATGTATCAGATATTGTGCAGGCTAACTTGCTAGCCATGAAATCTGAGAGAGCAAACTATGAAGCTATAAATGTTGGAACTGGAAGGGCCACTTCGGTTCTTGAAGTTGCTCAGCATCTAGCACATTCGCTTGGAATCAATAAAAATCCTGAAATCTCTGGAAAGTACCGTTCTGGGGATATAAGACATTGTTATGCAGGAATTTTAAAAGCAATACAGTTGCTTAGATATGAACCAAGAGTTTCATTCGAAGATGGACTTTATTCTACAGCTAGCTGGATAAAAGGCCAGCATGCAGTTGATAGAGTTGGTCTAGCAACTAAAGAATTGAGTGATCACGGACTTATCAAGTAATCAGCTAAAAGCTTGTTTTAACATCTTCTTTGATGTAAGTGAAAAATAGATATTTAATGCTGTTGAGATATACATGAAAAAGGGATGCAAAAGCCATGCTGAATCCTTGTACTCTACTGCCTTCTTTATTGCGATTGGTATGTTTGCTGCAAAGGTCATGTTTTTTATTATATATAGATAGAATTCCTTTCTGTCTGTTATCCACTCAAAATCCTTCTTTTCATGAATATATACTGTAGAATAATTCTTAGTCCATTTTATCCTTTTCTTCATGAAATCCCAAAATCCCTTTACATTCTTATGCCATATTCTTGCATCTTCTAGAACTGCAAACTTCGTGACATTGTGCTTTGCTAGCCTAGCAATAAACTCTACATCTTGCGCATAGTCCCCAACTTTTTTTATTAAGTCCTTTCTAAACATGAATCCATTGCTTCCCATGCAGAAAGGCCGTTTTTTGTCAAGCTCCATGAGATAATAACCATCCATGCGCTTTTTCTTTAACCTTGCAAGCTCTAATTGGCCTTCCAAAGATCTGTATGATGCAAATGGATCCACACCAACATAACTAAGATACCTGTTTGTAGGACTGTCTTTAGGATGTACAAAGACTCTTGGAGCTGAGGCAAATATCTCTTCATTTTCTTCAAGAGGCTTAATCATCTTTTTTATCCAGTCTTTAGTCATTAGCTCAATGTCGGATTCTGCTATAACTACATATTTTCCTGTTGATTTCCATATTCCCTGATCCTTCCCCATTCCTGCTCCTTCGGCAAGCATTTTAGAGTTATGAAATATTTTTACCTTGTATTTTCTACATTCTTTTAGGACTTCTGGATTGCTTCCCCCATCAGTAATTATTATCTCTATTTTATTCTGCGGATAATTTTGAGAACGTATTGACTTAAGCAAGGCAATAACTCTGAAATCTTTTTCCTTCATTGGAGTCACGAAACTTACCTTTGGAAAACTCATTTTTTTGGAAAGATGGTGCCGTATATAAAGCCTATCCCATAGCTTAAGTGAATTGCTAGGAAGATTACTGGAAGAATAACAAATGCAAGGGGATTCTTATTTTTCAATGAATAATAAAGAGAGAATAATAAAGAAAGAACTATATATGCGATTAAAGGAAAAGTTAAGATTGGACTGCTTATTGCTAGGAATGGAAGCAAGATTAAATATATGACAAATAATGAAGGCACTAAAAAGTACGGCTTTTTGATAGTCTGTAAAAGAGATTCCTTTCTAGGCCTTGTCTTCCCATAATTGAAAATCTGCTTCGCTAGCGCCGAAAGATTGCTTCTCCGCCTGTTATACACAACAATTTCTGGATCATAGGCTACCCTAAACCCTGCTGCCTTGGCATCAGTGATAAACTTCGGGTCTTCGCCAGGATAGATCTTCTCATCAAATTTTATTTTTTTCAGGACTTCTTTTCTGCATATGAGGTTTGCTGAAGTCAAAGAGGTCTCATCCACGTCAAAACTAGGGGCTCCTTTTTTGTATCTATACCTAACTGCAGATACTCCAAATATAGAAGAAAGGGCATAGCTGCTTATCTGCGCAAACTTAGAGTCTCCTTTCATGCTAAGATGTGGGCCTCCTACAATATCAACTTCTGGGTGATTTTTGAAAAATGACTCAACTTTCTCAGACCATTCCTGTGATAATATTGTGTGGGAATTTATGAAAGCAATATATGGAGTTCTTGCTTTTTCTGCCCCCTTATTTCTATTGGATGAGGGATTGTTTCCCTCTTTTATTATCAGGCTTAGTCTTTTCTTCTGTTTTTTAATTGAAGGAAGGGACTCTATCTTTACTTTTGGAGCTAGGGGGATAACAACTGTTATTTTACTCATTTTATGACTTCTAGTTCAAAAAGAGCCTCTGAACATGGAATCATCCAGCAAAAAAATCTTTCATAAATTCCTTGGTTCAAATTAATGATGGGATTAAATAAATAGTTCAAAAATGTAAAAGACCAACGTGTGAAGTTTAGGCTTTTCCTATTAATCTTGAAATGTGGAAGCCCATAGAAGGAATAATCTGTGAAATAATCAAACGTAAAATAACTGAATAGTCTCCTGTGAGTTGGATCTCTATAGCTTACTCCGCATGAGAAATGAGGGACTCGAACTATTATCTTTGCCCCATTCTTGCATATTCTTTTTAGTTCTTTCATGACTCTAATTAAATCATCAACATGCTCAAGAACATGAGAGGTATACACTTCATCAAAGGTACTATCTTTAAACGGGTATGGAAATCTATTAAGATCATGAATCACGTCTACCCCCTTAAGCTTGACAGAATCAAGGTTTACATATCCCTTTCTTATGTCAAGACCGCAACCCATGTTAAGCTTCTGGGACTTCATTGTCTTTTATAAAGAATAAGCATTATAAAGCTTTTGAAGTCAGCTTAAGATATTTTTTTGCCCTCTCGTAAAGAGATACTATTTTTTTGAACGGAGAATGCAAAAGGCGAAGCCTCACTATTCCTAGAGCCATTTTTGGGCCTGCCTTAATGAAATTTATTTTTGAGTATTGCTTGTCGCTCCATATTGTGGGAACTTCTTTTATACTAAAATTGTTTTTTCTTATATGATAAATAACATCTAAATCAAATGCCCATTGAGACATCGTAAAAGAATCAATTGTCTGTTCAAGAGATTTTCTGGTGAATAATTTTGCCCCACATTGGGTGTCTCTATAAGGAACAAAGAAAAGTGTTCTTATAAGAATATTGTATATACGGGATGAAATTATCCTTGAAAAGGAAGGCTTAGGCTTTACTATTGATCCTTTTATATATCTGCTTGCAATAATTCCGTCATAACTATCTATGTGTTCAACAAGATAATAAAACGCTTCTGGCGGAGTCGCCATATCTGCATCGACAAACCCGATAAGATTGGATTTTCTTTTAAGGGCATCCCTAAATCCTTCTATAACTGCATAACCTTTTCCACCCTTCAAAAGATTAAGATATTTTATACGAGAATTTCTCTTTGAAAATTTCTTAACAATCTCCTCTGTCCTATCTTTTGTCGCATTTATCACTACGACAAATTCATAATCAATCTTTTTCTTTAAACGAAGAGCTTCGAAGTATGACGAGTAGGACTCTAGTGTTTTTCCTATCCGCTTCTCTTCATTATACGCTGGAATTATTATTGATACCTTCATTATCTACCAAGAATACGGAAGCCCATAAGAATAGCGCCGCTACTACAATAAAAGCCATTGAGAACTGCACAAGATTGTGGGAAAAATAAAACATCAAGGCAAGCTGTATAGGTATTATTCCCATAAGTATTGTGTATCCCTGAAGCATTCCTCTTGATAGCTTATAGGAAAGAATTGTATAAGACAAAGATATTGCACCCATCACAATTCCAAGATAAAAGAGGATTTGCGCTGATGCAACTATTGTCTTTCCAGAGAAAATCCATATTATAAATCCTGGGAAGAAATAGAACACTATGAGGGCTACTACAATGCACCCTGCAACTGCCATTAAAGTTTGCCTGAAAAGATTCTGCTTGCCTTTGTGATTTGCCTGGGAGGAAAGTGGAAACATTGCCTTTACTATCGGTTGTGTGGCAAAAACTATTGTTTTAGACATCATAGAGGATATAGCATAAATGCCTGCTATTTCTGGTGAAAAGACTATTTTTGCAATGATTATATCTATACTATACATTATGAGCGTGGAGAGAGTAACTACTATGACTGGCTTTGAATAGGCATAAATATTTGGAGTGGCTGCTTTCTTTTCCTGGGAGTTTAAGATAGGGCGCAAGGTAAAGAATGAATAAAAGAAAGCAATGAACATCGCAGCTGCTGTTGCTGCTATTGCCCCATATACCTTCCATCCAATAAGAACAAGCGCAAGGGCTCCGAAGAATTTTACGAATCCTTCTAAAATAAGGTTAATCCCCAGAGAACCAAACATCTTTCTTCCCTGCATTACTCCCCTTGTTATAGGAAGAATAAAAGAGGAGAAGATTATTATTCCATTAAGAAGAAGAAGAGAAACACCTATTCCTAAAATAGGTGATAGAATAAATGAAAGAACTGTATATAGGCAAAATAAAATGAGAGAGACCTTCAGTGATTTTTTTAGTGATTTTTTGACTATATTTTTTAGCTTTCCTGGATTATCCTCGACTGAGGAATATCTCGCTATGATTGTTTGTATGGACTCAGAAAAGATTGCCAGGATATAAAGAATGGAAAAAAGCGCGGCCAATACTCCATATTCAGAGATAGTAAGAAGTCTAGCCATGCTGAAATGGAAAAGGTAATTAAGAGCCTGAAAAATATTGAAAGTTATAAATAGGATTATACTTCCTCCTATGAATCCCCAATTCCTCTTAGCCATGGAATATTCCTTGCCTGAAAAGTATAAAACCAAGGAGAATTATTATAAATTGGAATATCCAGATTGTATAGACTACTCTTTTTTCCGTGGGCTTTATCGACCATTTCTGGAGAAGCAATATTGCTAGATGTTCTATACCATATATCTTTTCATAAGGAAGAGAAAGGCTTCCATCCTTCTGGGGCTTCCCAAAAGACTGTTTTATCAGTTTTCCTCTTGATTTTAGTATTACCTCAATTATATAAGGGATGAAAAAGAATATTGCTATCTTCTCAAAATTGCCAAGTATAGAAAGTATTGCAACCAGAGCCCCTACAGAATATGTAAGAGAGTCTCCTGGAAATACTCTCGCTGGAAAGAAGTTATAGAAAAGGAATGCAACCAGCGCTACAACCATACAAAAAGCAAGAATTGCAAGCCAGGAATTTCCTGTGAAATATGCCACTAACCCAAGTGAAGATAACAGAATTATTCCCTGGCCTGCCTCAAGACCATTATATCCTGCAATCATATTGAAGGTGGTTGTAGCTCCCACGATTCCTAGTGGAATCATCACCAAGGGATATAGAAATCCCAGATCCACCTGGCCAACTAAAGGAATTAAGATTGAGCTTCTTCCGGCATTTATTGCCATAAGAGGTATTGCCGATATTGCAACGAGCACCATACGAGACCTCCTGGAAAGTCCCCCGTGTACCCATCCAAGAAGATCATCAATCAGTCCTATTCCTCCGGAAAGGATAACCACAAGAAGAGTAGCCAAAATTTCAATCAAATAATTTGATGTATGAAGATAAAAAACACGATAGGCTATCAGTATCAAAACACCTACGATAAACCCAAGAAGAACCATAATCCCTCCGGAGCCCCCTACTTTTTCTGCTTTTATCTTGTTCATATCATCCCACATTAATCCTATCTGCCTAGCTTTTCTTATCCAAAATGGGAGGAAAAACAGAGTTATGAAAAAACTCGCCAATAATGGTATTAGAATTCCAATTGTTATCATGCTTGCTCTACTAGTTTGTCAGGATAGGTATTTCTAAGATATGTCTGATTGAAAACAGCATTTGAGGGATAGTGTATCTCCCATATTCTAATAGGCCCTCTGATTCCTTGATATTCTACAAAATCTCCTATCTGTGCATTTTGTGACTTTAGGTATGCAACTAGGAAGTCATCCTCACTGTGAGCAAGCTTGAAGTAGGAATTGTCCTCTTTGTATAGATATAATCTTGCAAGTTGTGATCGGACAGTCCTGTTGCTTAGATATAACAAGGCTCCATCTCCGTCTAAACTAAGCCCTGTTGAAGTCTGGGTGGCTCGAGGGAATATGAAAGCCCCTGCACTTAGGCCTGTTCCGAAGTCAATTAAAGATTTATCATAAACGTATCGGAGAGGTATAATGTATTGTTTCGCAGGAAGTCCTTTTTGCGCACAATCAAGGCAGTCTATATAGATTCCATTTACGCCCGTAATGGTAGAATTTTCCCTTGTTACTGTAAGGGCGATAATAGCAGCCTTGCCTGAAGGAAGGAATAACTGTGTACCATTGATTGAATAGGTTATATCTCCGTCAAGAGTCGTTCCGCCTGCATAAACGTATGTGGTTGCATTCTTAGTCTCTCTGGTTTGTGAAGAATCCTTTTGGAACTCGGCCAACCAGCTTGCCCGGTCGTAGTTTTCGTCCGAACCTATTGTAGAAAACGCTGAGTATTTTCCTATATCAGTCGGATCTATGAGGAAATGAGTTGCGTTATGAGTGTATAAAAAGTTAAGAGCCTCTTGATTGTCTGGTCCTGTAAGAGCATATCTTCCCATTAGATAGTTCCAATATGGAATTGCATTTCCTCCATCAAGCACTGTCGCTCTTTCTCCCATAGTCTGAACCCAGTATCCATAATCCCACCAGTGAGCAAATACTGAGTTTTGAGGGGTAGATGTTCTTACCCAGGCCATTGCCTTTTGCCACTGTTGTGTATAATCGTATGGTGCATAATTGAGAGAGGTATTTTTGCTTTCATTGTAGAAGGCATATGCCGAGAAAAGCGCTGCAATTATCATTATTATTGCACAGGCAAGAGAAATCATTCTGCTTAGCTCGCCTTTATTGTGCCATGCTCTTACGCTAAAGACTACAAGGAAATATGCAACTATTATAGATGTTGGAGGAACTAGAACCATGATAAGTCTGACTGCTGCTCTTGCTCCAATTATTCCAAGAATGAAGAAAGAAGAAAGAAGGATATAGCTTACGTCTATATGCAGAAGTTTTTCTGTTTCCCCGGTCTTATAATATCTATAATAATAGTACCCAAAAACTACGAGAAATGCAAGAAGACCAAGAGTATAGAAGGCGATACTTGCAAAACTTGTTCCGTTGAACATACTAGTGGAAGAGTATCTACCGAAAATAAGAGAACAAAGGAAAAATGCATATGCTGCTGTGGTCATGTTTCTTTCTCTTTTTGTAAAGTGTGAAACGGCATTCCAATAAAGGTAGATTGAACCGATAAAGAAAAGCCAGAAAAACAAAGGAATTCCTCTTATTACCGGGCCAAATGAATTTGCCCATTCGCTAAAGTAGGGCTGCCGGTTTTCAGCGACGGTAAGTCCAAGACGGTCTTGAATTGGACTAATAAGGCCCTGATGTATTACCTTAAGCTTCTCAAATATAAATGAAGGACCCATGAGAATCATTCCAAGGATTGTTCCAATTATCAAGGCACATACAAGAGCTACAACTGGCTTAGGAACTTTAGATACAGGTTCTGCATATTTTCTTAATCTTGTATTAAATATAATATGATAGAAAATCATGGAAATAACTGCAAGCAGTGGTATGAGGGCGATAAATGAAGTTATGAATCCTGCATAGTGGAGCGTGACAATAGGCGATATTATGATAAGGTTAGGAATCAACCATCCAAGAAAGATATACAACTTCTGGCGAGAGGTATTACCAAGAAGGAATGTTATAAGAAGGGTGACTCCGATAGCAAGGAAAACATATGTGTATCCTCCCCATATGAGTGCCATAACTCCTGTTGACAATCCTGAAAGTATTGCAAGCGCTATTTGATGCCAGTGTTTTTTAGCCTTCCATGAGGCTATAAAAAAGTAGAATGCTGCTGAAAGATAGAAAAATGCAGCAGACTCTTTTTCTGGAATTCCTGCAATTGTTCTAGGTAAAAGAGATGGAATAACTATGAAGAAGAAAGAGCTTATTATAGCAATAAGATTCGCCTTTTTAGCTCCCAAAGATTCAAGGAATAATATTCTTGATAGGAAGAAGAATGCAATTACAGTTATTGCAAACATAAAGACTGGGAAAATAACTGCAGACTGATCGACGGAAGTGGAACCAAATAAAACTGCTATCTTGTGGAACCATGCAATAGTATAGGGATGAAGAACTAATTCATTTCTAATATCATATCCAAGTGGAACATATCTAGCAGTATCCACAGACATAAGTGATCCGTGCTGAATGATATATTTTGCCCAGCGCAAGAAAAGAAATGGATCTAGATCTGGCCCAAGGGTCCAGCCTCCGGTTGTAACATCCCTCAATTTGGATAGATTAAGAGTTCTAAGCCAGACTGAGAACCATACTAGTATTGCAAGAGCTATGTAACTTACCCATAGGTAGTTTTTCTTAAGAAATCCTAGAGCCCTTTCCTTCCTTTGTTCAATAATCTCATTTTCCATAATACAGACTGTATCCGCTTAGGGTGTAAAAATACTATATAAAGCTTTCAATCAGAAGAAAGCAGGCGTTATAAAGACCTCTATAAGTGCCGCTATAAAAAGAATTATTACAGATACAATTATCAAATTCAACGAATCTTGCAGAATCTCCCAGAATTTATCCGTGCCTGCCTCATGCTTTATGACTGCCACGGAAACCATTCCCCCGGCAAGGGCAACTGTAAAATAGGAGGCGATCTCGGGAACCCCATGAATCATGTATCTCAAAATACCCATAGGTAATCCTGCAATAGTTGATTTCGTAAATATTACAACTGCCGCCGATATGACTGTTGCATTCCACGCAAGAACAAATATGACTCCCGCCCCAAATAGAAGAGAGAATAATAAAGTAAAGAGAAGAACATACATATTATTTGTAAAGATAAGGAAAAGCCTTTCCTTATTTGTAAGGAATGCTGAAGGTCCGCTTTCCCCCTGTATTCCGTATTGCTTTACGCACTCATTGTAATTGGTTGGACGATTGATAAGGCAATAAGTTTCTATTTGAGCTCTAAAGCTTTGTGTCGATGAAAGAACAGTGTACCAGAATGAGAATGCAACTATAAATCCTATGAAAAGCCACATGAATGCGTAAATTGCTCTTTCATGCTCCTTCAAAAGAGAAAAAGCACTTTTCTCCCGAGTTATTTTTTTCTCCTCCAGTTTTATTGTATAATATATAAAAGGCATGGAAAACATAACTGTAAACGTAACCACAAGGACTCCTGCATATTTTGAAAGCACTGCATCTTGGGAAAATATCCAGTTAACAAGAAGAAGGGAAATACTTGCGTAAAATGCTCCTACAAAAAAAAGCTCCCAGGGATGCCTTTCGGCCTTTCTGGGATTGATGAGCATCTCTAGCATGCTTCAGGTATGAAATGGCAACTTAAATAGTTTTTTATAGTCTTTTTTGCTTTTTCCAGCTATGGGAATAGAGGTGATATCGGCTATTGCAAATCTATTGAGAAGAGATTCTTTAATAATGACGAGCGAGGCTGGAAGTGGACATGCAAGCTCATCCCTCTCATGTGCAGAAATCATTGCTTCATTATTTTTCCATGAAATGAAATACGATATTAATCATCCTCAAAACCCTGATAATGATGAATTCATTCTAAGCAAGGGTCATGCAGCCCCAATTTTATATTCTGCGCTTTTCCACTCTGGATGTATCCAGGATGATTTGAAAGGATTAAGGAAACTGACAAGCAATCTCGAAGGACATCCTACTCCTTCTGTTCCATGGATAAAAGTTGCTACAGGATCATTGGGTCAGGGACTTTCAGCCGGTGTTGGAATGGCTCTAGCAGGAAAATTGCAAAAAAAGAAATTTAGAACTTATGTTCTACTAGGAGACAGCGAATTAAGTGAAGGATCTAATTACGAGGCATTTCAGCTAGCCTCTCACTATAACTTGAACAATTTATGTGCTATTGTGGATGTAAACAAGCTTGGTCAGAGAGGAGAAACTATGATTGGATATGATATTGAAAAATACAAGAAGATATTTGAATCATTTGGATGGAATGTTTTAAGTGTCAATGGTCATTCTCCTCAGGCAATTATAAATGCATTTGGAAATGCAAGGAAATCCAAAAACCCTAGTGTTATCCTTGCCAAAACTATCAAAGGGAAAGGAGTTTCTCTTCTTGAGGGAAAAAACGGATGGCATGGAAAAGCTCTAAGCTCGGCTCAGCTTGAAACAGCCTTAAAAAAAATTCCACTTAAAGAAATGTCTCAAGTTGACATTGAACCTCCTGAACCGGTGGGGGAGAAAGTTAAGATGTCTGAGCTTGCACTTCCATCCTATAAACTTGGAGATGAGATTGCCACGCGAGAGGCATATGGTAAAGCTCTGGCCTCACTATGCAAGTCAAACAGCCTTATTCTCGCGTTAGATGCGGAAGTTAGCAATTCAACATTCGCTGAAGAGGTCAAGAAAAAAACTCCTGGGCAATTTATAGAATCATATATTGCAGAGCAGAATATGATAGGCATGGCTTTAGGACTGTCGAAAAAAACATTCAATGTTTTTGCCTCAACATTTGCTGCTTTTCTTTCAAGGGCGCATGATCAGCTTAGAATGGCCTCATATTCATATGGAGATTTTACAGTATGTGGCTCTCATGCAGGAGTTTCCATAGGAGAAGACGGGGCATCACAAATGGGTCTTGAAGATATAGCAATTTTTAGGTCTCTTCCACATACAATAATATTATATCCCTCTGACGCAGTATCAACGCAAAAACTCTTGCTACTTTCCCAGACTGAAAAAGGAATAAAGTACATAAGAACAACCAGATCCAAGACTCCTGTAATTTATGCTGACGATTATGAGTTTGAAATAGGAGATTTCGGCACTCTTAGAGAGTCTAAAAATGATAAGATTGTACTTGCTGGAGCAGGAATCACTCTTCACGAGGCTTTGAAAGCTCATGAAATGCTTAATGAAGAGAAAATATCGAGCGCGGTTGTTGACATCTATTGCATAAAGCCATTTAATGCAGAAGCATTCATTGAATTTGTAAAAGGACATGGAAATAAAATCGTTATAGCAGAAGATCACTACAAAGAGGGAGGAATTGGGGAAATGCTCTGCCACGAGCTTGCTAATTCGGGAATTAAAATACAAACTCTCGCTGTGTCTGAGATGCCTCATTCCGGAACAAAAGACGAGTTGCTTGAGAAATACGGGATCAATGACTCGGCAATACTAGAAGCCGCAAGAAACTTGATTTTATAATTACTAAATGCTTTTTTTCAGTGTATCGGCAATCAATGGCGAGATATCAATCTTTGAATATTTATTTGGTATTGTATTAGTTGTTATTAATTCTGCATCCTTCTTAATTAGTTTGTCAGCATTATTTACAA
>JAIFVW010000039.1 GCA_019662115.1 Candidatus Pacearchaeota archaeon
TCTGAACTTGAGGTATATCATCAGGATACGAAGAAACAATACTTAAAGAAAACAATAACAATAAAATAAGGATCATCTTTTTCATGGTTTGTTCTCCGCAATGCAAACAGATTGTGCTTTACTGTCGGCAATATTATTGCAATAATTAGCATTGCCTTTCTGTGTCTCGTAAAGCCAGCAATAGTCATGAGCAGTCAACGAAAGAGAAGTGTTTGAGTTATGCGGATAATATGTAAAAGTAACATCACCAAAATCAGCCATACATATGGAACTATCATGTAATGCCAATACTGACTGTATTTTACATCGTGCTGACTCCATAGTATTAGGAATCTTATTACACTGGGTAATCCTTTGTTCTTTCTCAACACTAAGTGCATTAGCAACATATTCTGAAATATTAGATGATGAATTAAAGGAAAAAATAGAGGACTGCTGCTTTTGCGACACATTCCTAAAAATCAGAAACCCAAGAACTATGGCAAGAATAAGAATTGCAAAAACAAGGATAAGAAGAGCCCAATGACGCTTTGGCTTCTCTTGATTCACCTCTCCATTCATCGTAAAAAAGGGCAAAAGAACTTTAAAAAGTTACCTACAATGTCAGCCTATCATTCAGCTCTTCAGAAAAATTCTCAAGCATCTTTTCTTTAACATTTTTCTTCCACCCGTAGTGCCCAAGCACCCATCCTAACTTAACAAGCGCAGTCTCTGCAAGCATGTCTTCCAAGAAAATGACTCCTGCATCGAGTAATTCTCTACCGGTAGAATAAACATAAGGATCAACTCTTCCAAATATTGTTTGCGCTGCGACACATACAACAAGTCCATTCCTTATGTGCTTCTTAAGAGAAGGAATCCAGGAATTTCCGGCATCTGATGGGGGTAAGTGGCCTAGACCTGCAGCCTCAATGATTATCCCTTTATATTTTAATGCATAGAAATCAAGAATACTTGGATCCTGGCCTGGATAGAATTTTACCAATGCCACCTTATCACTAAAACTTACATCTAATTCAGTTTTTCCAGTATTTTTCTTTTTGTAAGAAGAAAGAAATTCAATCCTATCAGGATAAACCTTTGCTAAAGCAGTTATATTAACTGGCTTGAAAGCATCCCTCCTTGATGAATGCAATTTTCGTACCTTGGTCCCCCTCAAAGCATAGCAAAAATCATCGTTGGTGGAGGCGTGTCCTACAAGCATAACTTCAGCTGCATCCGATGTGGCCATCTGAGCGGCACACTGTAGATTCAAGTGGGCATCGCTGCTTGCCCTATCTACGCTCTTCTGGCTGTATGTCAGCACAACAGGTTTAGTTAATCCTCTTAGGAAAAATGAAAGCGCTGCGGCAGTATAATGCAAAGTATCTGTTCCGTGAGTTATTATAACTCCCTGAATCTCAGGATCGTCAAGCATTTCCTTGGTCGTTTTAGCAAGAGTGACCCAATGTTCGGAATTCATAGCCTCGGAAAAGATCATGAACGGAACTACTACTTTTTTGACATTTACTTTTGAAAATAATTCAGGATAGAATCGTGCAAGTTCTGCAGGATTAACTAAAGGCCTTACGCCTCCTGTCCTAGAGTCAAGTTTACTTGCAATAGTTCCTCCAGTGATAATAAGCCCTATGCTTTTTGATCCCGATTTAAGTGGTGGAACTTCAGGATCAATGTCTTCCTCTTTAAACTTTCTGATAATCTTGCTCCCAAGAATATTCTCCTTTGGGATCCCTATATTATATCCCGACTTCAGCTTTAGAAGAACAAATGAGCTATCGAAATTCTCAAGAACAGTCCCTTCGAGCTCATCCATAGCCAGTCTTAACTTAACTTGATCTCCAGGATTGAAATTCAATTCTGCCATATAATGCCAGATAAAAATGTTATAAAAACCTTGCTAATCTCTACCTAATAAACTATTAGCCACTACCTGATTCATTCTGCGTTTTATAGATTGAGAGTCGTTATAATAATAGACATTATCAGCAATATATGCACCTGCCCCCATCCAATTCGCGTATTCATCTCCATCCATGAAATGAGAGACACCATTCATCCACTGACGCAAGCCTTCCTCAACACTTTCCGAGTACCTGATTCTATCATGAACGAAGTCATAAAGCTTCTCCTGTGCTCTTCTCCAATGAGTCTCTGGAGTTTGATCCCATGCAGTCCCTTTAGATCGTTCATATAATTTATAGGCAACACGTTGTAGAAGACCATGAATAACAGGATGTGTATCCGGTTGCGCAGAATGAATCTCGTTCTCTATTTCAACAATAGAAATAAGCCCCGCCTCAGCAATCATATCACATTTAAGAATCAACAATATTTAAAATCTTCCTACTGGGCCCAGGAGGAATCGAACCCCCGTCAACGGATCCGAAGTCCGCTATTCTATCCACTAAACTATGGGCCCTACAAAACTATTAAATAGGATAGTTTTTAAGTGTATTGAAAGAAGATGGGAAAAACTTTCATTGGGCTATCTGCTCTACTCGGAACTATAATGGGTGCAGGATTTCTTGGCATTCCTTACGTTGTTATGCAATCAGGATTTTTAATAGGAGTTATACATCTAGTGCTTCTCGCATTCATAATAGGGCTTTCAACTCTCTATCTTGGAGAAGTTATGCTAAGGACAAAGGAAAGTCACCAGCTTGTGGGCTATGCAGAGAAATATCTAGGGAAAAAAGGTAAAGCCCTTATGCTTATTTCCATCTTTATTGGTTTATATTCGGCATTGCTCGCATATCTAGTAGCAGAAGGGCAGTCTCTCAGCCAGATGATCTTCAATAACACCCAGCACGCTATTTTTGCAAGCATTGCATTCTGGGTCGTTCTTTCCCTTTGTACTTATGAAGGAATGAAGGCACTAAAAAAGGGAGAATCAATAGGCCTTATTCTTATGTTTGTACTTATCATATCACTGTCTGTGTTCTTTTCCAATAAAATCAACGTATCAAATCTTACATACATAAATACAAGTAACTTCTTCGTTCCTTTTGGAGTCGTTCTTTTCTCTTTCTTAGGCTATTCAGCACTTTCATCTGTGGATGAAATAATAGGGAAAGATAAAAAGTTGCTGAAAAGGATAATTGTCTCAGCATACTTGATAGCCCTCACAATGTACATAATTTTTGCCTTCCTTGTTATAGGATTTAAAGGAAATCAAACCCCAAAACTCGCAACAATTGCACTTGGAAAGCCATTTATCCTTTTAGGAATAATAACAATGTTCAATGCCTATCTTGCACTTTCAATAGC
>JAIFVW010000040.1 GCA_019662115.1 Candidatus Pacearchaeota archaeon
CATTTGTCCTTGAATTCGTTATAGACTGCCTCACCAAGCATGCCTCCGCAGCCTGTAGCAAGGATCTTTGTTTCCTTTCTAATCATGAAATCGTAATAGCTGAATTGCTTTTAAAGATTTCTATAGGAGGGATTTTAAATGCAATTTTGCTTTATTTTCCATGAAAATCCTTGAATTAACCAACTATTCGGCAGGTGCATGCGGAGTGGGAGCCAGGGCTAAGCATGAGGCTATGTTACTGGCTAAGAAAGGCCATGAAGTAAGGATTTATTCATCAAATCGCACTAAAGGGTCAGAGGAGATAGCCCAAAAAGAAGATAATTATCAGGGTGTAAAGATAACCCGGTTCCCAGCCACAAAATTAGGCGGAGAGAGCTTTATGAATTGGGATTTTGAGCAGGAAGCATTAAACTTTAAGCCTGATGTCATTATTGCGCATGCCTATAGACACCCCCATACAAAAATTGCCCTAAAAATAGGCAAGAAAATAGGTGCTAAAATATTTCTGGTAACACATGCCCCGTTTGTTGAAGGCAACTCTACAAGATCATTTCTATCTAGCCTTGCAGTTTGGTTTTCCGACAAATTTACCTGGCCTAAACTAATCAACCAATTCGACAAGGTGATTGCAATATCCAAGTGGGAAATCCCATATCTAAAGACCTTAGGTATAAGAGAAGATAGAATTGAGTATATCCCAAATGGAATTCCAGATGAGTTCTTTAACACAAAGCCCCTCATGCCTAAAAAAGATAAGATCCTGTTCCTTGGTAGAATTGCACCTATAAAAGATATAGAAACTCTCATTGAGGCTGTTAATCTAATGAAAAATAAAGTTCCTTTAGAAATAGTAGGCCCTGCGGAAGAAGATTACAAGAAAAAGTTACAAGCACTTATTGAAAAATACGGGTTGCAGAGCCAGATTACATTTACAGCTCCTATCTACACCATAAAAGAAAAAATAAAGAAGATTGATTCGGCTTCCATTTTTGTTCTGCCTTCAAAGAGAGAGGCTATGCCCCAAGCACTTATTGAGGCTATGGCCAGAGAAAGAATCGTGGTCGCTAGCGATAATCCTGGAACAAGAGATATCATAACTGATGAAGTTAATGGATATCTGTTCAGGGCGGGGGATTTTCAGTCGCTGGCAAATGTATTAGATGATGCTCTGATAAATCCAACAAAGGAAATGAAAGAAAATGCCAAAAGAAGTGTTGATCAGTTTAAGTGGTCATTAATTTTGGAAAAGATTGAAAGTATATTAAAATGAAAACTCTGATTATAAAACTTGGAGCATTGGGAGATGTAGTAAGAACCACTGTACTTCTCCAGGAACTTTCAGGAGATATATTTTGGCTAACAAAAGAAAATGCCAAAGATATTCTGAGTTCTAAAATGATAAATAGATTATTCTTCATTGAAAGAAAAAAAGATCTAGAAGATTTGAAGAATATCGATTTTGATCTCATTTTAAGTTTAGATGAAGAGAGAGAAGTTTTGGAGATATTAAATTCTCTAAATAAGAAAAATATTATAGGAGTTTTTCTGAACGGCCAAAATAATATAGAATACACAAAAGAGTCATCTTACTGGTATGATATGTCTCTGATAAGCAAGCTTGGAAAAAAGAAAGCTGATGAAATAAAAGAGCAGAATAAAAAATCTGTGCCTCAAATATTAATTGAGATGATTGGAAAAAGATTTTCTGGGCAGGAGTACTCTTTAGATGTAAAACCAAGAGATGGAAAAGGAACAATAGGCCTAATAGATATATCTACGAGCCTGTGGCCCAATAAGGCATGGAGCCACTATAAAGATCTTGCTAAGCTTCTCGAGTCTGATGGATATAGTGTTGTTTTTCTAGGAATGAGAAATAATTTAAGAGAACATATAGAGGATATCAACAAATGTGAGCTGATTGTATGCGGAGACACACTCGGGATGCATATTGCTCTAGCTTTAAAGAAAAAGGTTGTTGCTATTTTTAACTGTACCTCTCCTGAAGAGATTTACGATTATGGTAGAATGGCAAAAGTTATCAGTCCATTATATAAAAAGTATTTTTATAAGAAAGAACTTAGCAAAGAAGCTGTGGAAGCAGTTAAGGTAAACGAGGTCTACACGGCAGTAAAAAAGCTCTTAAACAAGCAAACTATACTCAATCCATGATAGACATTGTAATTACTTCATTCAAGGAACCAAGAACAATTGGAAGGGCTATTGAAGGCTTTCTTAATCAAGATATAAAAAATACATATAGGATAACTGTAGCGGCTCCTGATGAGGAAACTCTTTCTGTTGCTAAAAAGTATCAAAAGAAAAACAAGAACATTTCAATATTCAAAGATCCTGGAAAAGGCAAAAGCTATGCACTTAATATGCTAATTCCTAAATTAAAAGGAGAAATCGTTGTATTATCAGACGGAGATGTGTTTATCAAAGATAATAGCCTCAAATATTTACTAGAAGTGTTCAAGGATCGTCAAGTTGGATGTGCAACAGGAAGACCTGTTTCTATTGATGATCGAAATACTCTATTTGGATATTGGTCCCATTTACTTTGCGATGCAGGCGCGCATGAGGCACGTTTAAAGAGAGCGAAGAAGAAAGAGTTTCTGGAATGTTCGGGATATTTATGGGCATTTAGAAATGGAGTAGTAAAGGACTTTCCTCTTGATGTTGCAGAAGATACCATTGTCCCTTATCTTTTCAGAGAAAAAGGATATAAGATAGAATACACCCCGAAAGCAATTGTATATGTAAGCTTTCCAAAGAATCTTAAAGATTTTATTAATCAAAAAAAACGTACCTCTAAGGGACATGAGACATTATCTAAATATTTTGATCTGCGCACTCTGCCTAGAACTAAATCATTTAAAAATGAACTAAAAGAAAGCTATAGGGCCTTTACTTATCCTAAGACATTTAAAGAGATGATCTATACTCTCGCTTTGTTCCCAATAAAACTCTACATATGGACACTTGTCTTCTATCATACTAAGATAAAAAAACAACACTATACCGATGCATGGGAAAGAGTGGAAAGCACTAAATAATAAGTAATAAAAAGCTCCTATTCCAGGTTGATAAATGAGTAGTTCTCAGAAAACTAGGTTCAAATATTCAAGGAAATTTTACGAAAAAGACAAAGAGTATTTTGAGTC
>JAIFVW010000017.1 GCA_019662115.1 Candidatus Pacearchaeota archaeon
CTGAGAAATGCTAGTCAGTTATGTCTAGGCGTTTGCTAACTATCTTTTTGTCGTTAATTCTTAATACTGCTTCATAAGTTCCTGGGCGCATCTGAATCTGCATGCCTTGCCATTGTGGACCAGGATGCAATGCGTAAGTCTTGTCATATATCTGATTGCTGTCTTTGTCATAAATAATAATTTCCATACTTCTTTTTTCACTGTCCTGAGGCAAGCTTGCAATTATGTAAAATTCCTCTCTAGTTGAAAAGGTATCTTGCATGTCTCCTGCTTCTTCCTTATCAATTAACCCATTTTGGTTCTGATCGCCTTTGAATCCTCTTGATGCAAAGAAAGCTCCAGAGTCTGGATTGTTTTGGTTATAGTTACTAATGTGTATATTGCTAACACTAACCTCAGTTTTTCCCTTCTCAGCTGCCTCTTTTTGTCCTTCAATATATGCTTTGTTTAGAGAGGCGTCTGAAAGATTGTTCCAAGTCTGGGACTGTTGAGGACTCATTCCCTTGCTTGCACCAACAGCGCCAAAGAGAACAGCTGCAACAAGAGCATCATCAGCATTTGATCTCGGAGGAGGAGGAGTCTGGCTAGAATCATATATAGGGCTGCATCCTGTAAGAGCACCAAGTCCGATGCCTGAAGCTAGGACAATATTTCTAAGATTCTTTAGTGAATTTCTCATAATTTATATACTAAATATATGTATTTAAATCTTACGATTTGTTATCACTATTAAGAAAGTACAAAACCTTACTTGACGTTGGTTATACTGATATTATATCCTGGCTTGTATCCCTGCTGGCCAATCCAGTTGACATTAGGGCCACAATCACCGAGGCTGAGGCATATGTCGCTTCTTTGCTTCTGCCAGTCCTCACTTAGGCAGTCACAATTATTTGAGCATTTCTCTCCTCCAAACAAACCTTTCTCAAACGTTACTATGCATGCAGAATTCCCCTGTGCGCAAATAGTCTGTGCATCCTGTCCTTCCCAGAATTTTAATCCAGGAGGGTTCTTTGGAAGGCATACCCCTGTAATTGTTTCATTCTGCTCGAATTGGGAAAGCTTGACATCAGGCTTCCAGTAGCAGTCTCTTCTATCCGTGTTCTCACAGTCAAGCTGACTTATCTGGGCTGTGCAATCTTGCCATCTGTTAACTCTGCATGCAGCCTGTGAAAAAGTTCCCTGAGATGTCTGTATTTTATCTTGAATGCATTCCTCTTGTCTGAAGTCAGCACACTGCTCTAATACTTCCTCCCCATTTATGCAGATATGCTTGAAGAACCTGCTTCCTACAGAATCCTCTCCCTGTCCATTAGTTCCCTGATCGTTGTAGACACACCAGCTCTCTCCATGCTTGTATGAATTTCCATCCTGTGTATTTTTGCAATTTAGATCAGCACACATGTAGTCTCCATATGTTGCCTTTTTTGTATCAGCTGACCTGCATACACTCCCAAGGAGATAATTGCAGTTTCCGCATGCCGCAGAATTTGCATTTGCTCCATTGGGACTGCAGGACTCGCTCTTGTCTTTTACATTCGTCCAATAGTCTTTGTCATTTACTTTGCTGGCATCGTAGATATTGGCCTGATTTCCACAGCTGTCAACAAAGTACACCTCATCTTTTCCCGGAATACATAGCGTCTTTTTTGTAGGCCCGCATATTGTGCCAAGCTCTTCTGCAGAGCAAAGCTTTCCTTTAAAGAATGTTCCTTTTCCTGTTCCATTCACTCCAGCAGAGCATTCAGCTCTCGTAGTGAATTTGCATGTTTTCTCAAAATCCTGATCATAAACGCACGCACCCTTATCCTGGTTTTGCACTGCAAGCACGCATTGTACTTCATCTTTTATTCCAGTATTGTAATTTGTATCCAACCCAAGAAAAGCAGATAGTTTTTTGCATCTTACAAGAGAGACAAAAGCAGCCTGATCTCCCAACAAACAGCAACCCAGATTGCATTGTGCAGGAGCCTGCTCGCTCCATACACCTTTGTTGTTATTACATACTAATTGGGGAGTGTTTCCTGAGCAAGTTCCTTCATTTGAATCATAGCACACACCAGGCTTGCAATATGATACTGACTCGCATGAGCTTGGAACCTGTCTTGACCCTGGAGCACACTGATCGCTTGGAACATTTTGGCAGAATAATCCTGTCGTAGTTTTTTCACAGCATACAGTTGCATTTAATGCGGAGGCTGATGAGACAAGTACACCAAATGCTAGAATAAAAATTCCAAGTCTTAGCCATTGAATCTTAGTTATCATTCTATTCCATATCCTGGAGGCCATGAGAGGCTCCTTGAGGCAAATGTAAATGTCTCTTTGCTTACAACGTTTGAGAGTGTATAAATCTTTGTTCCATCACTTAATTTAGTCTTTTCAACCTTTAAGTTTGGATAATACTGAAGATAAATGGTTGTTTCTGAATCTCCATATGTTGATTCGTAATCAATAATGCTTGTCGCTGTAAATAATAAGTCATAAAGCTGGCTTGTCTTTTCAACATTGAATTCCTTGAAGCTCTGGCTTGCTCCATCTTTTGTTGCAGTCAAAGGTGCAGAAAAGTGAATTTGTATTTTTCCAGGAATTATAGAAACCTGGGTGCTTGCGGAAGACGAAGAGACTGTGTATCCTCTTGATTCATATTCTGATTTAAGGCTTGCCATGCAGTCCTGGGCTTTTGCCCGGATCGCGTCGGACAATTCGGATTCAACATGGTTTTTTATCATAGGCTGCTGAATTGCGCATGTTTTGTAATATTCTGAAGTGTAACAGAGATACTTTATTTTTTCTCCTTTGTACAGGACAAATCCTTCGGGATTAAGATATCCTCCTTGGGAAGTAAGAGTTGTAAGAGTGGAAGAGACAACAGGATCAATGCATGATTGAAGGTATTGTGTTGGGTTGAATGCAGACGAAATAATAGGGGAGGCCCTTGGATATAGTAAAAACACCAAAATTACAGCGATAACTGCAATTGCAACTATTATAATAATAGTCATCTGCCCTCTTTTATTCTGCATGCCAGACAAAGAATAATTTTGTTTATAATTGTTGCGTCTCATGAGAATAAGCCCTTCTGCACTACTATATTACATCCCCCTAAAGAATTATCAAACTTATCCTTGCATTTGATGTAATAAGGAAGAGACTCAAGTGATGTGCTGTGCAAAATATCACTTCCGCTTAACAATCTTCCATCATTAAATTCAAAGCTGCATGCATCTCCTGTTCTGTTGATGTAATTAACAAAAGAACATGTTGCAGGTTCATTAGTAATGACGATCAGAGAATTGTCCTTTCCGTAAACTCTTGTCACTTCAGGAGCCTGAGTGTCAATGTTGATTGAGAATCTTGAAGTCCTTTCTGCCACATTTCCTGCAATGTCTTCGCATCTTACAGGAAGCACTTTTTCTCCTGAGCTGAATTGATTGAAAATATTTCTGTGTTCAGTGCCCAAAGTGCTTGAGAAATCAACATAATAGTTATCAACCTTATAGCTGCATCGCGCAGTCCCATCAGCTCCTCCTGATGTAATAGCCTTCACTTCCACTGAGGCAGGCTCAGTTCCAACAATAATGCTTGTGTTATCTGGAGAAATAGAAGATATGACTAAAGGACTGCTCGATTTCTTGAAGACAAGAGGATAACTCTCATGATTTGAATTCCTTTTTGCACTTTCATTTAACCATGGCTGATCTTTGCATCGAACATAGAATGTAGAATCATCCTTGGTTATAGGAATGCTAGTTGTACATTTCCATCCCGAGAATGTCTGGCTTGCAAGATCATTATCACAATTGAAATTCTTGCTCATCTCGTTATAGTCTTTATCTCTAATATCCCATCTGCATTCGGAAGGCTCGTTTGTATATATAGTCGTAACTTTTGATGTTGCATTGAATTTCAAATATTGATTGTTGTCTGTCCTTTCAATAATCGGAGAAGTAATATCCTCTCCAGGCTTTATGCAGAAGTTAATAGCATATTCTTTTTCATTCTTGTTACCTCGGCTGTCCTGGCATCTTACATACAAATTATAATCTGCTTTTCTGCTAGGATCATATCCTGAAAGACCCAAACTTTCTAAGCTTGGCATTCTAAATACCATGCTATGGCTTTTTACGAATAGGTTTCCTCCAAAGTCAAATTGCATGTCGTCAAATGACGAGGTATGGGCAGTATCGAACCTGCATTGTCCAGGCTCTTTTAATGCAATACCTAGGCTAACTTGAGCATATGCCTGTACACAATTCTCCGGGCCTTTCAGTCTAACTCCATTATCATTTTCATCTTCATAACTATATCCTGTTTGGAGAACTTTTTTGTCAGGACTAATGCTAGGAGCAGATACATCATTTGGATTGCTGTCTATACATGCCTCCTGACCAGTTCCCTCATTGATGAATTCGCATGCCTGTCCGAGTGCATGGCATGAATAAGGAGAGCACGGGAATCCGTCTTTACCGCATTGCTTGCATTTTGCTCCTCCAAGAGGCGCCTCCCATGGCTGGCATGTAAATTGAACTGTAACCTTTTTTGTCTTTCCCACTCCCAATATAGCAAATATAACAATTGAAACAATGACTGCAATCCCTGCAAACCATGCCCAAGGAGCAAGTGTCCCAACTAATCCTCCCAGACCACTACTTCCTCCAGCCAGGTTTGCCCCTATAATGGCTCCTGAAAATGTTCCTGCTCCAAGCAACGCATAAGTTATTCCCTTGTCAAGACCAGGCCCTATGCCTGTAAATTTTATTAAAAGAGAAGTTACAGCAAGACCAATAGCTGCACCTGCAAATGCCCCTCCATACGCGGCAGCCGCTGGATTAGCAGATGCAACAGATCCTTTGAATAATCCTCCAATAACTGGTATTTTTGACGCGACGAATCCTCCCGCACTTCCAAAAGCCTGGATAGCCCCGGCTCCGGCGGCATAACCTCCATAACTTGCTGCTACAAGAGTAACTCCAATCGCTCCGCTTGTTAACAAAGCAGCACTCACAGCTCCAGCGCTATCATCTGTTATCTTTCCTGGAGTGCCAAGAGCGCTTGGAATTCCAAGGCTGCTGTAAAACTGATTTGCAGCTCCAGCATTGGCAAATTTTCCTTTGACAGGAGTTGAATACTTATTTAATCCCTCATTATATACGTCAGACGCTTTCTCACTGCCATATGACTGATAGTTCTTCGTGAATTGCCCGTTGTAGTTTACTTTTCCTCCACAATCGCCTAGGCTTATGCAAAGATCATTCATCTTTTCTGTGAATACTGACTTTTCACATTCACAATTTGCCTCGCACTTCCATCCTCCAAATGCTTTTTTTACATAAACTGCAGTGCATGTCTGGCTTGCAAAAGAGCATATGCCCTCGGCGCTATCTGAGTTGGAGCGGAGATCAAATCCTGGAGGATATTTTGGAGCACATATATTAAATTTGAAATTATCGCTTATTTCAATTTTCTTAACAAAACAGTCAGGATTTTGAGAGCACTTGTCATCTCTTTGTTTTTCAGAAGATATTCTTGCAGCCCCATCTCCAGTTACCTCTGTATTATATTCAGCGCATTGCTGCCAAAGGTTTATTCTGCAAGCAGCAGAAGAGAACTTGCCAAAATCAGTCTGGGTCTGGGATTCAATACATATTTCGCTCCTTGCATCTCCACATGCTTCCGTCTGCACATTTCCATCTATGCATACTTCCCTAAAATGCCTACTACCTGGAGTATCTGTTGCTCTATTATTTTTTTCGTCAACACCTATTGATCCTTGATATGCACACCAGCTCTCGCCGTTCTTTCTTTTCTTGCCTTGTGCATCAGTGCATGACAGGTCTTTGCATACAAATTGCTGTGAGCTGTCTGAAAGCTTTGCCTTGGTAGTTTTAGCACCACAGACACTGCCTAGAAAATAGTTGCAGTTTCCGCAAGTGCTTTGGTAACCCAGAAGATTATTTCCAGATTGCAATGAGCAGCTTTCATTCTTGGAAAGAACTTTTCCATCGTTCCAGCTTTTTGCCTTGTTAGCATCATATATATTCTCTTTGTTTCCACAGCTATCAAACCAATAGATTTCATCCTGACCTTCAACACATGCAGTCCTTGCTTGTTTTTTGCATGTAGTATTAAGGTTTGGATTAGAACATAAAATTCCAGGGAAAAATGAGTCGCTCCTGCCTGTCTTTTGCAAGCAACTGGCTTTAGTTGTGAAAGTGCATGTCTTTTCAAAATCCTGATCATAAACACACGCTCCCTCTTCCTGCGTTTTTGCAAGAGCAAGGCACTGTATTTCTGTGCTTATTTCTGGCCTAAAGTTATTTTCAAGTCCAAGAAGAGAGGATTTTCTAGAGCATGCTTGGGATGTGGTAAAGCTTGCCTGATCTCCAAGGACGCAGCATCCTTGTTTACATTGCGCGATATTTCCATAAGGATCATTAAACCATTGTCCTTTGGCCTGTTCGCAAGATTGCTTCGGCGAACCTGGCTGGCATGTTCCTTCTAGAGGATCAAAACATGTCCCTATACTACAGGCAGATACCTGGGATTTTGTTGTAGGAATGCATGAAGTTGTACACTTGCTGTTGCATTCGCTGGAAGGAAATTCCTGGCATATCTCATTATTCTTTGAAAGCAGGCAGGTTGAAACTCCATTTTTGAAGTCAGATGAATCAAGCGCAGAGACAATTCCTTTTCCAAAAATATAATTTATTATATTGAATGCAACTTTTTTGTAAGAATAGTTGTAATTGCTAAAAGTATTTTCTTGTCTTAAGGAATAAGATATCGCAAAGCTCATGCTCACTAGAAGAATGATTTCAATCATGGCAATTGTATTTTTCCTCATATTCCCTGAGGTATTGCACAGCTCCTTATTGCAATATTCATTTCACCTCCGGAAAGCTTGTCCTTGATAGTATATATTTTAGTTGAATCAGGCAGAGCATTTTTTGATATTAAGAATCTAGGATAGAGCATCATATACCCAACATACTCAAAGTAACAGTATTTTGCTTCCTGACTTGCAATTTCCATCGCCACACTAGCGAGATCATAAGCCGGATTCAGAACTTCAACAGCATATCTGTCAAATGTTTTGCTTGTACCTCTCTGGCTGATAGTCATGCTTCTGTTTATATCAACATATATCCTTCCAGGAGCCATATTTACATCAACGCTTAATGGTCCAGTCTCAATCTCTGCATTTCTTGACCGATAGTTTCGATCAATATTTGAAAAGCAATCTTCAAGCTTTTGTGCAAGAAGCGTTTTAATTTCATCTTTCATCTCGTTCAAAAGAAGAGGATGTTGATTTATGCAAGTCTTATAGAATCCTATATTTTCGCAAAGATATGAGACATTGATATTTTTGTAAAGCTTGGTATTTTTAGGATCTGTAAATCCTCCCTGAGGGAGCATTCGCGAAACTATATCATTGATCCCTTCTTTTGTGCATTGCTCAATCTGCAGCCTTGGGTCCAGTATTTCCGATGGAGCCGTAGTTATCTTTTTTTCTACCGTAAAAAATAGAATCATAGACGCAACAAGCGTCAGAGCAAGAATAATCCATATTGTCATCTGTGCTCTTTTATTTCCTGTCATAATACCTCGCTAGATTTTTAATTGCAGATTCAATAATATGAGATTTATTCCTATAATTGCTATCTTTTAATAGATTATCTAGAACTTTATTGGTCTCTTCACCAATAGTAGCAGATATACGAACTAGCCTACTTTGATATTCAAGATTTGGTATCTCTATAATTTTAACTCCAAGATCCATATCTTTTTTTATGCATACAACTTCATCAACTTTAGTTACATCATGTTTGTGTAAAATAAAATTAGAAGAAATAGTCTCAAGTTCGACTCTAAACTCTTTATTATCTTTCAACATAATAAAATCAGGGAAATATCCACTATCTTTCTTTATTATTTTAGAATATCCTAGTTTTTTGTAGTTTTTTAAAAACCAATTTTTTAACTCTAACTCACTTTTTATTATAATCATTTCGATTTTTCCTCTTCTACCATAAATGATTTTTTCTTAGCATCAAATTTTATAACTATTTTTTTACCAACTTTAAGATTAAGAGTATCAATTATTGCCTTAGGTATTTTTATTCGGTGGCCAGTTTGAATTTTTCCGTCTTTGAATATGATGTCAGTCATTTTTTAACTTAAGTACTTTTTAAGTACTTTTTAAAGTATTTAAATCTGTGTTTCTTTAACATATAAATTTCTTTAAACTCTAGAAATCTAAAAATGCATGGACAAAAGCAATCTTGGGCTAGTGCAGGTATTCTGGGGAAATGGAAAGGGCAAAACAACTTCTGCGATGGGCACTGCACTAAGGGCATCCGGAAACGGCTATTCTGTCCATATGGTGCAGTTTATGAAAAACGGGACGGGAAACCCTGAAATTGATCATCCTGGAGAGATAAAGGCACTGGAGAAATTCTCTACATTCTCATTCAAAAGATTTGGAACAGGGTCTTGGGTAATCGGTAAGCCGAATAAAGGCCATATAGAGAAAGTAAAAGAAGCATATGAATATCTACGTTCATGCTTTGAGAAAGAATACGATATAATCATTGCCGATGAGATATTATATGCCGTACAGCTTGGCCTACTTGATGAAAATGAGGTTATAAGATTAATAAAGGAAAAACCTGAGAAAAAAGAATTGATTCTTACGGGCTCTCACAAGCCATTTCCAAACATATTCGAGCATGCCGACCTTGTTACAGAAATAAGAAAGATAAAGCACCCATTTGATCGTGGAATTATTGCGAGAAAAGGCCTGGAATATTAGGCTTCAAGAGGATAATCTTTGTGTGTTTTTTTCCCGTCAGCTTCGATTGTTCTTACAATAGTTCCCTTTCTTTTTGCCATCTCTCTTATCTTGACTGGATCTTTCTCATCTTTGGGCAATACGATATCAGTTATCTTAAGCTCATGTTCAATAGTTGCTTTCTTGCATTCAGGAACATCCCAAAAGAAAGTCTGTTTTAGCGCATGCCAATGTTTTTCACCTATTTCCAGGGAGCAGAACTTATCGTCAATTTTTTTCTCATCTTTTCCAGGTTTAGGAAGGCTCTTCTTTATTTTTAGTATGATATCATTGCTGTTCACGTCTAGAAGATAGTAATAAGCATGCGGAAATTCATGCAAAGCCGATTCTGAAATTTCATAAACAAATACTCCTGCTTTTTTCCTTCCATCCAGGCCTTCAACTTTTTCTTTTGAAAGCACTTTTCCTGAGAATTTAGAATCAGAATTATCCCTAATAAACCTGACTAGGTCATTTGCAAGCTCAAAGCTAGCCTTAACTTTTATCTTTGTTCCTTTGGCAAAGCTTATGAGGAATCTTCGGGCATAGTCTCCTTTTCCAAACCTTACAAAATATCTATGACTTTCTTCGTCTGTTTTGCCCTCGAGCACTTTTTTTATGAAGTTTTCCATCTTATCACTAGAAAAATTTTCTTTATAAACTTTTTCGGTTTATATATTAAACTTTATATAGTAACTCTCCTCTCTTTAGCTATGGATTTTGGAGATAAGGAGATAAGAAGACTTTCAGTCATACTATTGATATTTCTCCTTGGAGTTCTTGTATTCATAATAGTGAAACCAGTTTTGCTTTCTGTAATCGGAGGATTGATCCTCGGATATGTCTTCTTTCCACTAT
The DNA here is from genome assembly GCA_019662115.1 of Candidatus Pacearchaeota archaeon. Lineage (GTDB taxonomy): Archaea > Nanobdellota > Nanobdellia > Pacearchaeales > GW2011-AR1 > JAIFVW01. The sequence continues at coordinate 9,692 of JAIFVW010000017.1, forward strand.
ACAGGAAAATGCTCTCATTTGTCAGGGAAAAAAATACTGCAGCAGCAATTGTTTCATTGGTGATAATCCTTCTTATCATAGTGCCTCTTTGGTTTCTCATCCCTATCATGGTTCAACAGGTATTCGAGGTCTTTAAGTTCACCCAGACTCTAGATGTACAGAAATTCGTCCAGGCTCTATTTTCAACAGCTCCCGAGCCTTTCATAGCTCAGCTTACAGTAACAGTGTCGACAATCTTAAGCAAGGTAACCTCTTCTACATTGAATTCACTCACCGACTGGCTTATAGAGATACCAACAATCGCCCTGCACCTGTTTATTGTAGCCTTCGTATTCTTCTTTACTCTAAGGGATTCTGATAAGCTAAGTGAAATGGTCTCGGCAATATCTCCTTTCAATAAGTCCCAGGAAAAAATTCTTGTCAAGCAGTTCAAAGGGATTACGGACTCCCTTATCTATGGGCAAGTTATAGTAGGTCTTGTACAAGGAATGCTTGCAGGCCTTGGATTTTTGATGTTTGGGGTAAATAATGCACTGATTCTTACAGTAGTTGCAATTGTCTTCTCCATAATTCCATATATCGGACCAGGGATAGTATGGGTTCCTGTAACAGTTTACTTCTTCGCATCAGGAAATAATACTGCAGGAATACTCTATCTTGCTTATAACATCATTATTGTCTCTACGTTTGACAATGTACTCCGTTCCTATATAGTATCCAAGAAGGCAGATATCTCTCCGGCAATAGTTATGATAGGAATGATCGGAGGGCTATTTATATTCGGATTTCTAGGTCTTATCATAGGTCCTCTTATTCTTGCATATTTTGTCACATTCCTAAGAGCCTATAAAGAAAGAGCGTTAGCGAGTTTATTTGCAGAATAAGAAACTATAAAAATACAGATATTCTTAATCATAAAAATGAGGCTGCAATTAAAAAATATATCATTCGGTGCTGGAAGGCCAATTGCCCTTCTTCATGAAGAGCAGGCTAAGAATCTGGATGTTCACCCAGGAGACAGGATTGAGATTACTCATGGAAAGAACAAGATAATAGCGGTAGTTGATGTCTCTAGGGGAATAATCAAATCAAATGAAATATCTCTTTCTGATGAAATAATAGACTATCTAAAAATAAAATCCAAGGAATATGTCCATATCAACCTCGCTGTTGAGCCTAAAAGCGCTAGGTTCATAACAAAGAAGGTGAATGGAAAGGTCCTGACTCGGGATGAAATATATTCAATTATAAAAGAGGTAATAAATAACTCTCTAACCGAGACTGAAATAGCCTATTTTATTTCCGCAGTTTACGAGCACGGGATGAATTGGAATGAGACTATAAATCTTACAGAGGCAATATACAAAACAGGAAAGGTGTTGAAATGGTCAAATCCTTATGTCGCAGATAAGCATTGTATAGGGGGGATACCTGGAAACAGAACGACTCCTATTGTTGTTTCAATATGTGCAGCAGAAGGAGTTACAATACCTAAAACCTCTTCAAGAGCCATTACAAGTGCAGCAGGAACAGCTGATGTGATTGAGACTCTATCCCCTGTCAATTTTCCGGCTTCAGAGCTTCAGAAAATAGTGAAGCATGTTGGAGCCTGTCTTGCATGGGGCGGATCCTTGGGCCTTGCTCCGGCAGATGATAAGTTTATTCGTATAGAAAGGATTCTAAATATAGATCCTGAATCCCAGCTTCTTGCATCAATTTTGGCAAAGAAGCTTGCAGTTGGAAGCAAATATGTTCTCATAGACATCCCCTATGGATCAGGAGCTAAAGTAACAAAATCTCAGGGAGAAAAACTCAAGGCAAAGTTCGTGGCTCTTTCAAATCATTTTCATCTTAAAACAAAGGTTGTTTTGACTCCGGGAGATCAGCCTATAGGAAATGGAATAGGTCCGATCTTGGAGATGATAGATGTTATTAAAGTTCTTCAGCAGAGGAACGCTCCTGCTGATTTGGAAAAGAAAAGCCTTATGCTTGCAGGAGAATTGCTTGAAATGGTAGGGAAAGCAAAGAAAGGAAAAGGAAAAGAGAGAGCTCAGCAAATTCTCCGCTCGGGAGAGGCATTCAATAAGTTCAAGGAAATAATCGAGGCTCAGGGAGGATCGATAAAGGAACTCCAGCCCGGGCAGTACTCATATAGTATGTACTCTCCAAAAACAGGCAAAGTGAAAAGCATAAACAACAAGCTTGTCAACGGTGTATCAAAAATACTTGGCAGTCCAGTCGATAAGGGTGCAGGAATGTATATATACTGTCACAAGAACGAAAAAATATCCAAAGGAGATCCCATGGTGACACTATATGCCGAATCCCCTAAGAAACTCAGAGAAGGATTGATGTTATATCATCTTGTAAACCCGATTGCCGTTTCGTAATTTTTATATAGCCTCTTTGTCTGAATATGATATGCAAAAAAAGAAGAACTACATGGACGAGTTGGTTGAGTATCTTCGCAAGAATCTAAAAAAAGGTTACACAAAAGAATCTCTTAAGTGGGCTCTTGTCAACCAAGGATACTCCAGAATTGAAGTTGATAACGCTCTCAAGATAGTAGATCAAAAGCTTGCAAATGAGGCTCCGATCCTCAAGGCAAAGCCGACAATAAATTACGAGGTCGTAGATCCGAAGCCAAACTCCTACAAGCAGTCTTTCTGGAAAAGATTATTTGGCGGCTAGGACCTCTTCTAAGCTTTCTCCGATACGCAATCGAGGCCTCATACCTGTAAGCTTTGCAACCTGAAAGATTTCTGTTTTACCATAGATGCCTATGTCCACTAATGGGCGTTGCCTAAGATAATTAATGAGTGCAGCAGCAAAACTCATATCTACATTGCTTTTCAAAGAAAGATTGACAATAACCAAGGGATAGCTTACACGAGCGGATAAATCATGCATAAAAAGGTTGACATTAGAATGATTTATAGTGCCATGCACCTCGATTATTGGGCTCTCGCTTTTGAACGCATATGCAGAACCACTAAGATTTACTGTATGAGAGCGAGGAAAGTATTTTCTATAATAAGGATACAGCGTGCTGATTAATGCAGGCCCCCTTGTTATCATCTTTTTCTTTATAAGGAGACGCTGTCTTTAAACCTTTCTAAAACGATTAACGAAGAGAAAGCCCATGGATTGCATCGTTGATTTGCCCATACTCCATAGCCTTCTTGGTATGCACTCCTGTGTGCAAATCCTCGGTGATAAACTCTTCTACACCATATATCTGATTAGCATTCAATCGTCGCGCAATTCCTAACTTAGACCTTTCATTAACGAATTTGATCATATCAGAAATCCCTCTCCTTATCTCTGATTTAGGAAATGCGATTGCTTCAGTATAAGGGTATGAATCTCTTAGGATGCAAGTATCGTTAGAATATACTTTTAATTTGACTTTGTCTTGCGGAGTATCAAAATAAAGATCCTCTTCATGAACAAAATCCTCAACCGGATTCAGCCTAAAATAATATCCCGCAATTGCTCCACGTTCAACACCAAAAAAAGATTTTCTCCTCCAAGATTTATCAAATGCATTAGATGAGAAAAACCTAAACTTCTCATCATGAGTTTCATCGAAATTAAAAACTCCAACGATATATTTTTTATTAGAAATATCACGTCTAATTTCTGGAAGCAGATGCCTGGAAACTCTGAACTTCATTATCTATCATGTCTAGAATTCCTTATAAATACTTATATTATATAGAACATAAGATTGAGATATATACCTTAAATATTTTTAAACGCCCGGACCCGGAATCGAACCGGGATATCCCGAGGGAAACTGGTTCTCAAGACCAGCGCAGTACCATTGTGCCATCCGGGCATAACATTATCTAGAATTATGACTTATAAACCTTTAGAATGGGATTCCGAAT
>JAIFVW010000018.1 GCA_019662115.1 Candidatus Pacearchaeota archaeon
CCCACATAAGCTTAGTATACCCTTCCTTAACCAAATCCTTAGAGCTGAACCCAAGCTTATTTACTATCTTAAGAACCTCTTTTCTTGCATATGCAACATTGTCTTTCGTAAGATATTCTACCTCTACAAACCATCCTAATCCCTCAAGATGATTCAATTCAACATGGAAATTCTTGCTGATATGATATAGTTCTGTCCTCTTTTCCTTATGAAGCCATTTCTTGAATCCAAAATCACTTATGAGTTCCAGAAACCCCTCTATATCATGAACTACAAACTCAACCTCTTTCTTTGCATGTACACCATCCTTATATGAAACTCTCTGCTTAAAATTGATAATGTATCTGTCTTTCATCTTTCTAACTCTCAGGCTTTTCTGCGGATAGTGGCCGTGCTCTAATGTATAATAATCATCATGCTTGTTTTGTATTGCGGCAAACACAGCAAACTTCTTTATGTCTTTTCTAATTTCAGAAGGTGAAGAAATCTTTATCTTGGCCTCAACCTCTATCATTTCTAATTAAGAATATTACATTATTTAAGGTTACCTAAATAAAAATAAAACAATAGAAAAAAATACTGCTTTAAGTGCAAGTTACAGCAGTAGATTCAGTGCAGGTTACATCCTGTCCTGTGTCTGTTCTGACGACAGCAGCAATACTTACTTTACTTGCAGGGCCGCCAAAGTTCAAATTGCTAAGAGTTCTAGACTCAAGCCTTGCTGGCAAAGTGTTAGGAGCAGTAGTTGCCGTTGTACTATCGACGATGGTTGTTCCATCAGTCTTGGTAAGAATTACCTTTAGTCCGCCTAGGGTAGCATCCCCGCTGTTCCATCGGTAAGTTACGGTAGCCAGATTAGGATTCGTAGCGCTCTTTATGCAGCTCACTGGCTGTATATCAAGCTGAATACATGCTGTCTGTCCCGGTACTGTTTCAACTCCTTTTTTAATTGCTGGCTGTACGAAAGACCAAACGATGACGACAGCAGCCAACACCAATAAGATGATGAGCACTGTCGTAACGACATCGCTTAAACCTCTTTTCGCCATGCCGACAAAAGTTAAATGTTGTTTATAAATGTTTCTTTAGAACTAACTAGAAACGCAACTAATAGGTTTTGATTCAGGACATGTAATAAGCTGACCACTTTCTGCCCTGACAATTCCTGCAACCTGCACTTGTGCAGGAACAAAAGATACAAGGTTGGTTGTTGATCTTGCAGTTCCAAGAAGACCAGGAACTGACCCAGTAGCATTAATGGCTGAAAGCTTTGTAGAGTCTAGATGGATTATTCTTACTGAACTAAGGTTAACATCACCTGCATTCCATCTATAGGTGACGTTTGCAAACTTAACCAGTGATGTAGAGGTCCAGTTTTCGCAGCTCAAGGGTTGGAGGTCAAGCTGAATGCATGCAGCAGTGATCTTACCACCAGCATCCTGAAGGAAAGGTCTAACGAAAGCCCATACAATAACTACCGCAGCAAGTACAAGAAGGATGATAAGGACTGTTGTGACAACATCGCTCAGACCCTTTTTCATTCTTTATAATATGGAACGCGATTTATAAATGTTGTTGGAATCACAACAATCCTTTTATATCCTATACTTATAAATTAAATATGAATGAAAAAGATAGATCTAGAAAATTTACAGATTACCTTGAAAATCAGTGCAATATTCTTAAAGAAATAGAGGAAAAGGTAAATGTTAGAGTTAAAATTGCTTATAAAATCGCACAGAAAATAGAATCGATAATGGATTCAACTGACTGGGATTTGAGGAGAGGCATTCTTCAGCATGAAGACTATCTAAAGGTAGAAGATGAAAAAAGAGCAACGTTCGATGTTGTTGATGGTACACGAAGTATTGATCCAGTATATAGAAAACTAAGCAAAATACAGAAATTATTAAGATCTGAACAGCGATATCATAATGATGCTCCGTTTGTTGATAGAGAAATAAACGAGCAGATTAAAATACGAATGGAAAGAAGAGAAATGAAAGAGGAAGAGTATAAGCACTATCTTAAAAATTCTATACTAGACCTTACAAACGAATTTATAGAAAAATATGGAGCAAAGACTATTCCTCCATTAAAAGTTGCTTAACTATCGGTGAGTGTACCAGAATTCGTTTGAGTCTTTCTTCTTGGCATCAAGCCTTACAAAACCAAATCTTTCAAATTGAATTAGATCATCAGCCTTAAGCTTCTTTGTTCCTGCCTCAGCAAATCCTGAAACCCATTTTGCATTAGGCATCAGGATTTTTGTGGGAGTGTAAGAAGAAACCCATTGTATCTTGGGAATTGGCTTGTTTTCCATGGAAGTAAAGACTGCCTTGTTTCCCTTTACAGGAAGCTTGACATTGAAAAGGTGAAGAAGCCTTACTTCTTTTCCCTTGAATTCCTTCAGGTCTTTCTCTGAAATGAATATCTCACCTACATCTAAATTTCTTGTGTCTTCCTTGTCTGGATGGATTGGAATCTTTACGCTTTTTAGTTTGGGTTTCTTTTCTATTTCAAGCTCAACAGGATCTTCAACGAAATAATATCTTTCTGTATCAGCGTCAATCAACTTCCTGCTTATTGCGGCAATCATGTCAAAGTCAAGATGAACCTCATATTTGGATAGTCCTATTTGTTTTACCAGTTCATATAATACATCTTTTCTTATTCCTCTTCTTCTCAAAGCACGCAAAGTCATTAGTCTTGGATCATCCCATCCAATATATTCACCAGATTCTATCAATTCCCGGATTTCCCTTCCCTTTGTCGTTGCATCAATTACACTAAATCTTCCATACTGCACAACTGTTTGTTTTTTTAGTCCAAGAAGATCTTTTATCAAGTCTTGTAATGGCACTCTTTGCTCGAACTCATTTGTCCTCAGAACATGGGTTATCCCCATTAGGCTGTCTTCAATGGGATTGTAAAAATCATATAATGGCCATACCTTATACTTATCTTTCTGCCTGAAGTGAGGCTTGTCGATCATCCTGAATAAGGCCGAATCTCTCATCACATGATTTGTATGTTTCATGTCCCCCTTTATTCTAAGAACAGCCTCTCCCTCCTTGTATTTTCCGGCAAGGAACTGTTTCCATTCTTTCAAATTATCTTTAGCGCTTGTCTTTCTATGTGCACATTCTTTACCTGAATGCCTTAGCTCCTGCATAGTCTCTCTGTCACAGAAGCACATATACGCTTTGTCTTGTGAGATTAACTTCTCTGCATAATTGTAAAGCAAGGGAATGTCATCGGATACATATCTAATGCTCTCCGATTTAATCCCAAGATAGTTATTTATATCATCCAACATGGCATCAACATATTCCTTTGAAACCTTTTCAGGGTTAGCGTCCTCAAATCTAATTAGGCATTTTCCATCATATTTTTTAGCATATAGATAATTCAACAAAAATGAAAGAGCGTGCCCAAGGTGAAGATATTTTGAGGGCTCGGGAGGAATTCTCGTTATAATGCCTTTTCCCGCATTAGGAAGTTCAGGAAGGTCTTTTTCTTTTTCCTCTCTTACTTTAACAACATTATCAAGAAGCGAAAATTCCCTCTGCCTCCCATCTTTATCCAGGCTGTTGACTTTCTTGACTATTTCCTGTATCTGAGGCATTATCTTTTTTATGTCTTTTTTATCAAGTCCATGCTGAAAAAGTTTTGGAAGTATTTTTCCGGGCTCGGCGCTTCCAAATTCAATTGCATTTCTTAATGCGTAAGCATATATTTCTTTTGAGAAATCCTTCATGCTGGAACAAGAAGATGAAGATTTTTAAGCCTATCGAAGGTTCCTTGCAAAGTCAGTTAACTTTGACTCAATCATCTCTACTCTCTCTAAAAACCTGTCAAGCTTGTATTCAAGATCATCAATTTTTACCTTCAAGCTCTGCACATCAGTGCTGCTTTGTAAGTTATTTTGCGGTTGAGCATCGAAAAAACTCGGTGCTGGAGAGACTGTATCGAAAAAGCTTAATGGCGAGGGAGCGGCTGCAGAAATAGGAACAATCTGCTGTGCAGCAGCAACTGGATCCTGGGTTAAATCAATAATATCTTTTTCCTGTTCATGCTTTTTCAATATACCTCTTTTTTGAAGCATGGTAAAATCAAGCACATCACCACTCTCTCTTCCAAATATACCCATATAATATCAAGAAAAATGTTTTATTTAAACCTAGATGAAACTGAATACAACCGCGTGGTAGTTACAGAGGAAAGCTTTAAAAGCGAATCCTGTGCTAAATATACATGTCAAAGACCATTTATTCCATATATGCAGAAGGAACTGATCCTGAGACTAGGGATATTAATGCTCTTCCTAAAGTAATTCGTTGTCATCAGGAAAATGGCGGATTAGACGCGCTTGTAATAATTTCTCCACTTTTGCCGCTACTTCCTCTAGGAGGATGGTACGATGTGACTCGCTCTCAAAGTGAATACCATCATATACCTATATGGAGAGTAAAAAATCCTGAAGAGTTAGTAAAAGAAGTATATAGATATCCTACCGGGACTAAGTTTGCCTCTATTGCAGAAGAAAAATCAATGATGGATGAGATTAAAATACTCTGCCCAGAGTATGAAATACAGTATAAGGAATGTCCTTTGCTGAAAAAAAATTAATTCTTTTTAGAACTTGTTCCGGCTCTTAGAACAACAAATCCTGAAATAAGAAGCCAAAGTCCAGCATAATATCCAGCATTGATATCTACATTTTCAAATACACTGTATCCTGTAACCGTCTGGAAAGAATTAAGCAATATGATAAAGCTCATAATTATGAAACTCGAACCTACAATCATGAACACTCTTCGCTTCATGATTTTGCAAGGAACTATCTATTTAAGTTCTTTTCGCTGACGCTTCATTCCACCAAGGATAAGGTGCTGGAAGTCATTTATGTGGAATGAGTTGACCTTATCTTTATTTATCATAAGCTTACTTACGCTTGCATTGCTTAAACTATAATATCTTCCCTCTGTTACATCAAGATGCAAGGCATTTAGAATAACATCAAGCAAGAAAATACCGTGTGCCACAACAAGAACATTTTCATTAGGATGTCTCTTTACGAGCTCTCTGTAAAAAGACCCAGCTCTCTTGTAGGTATCAAGAAGGCTTTCCCCTTTTGGAGGCCTGAATAAATGAAATGGGATGTTTTTCTTGTGCGCCTCTGCTATATATAATCCCCAGTCATCTATTCCATTTTCACCATATACGCCCATTAAATGCTCTATGATTTTATTGGTATATACAACAGGAACTCGAGGAATATAGGGAAGGATTTCATTTAAGGTATCTTTTGCTCTTATTAGTGTACTGCAATAAATTCTGTCAATCTTCATTCCCTTGAAGCGAACTCCAAGTCTTCTTGCCTGCTCTTTCCCATCTTCAGTAAGGGGAGCGTCAATAGAAGAAGCGATATGGGCGTTTCTTTTTGACTTGGCATGCCTCACTAAATACAACTTCATAATCACTATCAGAATGCAAACTTTATAAATTGTGCTTAATCTATTTGTCTTGAAAAGTCTTGTTTTATTCTTTCAACAGTATTTTTAAGAATACTTTCTAATTTTAACCGGTCGGTTGTTTGAGGTAATGACTTTGAGGCATCATAAACTACCTTAATTACCTCTGCTAGAGACGGATTTGTATCTCTTAGGCTCATATATGCAATTACATAAAGCTCTTCTTGTGTCTCTCTCGGCACATTACAATTCCCATTTAAGTAATCATAACTGAGTCTTTCCAAAGAAATACTATCTTTTGAAGGCATCATTTAGACACTACATTTATAGTTAAAAGCATTTAGTTTCCGAGAAAGAATTTAAATAAAGCATTTCCCCTATAAAATCACAAGAAGATGGTAGTAAATATTCACAAACTTATTGCGGCAATCAGTCCTGACATATATTGCGATCCTAAAGTAAGAGATGAGGTAAAAAAGATCGTTAAAAAAGATGGATATCTAAAAGCCTCTGAAAAAGCCGAGCCAAGGGAAACCCAGTTTGTTGATCTTGATGAAATTTCATTGAAAAACCCTTTTTCAGCTCCGGGACTAAAAAGCCCAAGCGAAAAGCACACGCTGATATATGATTCATTTGGAGAGAGCCTTGAGCCTTTGTATTTCTGGATAATTGACATGGTTATTGAAATATATGGAAGAGTGGACAAGCTTGTTGACAACTTTATTTCCTCTCCAGGCTCAGCACATTTCTCTGAAATGGGGATTAGAAGAACAAGAATGCAGGATGAGGCTATGAAAATGCTTGGAACAGCAAATCAAATTGTCCGTTCGATACTTAATATAATATATGACCTCAAGGAGTTTGAAATTAGGCTTGGAACATATAATGACTATCACGATAAAGACAAGAAGAAGCATGAAGCAGCTATTTTAGCCCTAAAGCAGATATGGCTTGATACTGTAGATGTAAAAAGAAACACAAGTTCAATCAAAGGATTCGTGCAACAGTTTGAGTACGTGACCTTGATTGATGCATTCATGGCTGCAGACTCATTAGATAAAGTTAACCAGTTAGATTTGAATGATCGAGTAAAAAGAATACTGCAGCAGAGAGTTCCCGAATTCTTCAAATGGGTGGAAGAATCGGAGAAAGAGCTGAAAAAAAGATATGAAGTTGAAAAACTCTATCTCAAAAGCCAGATAAATTCCGTAAAACTATATGCTAGATGGGTAAAGCCATATCTCATAGCAGCGAAAAAATTGGAGGAGAATGCCTCTCCAACAGCCTCACTTGTAACCTCTTTCAATACTACTCTTTTCGAGCTAATGCTTTTAGGAGAGGGAAGATATAATCCCGATGATGATGTGGCAAAAGGCGATCTTCCATCTATGGTAAAAACAGCTCAAAAAAGAAAATATTCTCCAATAGTGATTGTAGATATAGGATTTAGGAGTTTCCCCGAAAGATCATCTCAACAGCAGGGAGCATATGGTTTTAGGGGAAAACTGGAAGCATCCTTCACAAGCTATGCACTTAATGACCAAGAACTAAAGGTTCTCCGACAAGAGATTGAAAAGGATGATGTTGGGGAAGTCCTTAAATTTATTCAGGGAGCAACAGACGAAAGCCTTGCGAAGATCCAGGAAGACATAGATAAGTTCACAGATGATAAAAAAGAAGGCAAAATGAAATATGAAGATAATGAAGACATAAATCCATTCTCATCCTTATTTTCATTTAAAGACAAAAAAGAGGAGAAAAAAGAAGATCTTTCAAAAGGAATAAAGAAAGACAGCGATATAGAAAAGGCAGTCCGCTCTCAAGCTATAATTCAGTCAAGAAGAAACTGCAGAAGGTTATATGACAGCTATAAGAAAGCACATAGTATGCCTGCATTTCCCGGCTAGCAACCCTTAAATAGTTTTTAGTCCTTTAAAGAGAATGCCAAAGAAAATGAAGATCATTCGTGAAATACCCTCCAAAGTTACTAAAGTGAAGGAAATCCCTAGAGAAATCTCTCTTGAAGAAGAAATTAAGGAGCATGAAGATGAAAAATTCTCAGAATTTGTATCAGCATCTCCAGCGCCTAAAGCCCCTCCTACATTAAAGAATATTCCGCATTCTCGTGATGAAACTCCAATTCCGCCTACAACTCCAAGAGATGCTTTGAACAACCCGACACAAATATCAGCTAGTCAAATATACGGAACAAGGTCTGCAGAAGCTCCTGCAAGAAGATACCAAAATACTGATAATCGAAGACAGCTGGCAGAAAGAGCAGCTCCAACTTCCACGGTATCAAGATCAAATAATGAGGTAATTCAACCCAACCAGCCTTCTAATCCAATTTTAACAAGGGATGAGCTAGAGAGAAATTACGATGAAACTAAGATCGTATCTAATAAGAATTTTAGAAGAAGAAACATATTCTAAACATTTAAATAAATGAAATAAGTTATTCCGCCATGGGTGGTACAAGCAATTTCTACGGTGGGGCCGGATACGGATTAGAGTCAAATTATTCTGAGTATTCTGTTGGAAGTATGAACTACAAGGTTTCTCCTTCTGAATTTGGAGTTCCTTCAGATCCAAGAACTTCAAATCAATTACAGGCAGTCTCTAATAAGTTAAATACCGGAATTAAAACAATTGAAGTTTCAGGAGTGGCTCTTGGCGGTGAGGCAATGAGCCTTATGGATACAATTCCAAAGCAGCAATTCCAAGAAATAAATAGGTTGAAAAAACTTACTGGCATTGACCTAACATTCCACGGTCCTTTAGTTGAACCTACAGGAATAGGTCAGGGAAGATGGGATGAAATACAAAGAAGACAGGCAGAAACACAAATGCTAAGCGCTGTTGAAAGAGGGCATCAGCTAGATCCAAAAGGAAATCTTGTAATAACTTTCCATTCGAGTAATGGTCTTCCAGAAGCCGAGACCTGGATAAAAGATGAGAAAGGAAAGGAGAAACTGGCAAGAATAGCAGTCATTAATGAAAGAACCGGAGAATTTGGAGGTCTCCCTCCTCCAAGCAAAGATTATCTTCTGGATAAAAATGCAGATCCTGTAGATGCTCTTAGGAAGATGAATAATGAAAGATGGGCTGGAAACCTTAGCCAACTTAATGCCGAAGTTTCTAGAGGAAGAGGTTTTCTGGATACAGCATCCATTATTCAAGAAGATGAAAAAAAACTTAGTTATAGACTTACTGAAGATGAAAGAAAGAATCTTCTTAAGGAATATGATCTGTACAAGAACAAGCCTGAAGAGATGAAAAAAGTATTTAGTACCTGGCCTCAGGAAATCCAGGAACTCCATAAGGGAAAGATGGAGCAGCTGCAGCATGGAGAACTATATCTTAGAGATGCATGGACTCAGCTGCAAGAGCTTTACAATAACGCATATCAGGCTGCAATGCGAGATAATAAAAAAGATGATGTGCGCATGCTTGATGAATATGGCAGAAAAGTCCGAACCGATATACAAGATGTTGGAAGTTACATAAAAGACCCTACTAAACTGGGGGTGTTTGCAGACAGGATCTCTGAAGGGCTTCAGATACTTGGAAACTTAAGTGAGGCTCCTCAAACCTATCGCCCTCTGAAAGCGTTTGCAATCGACAAGGCCTCCGAAACTTTTGCCAATGTTGCATTCAAGTCATATCAGAAATTCGAGAAAGATGGAAATCATGCTCCAATTATAGGAATCGAAAACCCTCCAGCTGGAATGGGATTAAGCAGAGCAGGGGAGATAAAAGAGCTTGTGGAGGAATCCCAGAAGAAATTTGTCAAACTAGCAATGGAAAAAGGTATGGGTGAATCGGAAGCACAACTTGCAGCAAAGAAAGTCATTGGTGTAACATGGGATGTAGGGCACATCAATATGATAAGAAAGCAGGGATATGATGAGAAAGATGTGATAAGGGAATCTGAAAAAATTGCTCCTCATGTAAAGCACGTTCATCTCTCAGATAATTTTGGATTGGAGCATACAGAACTTCCAATGGGAATGGGAAACGTTCCAACAAATAAGATACTTGAACTCCATGAAAATTTCCAGAAAGCAAAAAAGATCATAGAGACAGGAGGATGGTTCAGAGATTTCAAAACCACTCCATTCAGGGAAACTTTAGCTGCATTCGGATCTCCAGTCTATAGCATGAAAATGGCTCCTTATTGGAACCAGACATCAGGAAGAACAGGAGGATACTTTGCTGGTTATGGAAACTTCCTTCCAGAGCAGCACTTCCAAATGTATGGCTCAGGATTCTCAAATCTTCCAGTTGAACTAGGAGGCCAGATGTCAGGAAGAAACAGGCTCTCTGGTGCACCAATTGAGTAGTAAAGATTTAAAAGTGGAGTTATCTTAAAAAAGACGTATGGCAAAAAAGGTGGTGAATGCTTCTAAGAAAGAGAGATCTAGTGTAGAACCAAGGCATCTTAGGCCAACAAGCGAAAAAGACATTGCAATGGATTTTGCAATGAAAGTCCATAAGAGATTCGATCGCATTGTGAAGGCTTCTATTTTATTTGGTTCTCAGGCAACCAATACAGCTACACCATCATCAGACATCGACATTGTCTTAATTATAGATGACGCTTCAATTAACTGGGATATGGAGCTTGTTTCATGGTATAGGGAAGAGCTCTCAAAAATGGTGAGCAATTCAGATTACAAAAAAGATCTGCATATCAATTCTATAAAACTCACAACCTGGTGGCACGATCTAATGTATGGAGACCCTGTAGTTATAAATATCCTAAGATACGGAGAGGGGCTTATCGATATTGGAGGTTTCTTCAATCCTCTAAAGGCATTATTATTGCAGGGAAAAATAAGATCAACGCCAGAGGCAGTTTACAACGCTTTACAGAGAGCTCCAATGCATCTATCAAGAAGCAAAGCTTCAGAGATGGGTGCAATTGAAGGAGTATACTGGGCAATGGTTGATTCTTCACAAGCGGCACTCATAACTGCAGGAAAGATGCCTCCAAGTCCTGAGCATATACCTCTATTCCTTAAAGAAACATTTGTAGATAATGGGATGATAAAGATGAGTCATGTTAATGCGCTAAGGGACATATATGTTCTTCACAAGTCAATTTCGCATGGCGAAATAACAAGCATAAAGGGAATTGATATTGACAGATGGCAGGAAATAGCTGAAGCTTTCCTAAAAGAAATGACTCGAATTATTGACCTTCTTCTTGACGAGAAAAAGTCTTAGGATAAAGCTCTAAGTGAGGCAATAACTTCCTCATCTTTTGGATTATATTTAAGATTTTCCATTGCATAATCTTCAACATGGTAATCATTTCTTCCTTCAAAGTAATCTGAAAATGCTTTCCTTTTCTGGTCAGCAATTCTAAATGCTGTTGCATGAGCTACTTCAGGAACACGAAGTGCCATTCTTGCTCCCTCACGAGAAATATTCATTAGATTATCGGCAATAGGTTTTGAATTGATATTCTTCTCAACAAACTTATAGGTAATTGATACGAGAGCTTCAGGATTAGTCTCTCCTGTTTGTACTCCATGTATTACTTTAGCTATATCTTGGTAATCTTTAGCAAGATTATATGCAGGATTATGATTTTTAGCTTCAGCAAGATCATCGTTAATCTTTACCTGAGGCAGAGCAAGAACTCTTTCCTTAAGTTTATCTTTGGGTGCTTCATTTAGAATAGCATCTTTGTTAGTCTTGTAATAGTTATCACGTTCGGCTACAGCCTCGCCTGTCATTTCAATCATCTCCTTGTCTACTAGTTCAGGTTCTATAGGAACATCTGCAGGATAAACAAGGCCAACTCTATTTAAGTAATTTCTAATGATATCACGAGCTCTCTGTCTTTCATCTGCACTGTCAGACATAACCATTTTTTGTGCAGCTCTAGCTCCATTAACTTGATTATCTCTTTGTAATAAATCCTCTAAACGTGTCATAATAATTTACTTTTGTTTAGCTATTTAAATCTTTCGCATGTATGAACTAATTAGTAGTAACAAAACTAGAATATGTCAACTACCTTATCTTCCTTAAGCTCATTGACAACCTCTTCCTCAAAATGGGACGAGTCAACTGTCATGGCATCGTTAAGCAATGGAATATCATTCTTTTCTATACCAGGCATATATTCAGATCTCTCAAGCTCGTGGATTACAACCTCTTCAATATCAGCGGAATTATATGCAAATGCCCTAGCTGGTTGTGTAGGAACTTCCATAGGGGCAGGCTGAGAGCTTCCTCCCACATCCTTATTTGTTTGCTCCTGCTCAAGTTGAGCAATCAAAGAACTTACCTTGAAGGCAGCATCAGCATTTACAGAGATACTATCAATGCCCTCTCCAACCAAGAATCTAGCCATGTCTTCCCTGCTTCCTGCCTGGCCGCATAAGGATGTCTCAACTCCGTATTTCTTGCATCTTCTTATTACATAACGTAAGGAATTCAATACAGCAGGATGCATTTCAGTATACAAATCCTGGACCTCAGTGTTGTTTCTATCAATAGCAAGAGTATATTGCGTAAGGTCATTTGTCCCAAAGCTGATGAAGTTGATCCCCTCCTCACACAAATCATTTATTATCTGAACCGCGGCAGGAGTCTCAACCATTATTCCAATAGTTACATTTCCCGGGATTCCGATCTCTCTAGCAATCTCTTTTGTTCTTCTTACTTCATCAACACTGATTACCTGTGGAATCATTATTCCAATTTTCTTGTCAGGAAAGTCCTTTGCGACTTTGAAAGCTCCCTGAATTTCAGCCTTGACTATTTCAGGATGCTTAAGGCTATATCTTACTCCGTGATCTCCAAGCATAGGATTTCCCTCTACTTCTTTTGGAGCAGATTCAAGATTTTTGTATTCGTCACTTCTTATATCAGAAGTTCTCACCCACATTTCCTTGAATGATTTTGCAATGATTGAAAGCCCATGAGCTATAACTTCAACATAATCATTAAGCTTATTGTGCTTTACATAGTACAATGGATGTTTTCCAGACTTTCCTATTATTCCCTCTAGCCTTACTAATCCAACTGCAGTTGCCTTTGAAAGCGCAGCTCTCTCAGCATATTCAGGAATGTCAACAATAACCTTGATTTTTGTTTTTGTTGGTACTATAGGCAGTATTTCAACTGCCTTTGACTCTCCTTTTCCACCCAATACTCTTCCTGTATTTCCATCTACAGTAATTAGCTGTCCATCCTGAAGAGCCTCTGTGGCATTTCCCGTTCCAACGACTGCAGGAATGCCCATTTCTCTTGAAACTATTGCTGCATGGCTTGTAATTCCACCCTCATTAGTTACAATGGCGCTTGCTCTTTCCATAGCAATAA
>JAIFVW010000019.1 GCA_019662115.1 Candidatus Pacearchaeota archaeon
GATGGAATTGATAACAACGGAAATGGAAAGATAGACATGGCAGATTCGAATTGCCTTTCTCCTTATGATGATTTTGAGGGAACTGCTCCTCAGCACAATGAGGATGAAGCAATGCTTTTCCCAACAACTGTTTCTGTAATTAATGATGCAACCGGGAACCATGCTATTGTAAAGAATGGCCAGACTACTCTAGCCGACTTGAGAGTATTTTTTGGAAGCAGCTCTTCATTGCAGAATACAGTAACTTATATTCCAACTGCTGGCGGTGTAGACGTTAATATCTTAATAAAAAATCCTACATCTTCCCCTGTACCACATCCTGACTTTACATTGTATGGTCTCAAGCACAGAATGAGCGGCCAGGCAAATCTTATTGGGTCTAGTTCAAATTCTTTTGTAATTGACAATCCTAGTACTTATTATTCTGGTGGTTATGTCTGGGCTGGAATATACACTTATACTGATATGTATTCCCCCCTCTATATTATTGATGACGGAAATTTTTCAAGTGGAGTATCACTTGGATTTCCTTATCTTGAATATGGTTATGATCCTGAATTGGCACTCTATATAGATAGGATAGGAGCTTCTAACACGGTTGATCCTAACGGCAATTGGAGCGTTCGTTTCCTTAACTTTCCCCAGACTGACAGCCTTAGGAATTATGGCGGAACAGCTGCTAGTGATTCTAGAGGAAACGTTCCTGCTTCAACAACAAGGAATTATACCATATCAGTCAGATTCAGCAATCCTAGAAATGCAATCTTCACAGCATTGCCATACAAAAGGTATTTTGAAAATTTATATGGGCCTAGAACAGGAACGGTCTCTAACCGTGATAGAAGGCCTGTGAGAGCGGATGTTCTTGCAGATTCTATTGGCCATACTAATCCTGCTGACTTTAATTCTCCTATTGATCCGGCTGTCCTTAGGGATAATCCCAGACGATATGTAACTGGTTACAAATATTCAGACATTGGAAGGGTCGATAAATATGGATGGAAAAACCTTACTGACTACTGGCTTAGTGAATCGATACTTAAGGGATATAAACGATATATGCTTTGGGCAGCTGGAGGATTATATGAGAATGAAAATTTCAATTATCCTCCTCATATGATGAGCTTCTGGCTTCCAAATGTTAGCAACAGCGCAGGCAACTTCAGTAGATTCGCTCCTGCAGGTATCTCTCTTGGATTCTGGTGGGGAAGAACTCTACAAGTGCCTGTTCCGGATCAGTGGGAGCCTCCTAACCTTGAGTATCTTAATTTCTCAAGGCGAGCTCACCAACAATTTGTAAAAAGAGAATTGTCCCTTGCGCTTAATCGTAGTGTTCGTGAACTAGGATTGGATGCTTTCAAGGCAGCCCCTATTCAGAGATACCTTTATCTTAAGACTATCAAGATGCTCGCACCTTCTGTACGGCCAACGCAGGAAGTTTATACATCTGATCTTTTCAATGGGGATGCAGATGTATGGAATGGAGAGGCATATAATGCGGCTGATCTACCTAAATCTCCGGCAATCCTGTCTGCTTATCTTAATCCATCATCAGCTATCTGGTATAGAGTTCATGATTCCTCTTTAAATGCAAGTGGGGTTCAAAGAAGAGTGGGTGATGCTCAGAAACTAATGGAGATGGGATATACGCCTGTTTTTGGGAATGATGTTCCTGATGTAAGAAGCCTTGTAACTCCTTCTCTGCCTAAGATATTTGCATGCTACGATGGGATCGACAATGACGGAGATGGAAAGGCAGACTTGTATGATAGCGGCTGTGACAACATAACTGATACGACAGAATAGATTTAGAGTTTCTTAAGCTGCTCTATCTCTTCAAAAGATATTGCTGCGCCCTTGTACTTTGTTGCATACAAAAGAGCCTCCAATACTTTTTTTCCTTTAAGGGAAATAATCCCTTTCTTGTATGCCACGTAGACAAGCTCTGAGGATCTTATGAATCGGTAGTGTGAGAATGGAGCGAAATCTTGAGCCACAATCTTTGCTCTCTCATGCATTCTATCAGACATGAGCTTCTCAAGATTTTCAGGATTTTCAGAGAGTATACGAGTTGTTCTTTCATCTATAGCAATTATGTTTTCAACGCCTTTTTTTGAAAGTATGGAGCTAAGAGCTAGACATGACATTTCAGCCTCACTTACTATTGGTACCCATCTCTCTTTTACCTGCACATAATGATTTGCAAGATCCATTAGTTCATTGGTATCTTTTTTCAGCTCTTCCTCGTCTATGCCTAATGAAGAAGGCATTTCCAAAACTCCCTGCTCGATGAGACTTTGTACTATAAGCGCTCCCAGTTCAAAACGAAGCACGCCAAGAGGACGGTCTACAACTTCATATTTTACTGCTGGAGGGATAATAAATTTGCCGTCAAATGATTTCTTTAGCAGTCTTAGTGTATCAAGAAGGCCGTTCATTGAAAGATTAATTAGCGGGCCTGAATCGAAAATAAGCACTTTCATGAGAAGAACTCCAGAGCCATCTTCGCCCTTTTTCTTACATCAAGCGTACGATTATATTCTTCCCCTTTCTGAGATTGACCCATATATTCTGAAAGTTCCCATTGGGTAACTCCAAGAATATTAGATGTTTGTCCAAGAGAGATGCCATGCTCATAAATCTTAGATGCCTTATTTATGGATGCCTTGTGAATTACTTCCTCAATATAGGGCTTGAGGTTAACTGAGATTGAAGTAAGAGCCTTTCTTGCCTGAAAGAGATAGCTAGTATATTTTTCTTCGTTTTCTTCTTTTGCGGCCTTTATGGCCAGGTCAAGAAATGCATTAAATCTTTTCGTAAAAAGACTCCATTTTTTTATTCTCATATAATCTTTGCGTTCTATAAGTTTGCTGAGGGCATATACGAGAACTGCAATAGTAATACTTCCAGTATCCTGCACTGTGCACGCACAATGTATTGTCTGATTTGACAGCTCCTTCAGTAATGCAGAATCCTGCTGCACCAATCCCCTTTTTACACCCTGTAAGACTTGAGCAATATGCTCTGGCTCTTCCATTGCCAGAAAAAACCGAGATAATATATAAACGTTTGTTTAGATAGCAAGGTTAATATATCCATTTTTCTTTTATGAAATATGGAAGTTCTTTTGGATAGCAGTTTCATCATTTCGTGCATGAGAAAGAATATTGATTTCATTAATGATTTAAAAGATCAGGGATTCACTCCTATTCTTCCAAGAGAGGTTATGGAGGAGCTTAAGGACCTTAGGCTAAATGTTCCCCATGATGAAAGGACTGCCATAGACCTTGCATTCCAGCTTTTTGAGTCAAGAAAAATAAAAAAGATGAAGCTTGGAGGAACATCAGTTGATGAGGGACTTATTGCAAAGGGAAAGCAGGGCATTTATATCGCTACTTTGGATAGAGCTGTAAAGCGGGCTGTTCCTAACAAAATTGTGATTTCTGAAGCCAAAAATACACTTATTACTGAAAGGGATTAGCGCAATTCTTTTAAACTCAATTAACAGGAGACCATTATGAGGATGAATTTTGATTCTGACGGGAAATTGGTAAGCGTAGATGAGCCAAAGCTAGATTTATTTCCATCTAAAAGAAAGGAAGAGCCTATTTTTGAACCTGTATTAGAGAAAGAATGGAGCCTATATGAACAGGGAAATCTTCTTTCTCCTTTGCTTTTTTCCAATGGTAAGACACAGGAAGATGTTGTCAAAGAGGTAGTTGACCATATAAAGCAAGGTGTTAAGCTAATCTTTATCCATGGAGTTTGTGGAACAGGAAAATCAGCCATTGCCCTTAATATCGCAAGGAAACTCGGAAGAGCTTCCATTGTGGTTCCTGTAAAAGGTCTCCAGAAACAATACGAAGAGGACTATACGAGCAGAAAATATGTAACTAAGAATGGGAGGAAGATGAAGATTGCGATGCTGACTGGAAGGGAAAATCATGATTCAATTATAAATCCTGGAGCTTCATGTGCTGATCCATTTCTTCCTGAAAATATAGCCCTAAATGAAAAAAACTCAGAGATCTTAAGGGACTATTACTACAAGAATCCTTATATCATGAATAAAACAGAGCCAGAAATCAAGCAGTTAAAGAGAATCTCAGTTGCTCCAGCTAATCCATATTGGAGTCCTATCGCTCCGGCTGAGATTGAATTGCCTCTGAAAGGCGCAAAGAAGAAAAGATATAAGGGGCTTGAAGGAAGGGAGTTTGTATTCTACCATAGAAAGGAGGGATGTTCCTATTATGATCAGTATCAGGCATATCTTGATGCTGATGTTCTCATATTTAATGCAGCCAAGTATAAGATTGAAGTAGCCTTAGACAGAAAGCCTGCAACAGATGTTGAAATTATTGATGAGGCAGATGAATTCTTAGATAATTTCTCAACTCAGCATGAAATCAATTTAACAAGGCTTTCCGGAGGATTAAGATTGGTTGTTCCTGAAAAGGTTGAAGCACAGGAAGCTGTGCAGACCATTCTTGAGCTAATAAAATTGGAGGAAAAAAACAAGATAGCATTAGGAGTAGATGAAGACCAGATATTCCAATTGAAGGATACAAAGATCGAGAAGATATTTGAGCTGCTAATAAAGAATCCTGATATCGAGTCTGAAGTTGTCCTTGATGAGACTAACTATGCAAACAAGGCAATTGACGCAGCCTATGCATTCAAGGGCTTTTTTGAGGACACATATCTTACATACAGAAAAGATGAAAAGGACCTTTACGCTAATATTGTAACTACTAACCTGTCGAAAAGGTTCAAAGAGATTGTTGACAAGAATAGGGCAATTGTCCTAATGTCTGGGACATTACATTCACAAGAGGTGTTGAAGGACATATTTGGACTTGAAGATTTCAAAATTGTTGAGGCTGAGACTCTAGGGCAGGGGACAATAGAGATATTGAGGACTGGAAAGGAATTTGACTGCAAGTATGCTAATTTTTCTTCTGGAAAGCACTCAAGAGTTGATTATCTAAAGGCTTTATCTGCGTCCATGAGCAAGGCAAAGAAACCTGTGCTTATCCATGTAAACTCATTTGAAGATCTGCCGACAGAACAGGAAATACAAGGAAATGAATTGTTTAATCTTATTTCCAAGGAAAAGCTTAAGCAATTACAGGGTGATGATAAAGAAGGAAGAATGATCTCATTATTCAAGGCAAAATTGCAGGATTCTCTTTTCACAACAAAATGCTCCAGAGGAGTGGACTTTCCAGGAGATGTATGCAATTCAGTTATATTTACTAAATATCCAAATCCTAACATCAATGGAACATTCTGGAAGATACTCCAGAGGACCCATAAGGATTATTTCTGGGAGTTTTATAAGGACAAGGCACGTAGGGAGTTTTTGCAAAGGATCTATAGAGCTTTGAGATCAAAGGATGATCATGTATATGTTCTCTCGCCTGACTCCAGAGTCTTGGATGCTGTTAGAGATTTGCAAATCTCATCTTAAGCTTTAAATAGTCCACCTGGCTGTATTGTTTAATTCTTCGTGAAAGGAGGTAATTTATGGTAGAATCACACAAATATGCACCGTTTCTTTTAAGACTTGTATTAGGACTTATGTTCCTTTACACAGGAACAGGAAAGATTATGAATGGTGTTGGAAATACAATAGTTCCTATGCTTGCAGGATGGCCTATGGCCACGTTTTTAGGATGGATTGTTGCTCTCTCAGAAGTTGTATTTGGTCTTTCAGTTCTAGTTGGATGGAAGGTTAAATACACAGCATGGCCTTTGATAGTAATCATTGCTGTAGCAACGTTGTTCTTTGCAATTCCAGGAGCAAATGGAAACTGGTTAGGAGTATTTTTCCACTTGCTTACAATAGCATCGCTAGTGAGCCTGATATTAACAGGTCCAGGCGCGATGTCTGTTAAAAGTAGATAACAAGACACTTTGTTTTATTTTTTTCATTAGTTTTATATATCACAATTTCTTTTTTATGGAATGAAGAAAGTTGTGGTTATAGGAGGGGGATTTGCAGGAGCTTATTGCGCAAGGAATCTTGAAAAGGACTTTCATGTAACCTTGATTGATAATAAGGATTATTTTGAGTTCACTCCAGGAGTTTTGAGAACTATAGTAGAACCGGCCCATATAAAGAAAATCCAGATTTTGCATAGCCATTATCTTCATCATGCAGAAATAATCATCGGAGACGTGACTGAAATCTCGGAGAGGGAAGTAGTTGTAAAAGGCAAGAAACATTCATTCGACTATCTCATTATTTGTTCTGGATCTAGCTATTCATCTCCATTCAAGGAAAAGAATATTGTTAGCGCAACACGGGCAAGCGAGCTTCGTGAAGTACATAAATGTGTTGAAAAAGCTTCAAATATTCTTATAATTGGAGGAGGTCTTGTTGGAGTTGAGCTTGCAGGAGAGTTATGCACTCATTATCCTGGAAAGAAAATAACAATTGCTCATGCAGTAGCTGAGCTTATCGAACGCAATCCTAAGAAAGCAAGAAATTACGCTTACAAATTTCTTTCTTCAAGAGGTGTAAATATTGTATTTAATGAGTTTGTTGAAAAGGCAAAGGGAAAGTCATTTGTGACTAACAAAGGGACTAAGATTCCTAGTGATTTGACTTTTATGTGCACTGGAATTGTTCCTAATTTCTCTTTTATGGAAAAGAACCTTTCCTCATCGCTTAATCAAAAACATCAAATAATTGTCAATGAGTTTTTGCAAATCAAGGATCATAAGAACATATTTTCAGCAGGAGATGTAAATGATAGGGCTGTAGAAAAGACTGCCCAAAATGCTGAAAGGCAGGCAAGAGTTGTTACTAACAATATTAGAGCTTTAGAAAATAAGGAAAAAATGGAAAAATATGTTGATAAGAAGACGCCTTTGGTTATAAGCCTGGGAAAGTCTCATGGAATCTTTGTAAGCAATAATTTTGTAATAACAGGAATCATTCCAGGGATCATGAAGACATTTATTGAGAAAGAAAAGATGTTTAGGTATAGGTTCTAGTTATTTCTTTTTCTTTTCAATCTTTGTCTTGCCATGCATGTAGGGCACAAGGACTTTAGGAATATCAATAGAACCGTCTTTGTTTTGGTAATTCTCCATAATTGCAACTAATGCTCTTGATGTGGCTATTGCAGTATTATTAAGTGTATGAGGGGTGTATCTTTGGCCTCTTCCATCCACTCTTATTTTTAATTTCCTTGCTTGTGCTTCTGTAAGGTTTGAGCATGATCCTACTTCAAAATATTCCTGCTTTCGTGGAGACCAGGCTTCAATATCAACCTGAATATGCTTTAAATCTCCAAGGTCTCCTGAAGATATGGCAAGAACTCTAATAGGGATTCCAAGAGCCTTGAATATTTCTACAGTGATCCCTTTCATTTCCTCATAATGCTTCATTGATTCTTCAGGCTTACAGATGGTGATCATTTCAATCTTGTTGAACTGGTGTGTTCTGAATAGTCCTTTCTCATCAATACCATGGCTCCCTATCTCTTTTCTGAAGCACATAGAATAGCTTGTCTGCTTTATTGGAAGCTTGCTTTCTGGAATTATAGTATCGATATATCTTCCTATCAAAGAGTGCTCGCTTGTTCCTATCAAATAAAGGTCTTCACCTTCTATCTTGTAGATCTGATTCTTCTGATCATGAAGATCTGTCACATTATTAATCACAGAGCTTCTTACAAGAAGAGGAGTTTCAATATATTCATATTTCTTTGCAACCATTGTATCAGTTGCAAATTTAATCAACGCCTGATTCATTAGAGCAAGATCTCCTTGCATATAATAAAATCCATT
Source organism: Candidatus Pacearchaeota archaeon (assembly GCA_019662115.1). GTDB lineage: Archaea > Nanobdellota > Nanobdellia > Pacearchaeales > GW2011-AR1 > JAIFVW01. The sequence goes on from JAIFVW010000019.1 coordinate 7,801, forward strand.
TCCAGATGTCTTTGCTGATGCATCGAAGTCAAGGACTCCAAGCTCTTCTCCAAGTTCGGCATGATTTTTTATAGGGAAATCAAATTTCTTTGGCTTTCCAATTTTTTCTAGCTCTACATTTTCTTTACTATCTTTTCCTTTAGGAACTGAATCGTGCATAAGATTTGGTATTTTTCCAAGCATCTCAGAAATCTTTTGCTCCTCGGCATTCATTTTTGATTCTAACTCTTCAATTTCTTCAGGTATTTTCTTTGCTTTCTTAAGAAGGGCATCAGCATTTTTTCCTTCCTTCTTTTTTTCACTTATTTCCTTAGAAATGCTATTTCTTTCCGCTCTAAGATTGTCTGCTTCTTGCTTGAGTTTTCTCCATTCCTCATCCTTCTTTTTTATCTCATCAACAAGCTTTAGTTTGTCAGTCTGGAACTTTTTCTTTATATTTTCCTTTACTAACTGAGGATTTTCACGGATTAGCTTGATATCTATCATTTCTGAATAAACTAAAAAGGTTATTTAAATATAGCTTTTAGGACCTTTTCTTCAATTCTTTCATGTGCTCTTTTCCTGCATGCCTGTACTTTTGAGCATCCATCTTATATTGGCCAAGCATTGTTGCTATATACTTCCCACCTAAAAGATGAGGTATAACCACATAATCAACTCCCTCTTCATATAGGTCTAGGGCTATATGTGCCTGTTCTGCTGTCGCAATAAATATTGCTTTGGAGCCTACTTCCTTCATCCTTTCTTGTATAGTCATATTCGATTCTATGTCAGGAATTGTCGATATGACAATAGATGCCTTGTTAAGCTTTAATTCATTGACAAATTCCTTGTCCCTTGCATCTCCATATACGCAGTTTATGCCTTTTCTGCTTAGCTCCATTATCACTTTTGGATTGTAATCTACAACTATGAACTTCTTTTTCATCTTTTGCAATGCTTGCAATAGACTGTATCCTATCCTATTATATCCGAATAGTACGGCATCGAAAGATTCCTCTTCCAGTATTCTTCTCTCATGTCTTTTTCCTTCAAATATATTAAGTAAATGGGAGATCCTGTCAAAAATCGCGTGTGCATAATAAATACTATAACTGCTCACGCCAATAGTAATAAGAGAGATTAGAACGGCAAGACTCATTATCTCTTGAGGTATTATCCCTTGAGTATATCCTAGAAGCACAATGATAAGTGAAAATTCGCTTATCTGTGCAAGGCTTGCTCCAGTTAGGAAGTTTGTCCTTTTCTTATATCCGAAGAGGCGAAGAATGGTCATAACCAACAATGGCTTTCCTACAAGAATGAATGCAGAAAGAGCTAACGCTTGCCATATTAGCCTTTGAGTTATCTCTCCTGCAAGCTGACTTCCAAAAAAGACAAAGAATAGCACTATAAAGAAGTCTCTTAGAGGCTTCATTTTTCCTCCAAGCTCTAGAGTGTATCTGCTTGAGGCAAGAGACATTCCTGCAATCAAGGCTCCAATCTCAAGAGATAGACCAAGACTATCGAATAGAGAGGCAATTAGAAGAGCCCAGGCAATTCCAAATAGAAATAGCACTTCCTGAGATGATGCTAGATAGTGAAGAGCTCTTTTAAGCACTACAAGTGAGAATGCAAAGATCATTGCAGTAAGAATAACTGCCTTTCCAAGATTAATGAGTGCTGGAGCAAAGGAATTGTTCTGGAGAGCTGGAAGAATCATTAAAGCAAGAGCAGCTACAAAATCTTCCACAATTAATATGCCCACTGCTATTCTAGCATGTAATGTATCCATCTCCTTCTTGTCGGAGAGTATCTTTACCACTAATACAGTTGAGGAAAATGAGAGGGCAACTGCAACGTATAATGCTGACACAGATCTCAATCCAAGGGCAAGAGAAATGACAAAAGCACAGGTTGCCGTCAGCGCAATTTCGGTGATTCCTGCGAAAGTTGAGACAAGGCCTACTTCTTTCAGCACTCTAAAATCTAAACTTAGTCCAACAATGAAAAGGAGCAGTGCAACTCCAATATGTGCGAAAATTTGAAGAACTTCCACATTAGGAGTATCTGGAGCTATAAATTTGAAGAACAATGGGCCAACAAGAATCCCTGCAATAAGGTAGGCAATGATAGGAGGCTGCTTTATCACTTTTGCTAGAATAGTAAGAAGTGCAGCCACACCGATAATTAAGCTTATTGACAGCAACACCTCTTGAGTCATTTCCTCTTATGGAATTAGCTTTTTAAATATGTTATGATAGGTTTTAAATAACGGTTTTCATTCTATTTTTATCATATTCATCTCCAACGGAGCGGCATTTAATGCTGCTTCATGTGGCTGAGATGAAAGGGCTCGGCGTATGCGGCATGCCGGGCCCACCTTATTTTCTCACAGCAAGCTTTAAAAACCGCTTTTCTCTTCACGGATGATGGCAAAGGTTAGAATCAAGTTGAGCAGCATCGACATTGGTCCGCTTAACATAGTAATGGATTCAATAAAGGATATAGCAGCTAGAGCTGGAGTTCTAATGAGAGGTCCTATCCCTTTACCAACACGAAGATTAAAAGTCACTACAAGAAAATCCCCATGCGGAAACGGAACTGCAACATTTGACAGATTTGAGATGAGAGTCCACAGAAGAATCATTGACATTCCGGCTGAAGACAGGATTTTACACCCTATAATGAAGCTTCAGATTCCAAGATCTGTACAGATCAAGATTGAGATGAAAGGTTAACTAAACAATATCTTTTCTAAATCATATATCTCATTAAGCTGATAGCTTGCATGAACTGATTTTGCATTAACAATCGCTGTTTTCATGTTTAGCTCATTGGCAGGAAGAATGTCTACTGATTCACGATCACCTACGAACATCACTTCTTGCAAGGGAACTTTTAATATATCTGATACATATTTGAATGCTGTTCCATTTTCTCTTTTGTACTTAGGCATAGCATCAGCATAGAGTTTTGGATAAAACAGATCTTTATCAATTCCCAATGCTTCCAACTTTTTACATGCAAGATTTTCAGTGCTTGTTGTTATAAGAAATGTCTTGTACTGCCATGATATTTTTTCAATGAGTGATGCAAGTTTCTTATCTGGCTGAAGAATAATGCTGATATCTGCATTTTCAAGCCCTTCTTGTATCATATTCTGCGCCTTATCTTCAGAAATTCCCAAGCTCATAAGTGCTCGCCTTCCACTGTTAAGAATTGCAAGCTGTTCTGTAAATTTTAACCTTACATCATTATATGGTTGGCAAAGGTGTTTGCTTGCCTGCTCGCATGCATAGTCTTGTATTCTTTTATCGATATCATTGTTTGGTTTGTATAAGGTCTTATCAAGATCAAACCCTATTGCCTTAAGGTTATCCATGAGAGGGTAGAATTGGCTTAATCATCTGATAACATGACTCAATTGCTTTCTCCTCAGACAGGTCGCTCATATCCAGAATACGAACATTAGGAAGTATCTCTCCTAAGCGGGAGAAGTATTGAGATAAGAGATTTATCCTTTCTGGAGTTTCATTTGGGGAAAGCTCTTCTTTTGTTCTTTCTGCTCTAGATTTAAGACGGGAGTATGCTTTTTCCCCATTGCTGATACAAGCAATATACAAGTCAGAATTGGGAATATGAGTGTTCATTTCCTTAATAGTATTGAAATCGATTCCTCCAAGAAATCCTTGGTATACGTAAGTTTCGGGGAGACCTCTATCAGAGAGAAATATGAGGTTCTGCTGATCCATTCTAGGTAAAATCTGCTCTTCATACAGCCTTAGTCTGGCTGCTGAAAATAGCGAAGTTTCAACCAAAGCATTCTTATCTTTTCTCTTTCTATAATTAAGAATAAAATCACGCATCTCTCCTGAAGGCTCTGCAAGCGCTTCTACATTATATCCCTCATTTATAAGTCTCTTATGCATTGAAACATGAAGAGTGGATTTTCCAGCTCCAGAAGGGCCAACAATATGAATAAGTTTCGCCATTATTTTCCAAGATTGCGAGGTTCACCGCATCCGATAACTCCAAAATCACGATAGAGGGCATAGCAATTCTCTCGTGTATAGAGTTTTTTCTCCTCTTTTGTCTTGGGTACTTCTTCCACAATTTTTACTCGGTCCCAGCTATTAGGGTGTGCATAGTAGGGGAATTTTTCTGGAGCTCCTGAAATATATAATCCTGTAAATGATTCTCCTAAATTGCGTGCAAGAGCCACTCTATGGGCTCCGTCATTAATAAGAGGAATTTGAACTTTTACTTCTGCATCATATATCAGCTCTCCCTCTCTGGGAACATATTTTACGGTTTTAGGCACTACTTCGATAATAGGAGGTGTCAGTGTCCATTCTTGATTAGTATCGTTATTTCTTATTTCGAGAGCCCCTTCAAGGTTTAGCGTGTCAATGTTATGTTTATCTTTCATGTAATCATGTAGTTGGTGCTGAAAATCTAGGTTCTTTTGTAGGAGGTAGAAGGTGGGAGGGTTAACTTGGTCGGATATTAGCTTCTTTAGGCTTATGTGGGCATTTTCATAGACAAAAATTGAGGAACCATCAGGATTTTTTTGTTTTAGAGGGACTTTGCGGACCATTCTTTCAAGTTCTTCGAATGGTATTTTTCTTATCAATTCTATATTCATTTTTTTCCTCCATTTACCGAATCATACCATCCATATCCTTTTTTCCATAGTTCTGCAGGATACTCTCTTTTATCGAACTTGAAGTATTTTGCAGTCTCTGGCATTATTCTGCCAGGAATGCAATGCTCTTACTATAGATCCAAATGGAACTATCTTTTCAGCGGTGTGGGGACTTGTCTGTCGCGCCTCTTCGTAAAGTTCTGCAGACTTATTCATGTCTTGAGCATATTGTTCAGTAATATCAAATGATTTTAGTATTTCAGGGGTTTCGAATCCTAGTCTTGTAGTTAATAGCTGTGTAGATCGTGATCCTCTTCTATGTCTAAATGTATCTCTATAACCATGATAAGCCATGGTAAGCTCAAACATAAGCCCTCCATGAGAGATAGCAGGATGGAGAACATCGTGTTCTCCTCTATTTTTATGAGCTTTTTCAATTACATCCTTAACATCTGCTTCTGTTAATGTATGCATTATATCAGATAGAGATGCATCAGTGTAGGGAAACACTAGGAGAGCTGCATTGAATCTATCGGTATACATTGCCATGTTTAAAGGAGTAATCATATTTACCATTGGACTGCCATGATTTTTCGCTTCAATTGATCCAAATCTTTCCTGGATATACCCTCTTAATTCCTTTTCATTATTTACCTTCCATTGGTCAACTTTTACATGGCTTTTCTCTCCCAATAATACTGGAGCAAGCTTTTTTGCTTCATTCCATATTGATTGCCCGCGCTTTTGGTCCTCTAAACGAGGACTCGACAGAAGGTCGGTAATTATTTCTTCTAATGTTCTGGCATCAACTGAGTATCCCATTGAGGTCCTTGTTGCTGCCGTAAGATAAACTCTTGAAGAATCAAGTACAAATTTCTTGATATCTTTTAGTGGTTCTTCACCTTCAAGGCTTTTGTAAACTCTTTCTCTGGCTTTGTTAATCCAGGCATCGTCTGGCTGAAATCTTTCATTTTTTCTTCTCTCTCTCCTGACATCTGACTCTATAGCCTTTTCTATATTTTCAGGGCTTTTCAGGAATTCTAAAATTGAAGAGGTATATGGATGACTATGTACTTTTTCTGCAATTTGATCAGTAAGAGAAAGGTACCTTCGGTTCATATAATCTAGATGCTCCAAGAACTTTCCGCTGTCGGGTAGTTCTTTAATATCTTCGTCTTTAAGAGCCAGATCGAGAACAGATTTGTATGATAGATATCTTGTTGATTTTACCTGTGGTCTGATAAGAGGATGACCTGTAATCTTTTTCCCAGTGATGTCAGAAATATTCTCTGTATGCCCAAAAAGAGCTGTTTCCTCCTTTATTGATGCATGACCGTGAGCGAGAACCCATTCCTTATTGAAGTCAGCTGTTCGTGGAGATATTCTCAGCGTGCCATCTTTCATGCGAAATGTTTCCATAAGGGGTCTGATAAGAGGAAGCATAGCTTTTGTCTGCTCAACTTTTGAACTATCTAAGAACTGAAGAACTCTATCCTGCATAGGCACATGAGTACGAGAATAAGCCGACATTAAAGGAGATAGTTCTTCGCCTGCAATTAGGGGCTGAGGGTAAACAAAACTATCATCCCCATAAGGGTTTGTAAAAATGAATGATCGAATGAGCTCCTCTTCATCTTCAGAAAAATTAGTCATCAGCCTTCTCTTTTCATTCATGATGAGACTAGAATGAAATCTTTATTTAAAGGTTAGCGAACTGCAAGATATATGTTTTAGTATATATCACAACGCTTAAAAGTCTTATTTTTCTGTCTTTCATGAGCCCGGATGGCGCAGTGGTTACCGCGTAAGTTTGGAGAACTTATTTCCGCAAGGATTCGCAGGTTCAAATCCTGCTCCGGGCGTTTTTTCTTAAAATACTTATCAAATAGATCATTGCTAGCAAAATAATTATCGCCATTATCAATAGTATTACTGGAGATGGTTTCTTCATTTTCATATCCATTATGGAGTTAGTGTCAATAAAAATTTGTTCTGAAGATGAACTTATAATTTGGTCTCCATTTACTGATCTAACTTGTACAACCACTGTATAGATATCGCTTTCTAAGTTTGTTGGAATATAGAGTTTTGCCACAAATGAAGCCTTTTGTTCCAATGCAACCGTTTCTTCCCCATAAGTTATAGTTTTACCACTCTTATCTTTAATTGTGTATATAACTTGGACATCCTTTCTTTTCGAATCATTTTGACTCAGAAGAGTAATTTGAAACATTGCATTTTCACCAGCTCTTACCATATGTCTTGGATTAACATCAATTTTTGCTGTGATATTTTCCTGCGCACGGGTCATATTTACAATAACTAGAATTAAAAAAATGCATAGTGCAATCTCGGAAGATATCTTCACATATGTTAATTTTCACACGATTGATAAGATTTGATACGATATATGTCATATTGGCAATAATCTTTAAATACTTCTTTCTTCTTTTTGAAGTATGGCTAAAATTGATTCGACAGCTAGTGATTATAGGCAACTTCCACCAGAGATTGAAGCGCTTGTAAATGAAAGAGAAACAGCCAGAAAAAACAAAGACTGGAAACTAGCTGACAAGATTAGAGAAACAATAAAGAAAAAAGGATACATAGTAAAGGACGCAGATTATGGACCTCAAGTCACCCCGGTTCCTGAGTAATTGAGCGCGCTTTCGATGATAAAAAAGTGCAGTTGGTTAAATATAAGATTTTTAAAGAGTAGTTCTTTATAGCTTTATGATGATAAAAAAGAAGGCGTTTATTTATATAGGCATATTTATTATCCTAATAATTGGAGCACTGGCACTAATGAAATCAAAACCTAACACAGTCGTATTACATACAAGTATGGGTGATGTAACTATTGAGCTTTATAGCGACATGCCTATCACTACAGGAAATTTTGAGAAGCTTGTAAATCAGGGTTTCTATAATGGAGTTGTTTTTCATAGAATTATTGATGGATTCATGATTCAGGGAGGAGACCCTAAAGGAAATGGGACTGGAGGGCCAGGATACACAATCAAAGATGAGTTTACTCATTCTGGAGGGAACAAGAACGATAGGGGAACAATCTCAATGGCAAACGCAGGCCCCAATACAGGTGGAAGCCAGTTTTTCATTAATTTAAGGGATAATAATTTTCTTGATTCAAAGCATCCCGCCTTTGGCAAAGTAGTAAAGGGGATGGATGTCATTGATGCTATGGCAAAGGTCCAGACTGACCAGAATGACAAGCCCCTAAAGGCCGTGACTATTGTCAAGGCTGAAGTTATATAATAGAGTCTAATAATCTTTATTAACCTTCAGCATTCTATTTTAAAATGGTAGGTAATTTTGATTATCAAGGAAGGAAACCTTTATACGAAGATAAGGAATTGGGTATTGTATTCGTTAATAATAGCAATGATGGACCACATGCTTATGATGTTTTCATAAAAGATAAAGATCATCTTTACATTCCTGAAAGGACATTAGAAGACTTAACAGACACTGGAATCCCTACGGAAAGAATGATGAAAAGCTTCGACAACATGTCGAATGGAATGGCTACTCATCTATTGTTTATGAATAATATTTCTCAACAGGACTTTCATGCTTCGCTACGTCGTCTAAGGGATGCGGATCGACAACAATATCTTTAAACAAATAATTTTAAAACATTTCTAAAATAAGATTTAAGAACCTATATTTCTCCCCTTGATCAGCCCGGATGGCACAATGGTACTGCGTTGCACTCGAAATGCAATTTCCCTCGGGATATCCCGGTTCGATTCCGGGTCCGGGCGTCTCCTATTTCTGTCAAAATTTATTGTAAATACTTATAGTTAAAAGATGTAACACTTATGTATGTGCTAAAAATATAGGGAGCGGTTTTCCTTGATAGTCACTAATGCGCAAAGACCCATAACCTCTTTTGAGACTATGCCCTATATATCTATGATCTGCTATAGGGATTCCGTCTGCAGTTCTTAATAGAAGAGCACTACCCATATGATCAATCCATTTGTTAAACTCAAGTGGTACAAATCCAGCAATATGATAAGAATTTTGTGTCTTTAAGATCATCCCATCAGAAAGCGCGGTGAATCCTTTAGAACATCTGAAGGCTTCAACTACTTTTGAATCGTTCTCAACTGATGCCTCGAGTTTACAGTCCAAAAGAAAAAGATGCTTGAGTTCAGCAGATCTACCTACAAGAGAAGTTATTGCTATCCCTCTATCTTCTCTAAATAATTCAGAAATTTTATCCAACTTCTGATCAACTTCTGAACGCGGAGTAAAAATTAATTCAGTTGAATTTTCAGGATCGTCTGTCTCAAGTCCTTTTATATGACTATATATTCGCAAAACAACATTAACAAGATTATTTCTCGTAAGTCCAGGTTCATAATGATTTAAAAAGAGTTTATGATCTCTACTCATTTCAGAACGTAATAAGCGTTATTTTTAAGTATTTGTATATGTTAGTTTTTTAAACTTTGATTATCTATTCATTATATGAAAACAAAAAAATGTTTTGACTGCAAAGCCGAATTTGACGTTAATCCAAATGCCCGATTCGTAAGGAAATACTGTATAAAATGCAGTGCAAAAAGAAAAAAGATGTGGGATAATCAGTGGAAAGTCAAGTTCGAAGATCTTGATGACGAGTAGATTTAGCAATAAATGGATTATAAAGATAATTTAATATTGGCTCTAGATTAGTTTTAAATAGTAATTTATTGACTGCTTTTCATGAAACAAATAGAGAAAAATCCAATTATATATGAGGTTCTTCAGGGGAGATTCCAAAGACTTCATGAGAATGCTGTAAGTGTCATGTCGAATCATTTAGAAGTTAAGGTTTATCCAGTGCCTGTTAAAATAGATCCTGATTTGATTTGCGATGGATCCTACGATCCCGAATCTCCTGAAATATTAATAAGCCATTATTTTACACTAGATGAATATAGAAATAGCTACTCTCCTCCTCTAAGCCTGGTCCAATGCATAAGAAGGAAGGAGTTTACATGTTTACATGAAACTGGACATCATTTTCAATGTTCAAGAGGTTGTGCTGAAGAACAGGAGAGATGGAAATATTTACAGACGAGAGTTTACCAAGGGTGGAAAGAAAGGAAAGAAATCTTAACTCCAGAGGAGAATGAGGAAAGGGAAAGACTATGGACTACTAATGAGGTCGGAGCAGATATTTTTGCTTTTACCTATCTAGAATTAGTCAAGGGCCCTGAATACTTTTCTAATTTTGTTGCTATGAATAGATTTTTAGATTTAGATGATAATCCTACTCATCGCTGGCAAATTTCAACCACTGGGATTTTCTCTCCTTATAGGAAAATGGGTGATAAAAAGAGGAAATTGGAGATACTTAGGACTTGCATGACTGAAAGGTCAGAAAATATCTTTAAAATACCTGAATTGGCAAGATACTTTAGGTATATAGAAAGCTTATCTAATAAGGAATTTAAATAAATTTAGAATCCTATGTTCTCGCCGACAAAGATAACGTGAATCCTGTTTGGCTTGACTTCTCTGAAGAATATCAATAGTTTGCTTACGAAGCTTCCTGGAACCCCATAGGCTTTCTTTGCCCGTTCGCTTTCTAAAGGAAGTGTGTGCTGATAGAGCCTTTTCATTGCCTCATCATGATCCTTGACTATTTTTTGAGTTCCAACAACAAAGATAACATGGTCGGCTCCGTATGCATAGGCTGGAAGCTGGCTTCCTGTATTAGATGCTACAAAGATCTCTCCATTTTCAGCTACTGCATGGACGCTTCCAATTGCATATTCAGGAGCTGCCCCTAGTTTCTGCATTTCTCTTGATTGTGTCTTCCTGTCCATAGTGCTTAGCTTCTTTCTTACAGAATTATATTTTCCAGAGTTATCTATTTCCTGCTCAATTCCAGCCTCTGTTAAAGTGACTGAGGTCATTGTCATGACTTCAGCTCCGTGAGGAATCAATGCAAGAGCTCTTTTCTTTGCCTCTTCTTTGTTTTTAACGAATTCGGCTTCTATTCCATTCTTTTTTAGAGATTGAATGGTTGCTTGAACTGCGTTTTGGTCAGCAGGATTGCTCCACTTGTCCATATTGTGTGTGTTCATAGTACTTAGGAGGTGTTAAGGTATTTAAGTTTATCGGGTGTCCGATAATCACTTAGAAATAGGAGTGATTTTAGATCCATAATCAGTGTCTTCTAGAATGTATCCCTTTTTCTTTATTGTTTCTCTAATCTTGTCAGCTAGTTTCCAGTCTTTGTTTTTTCTAGCTGTCTCTCTTTCATTTACAAGTGCTTCAATCTCTAGTGGAATTTGTATATTTTCTTTTTCTAGGAGATTTAAGCCAAAAACTTCATCCATCGTCTTTACGGTTTGCAGTTTTCCAGGTGATTTTTCATCTCGCAGCATCTTCCATAGCTCCTGCAAGGCTTTAGGAGTATTAAGATCGTCATCCATAGCTTTTTCAAATTCCTTTATGTATTTTTCATTTGATTTTCCATCGTCCTTTAAGTCATGGATAATATTTTTTAGCCTCATATAGGAGTTTTTTGCGTCTTCAAGCAATGCTTCAGAGAAATCACTAGGCTTTCTATATTGGGTGGAAAGTACAAGATAGCGGATAATACTCCCAGAATAATCTTTCAATACATCTTTTATTGTTTTAAAGTTTCCAAGGCTTTTGCTCATCTTTACTTTGTCTATGTTAAGCATTCCATTATGAACCCAGTAATTGGCAAGCTTCTTTCCATATGCTGCTTCTGATTGGGCAATTTCATCTTCGTGATGAGGAAACATTAGATCTTGACCTCCTCCATGGATGTCCAGAGGCAATCCTAGAAGTGCATGTGACATTGCAGAGCACTCAATATGCCAGCCTGGACGGCCTTTTCCCCAGGGAGAGTCCCATGAGGGTTCACCAGGCTTGCTAAATTTCCAGAGAACAAAGTCTTCCTTGTTCTTTTTCTCTTCCTTTATCTTTATTCTAGCTCCCTGCTTAAGATCTTCGATATTTTGATGTGAGAGCTTGCCATAGTCTTTGAATTTAGAGATTTCATAATAGACTCCATCATCAATAACATAAGTATATCCTTTTTTCTCAAGAATTTTCACGAGCTCTATCATCTCTTTCACATATTCTGTTGCTTTAGGCTGTTTGTCAGGTTTTAGCACGCCTATAGCCTCATAATCTTGCATATGGGCAAGAGTATTCCTTTTTGTAAGAGATTTTATGTCTTCCTTAAGCTCATGGGCTTTCTTTATTATCTTGTCATCGATATCTGTTATATTTGAGACAAAATTAACTTTATATCCTAAATAAATCAAGTATCTTCTAAGAATGTCAAAAGTTATCTGTTGCCTTGCATGTCCAAGATGGGGAACATCATTTACTGTGGGCCCACATACATACATCTTCACTTCATTTTTCTTTATAGGCTTGAAAGGCTCTTCTTTTTTGGTAAGAGTGTTGTGAAGCTTTAGCATAAATGGATATGGAATGGAGATATTATAAGGGTTTCTAGCGGATAAGATTTGTAAGGGAAGTATCGTGATCTCTTTCCTTGTTTTCTATCTGCTCTTGCCTTATTTTATATGGCCTCTCTTCTTCTTTATTTGCTTGACATTTTAGATATCCAGTTGTAAATATCCCTGCGAGTACTATAGGATACAAAGCTCCTAAAATTATTCCTTCAGCGTGGTTTTTAGCCCATTTATATGTTCTTTTCATGGAATTTAGTATTTTTTGGTCTTATAACTCTTTCTGTTCAAGCTGCTTTGAAAACGAAAGCATATCATCAAACGTCTTAATTCTCATAAGCTCCGAGCGAAGAGTTGCTGCTCCATGCACGTTTTTTATGAAGTTAGTTCCTATAAGTTTGATCCTGCTCATGTCAATCAAGTCGTGTTTCTTTGCAAGAATCAGATATTGACTTAAATACTTTATATTTTCCCTGAAATTAAATTCCTGCTCTTTTCCAGTTTTCATATAATGCAAGATTCTTGTAAAAATCATTGGATCTCCAAGAGCTCCACGGGCAATCATTGCTCCATCTGCAATATCGAGCATTCTTGCCGCAGTCTCTCCATTTACAATGTCTCCGTTTCCTATAACTGGAATTCCAATATTTTCCTTTACTTTCTTTATCCAGTTCCAGTCTGCAGGTATGCTGTTTTTGTGTGTTGCAAGACGAGCATGAATTGTAAGTGCGTCCGCTCCTGCCCTTTCTATGAGCTTTGATACCTTCAATACATTATTTTTGTTGAAGCCTAATCTTATTTTTGCAGTGGTTGTTAGTCCTGCGTCCTTGAGTATTTTGATCATTGATTCTATTTTCTTAGGAGTTTTAAGGAGGAAACTTCCAGCCTGGTTCCCTGTTATTCTTATGGATGGGCATCCGCAGTTAATGTCAACAAGATCATATTTTTTCACGTAAGGAATGACTTTATTGAATTCCTGCGGGGTGTTTCCTGTGATTTGTATCCCTAAAGGACTGTCCTCTTTGGAGGTTTTCATTAAATTTAGTGTTTTCTTGTTTTCATGAAGGATTGCATCAATATATAGCATTTCAATATATGCCATTCCTGCTCCTGCATTTCTTGAGATCAATCTATAGGGTAAATCTGTCACCTCTACCATTGGAGAAAGGAAAAGAGGATTCTTTATTTTCACATTTCCTATTTTTAGTGTTCTCATCTAGGGATAAGAAAGGAGTGTTTTATAATAGTAGTGGTGTTCACAAATCTTTATATATAAGCTTGGACCTTCTCTAAATATGGAGAAGGAAATAGACCGGATCCAGAAGAGTTCTGATACCGATATTGTCATCCGCATTGACGAGTTTAATGGAAAGACAGGTGTAACTATTCGGGAATTTGTAAGGTCTGACAGGTATCAAGGATTTACAAAGGCCGGAACGAGAATACCTGCTGATAAGTTTCATCTTTTTAGGCAGGCTATAAATTCGATTAAGGACAATGATCTTTCAACTGAAAGTGCTCCTCAGGATAGATTTATAAAACCAATATCTCCTCCCAAAAGAGAAGGAATAAACCCTCAAGATGAAGTTGAAAACAGAGTCGAGCATGGAAGGCAGGTGGCAATGACTAAAGGAAAACCTGCAGAAGTTGTACGGCAACCTGGGGATGAATTTGTAGGAGAAGACATGGATGACGAACTTGGAATTGATGAGGAAAAAGAGGCTGAAATGGACGAGGATTTAGAGGATCTTGAAGAGATTGAAGAAATAGAAGAAGAGACCTTCTAGCTCTATACTACTTTATCAGGAACATAAGGTTCCGTCTCAAGAATATTCTTTGCTCTTTCATCCTCTCCTATTAAAAAATTAGCCACAGTACCTTCTAAGTCATTAACAGAAGGGACTACAGTACTATCGTTTTTTAACAAATTCTCTTCCCTCTTATCATCTTTTATTCTTTTAATTAATCCTTCAAGATAGTGTTTGGAGGTCCTTATTTTCTTTTCCTTACCATTTAATCCATATTTATTTTCATCAATGTATACCTTAGGCACCCGTAATTGTGAAATAGAACGAGACTTACTTCCGGCTTGAAGATTTACCGGACTGTCAAAAACAAACAAATAGGAATTAGTGTTTTCTTCATGCTGTATTTTACCCAACACATACTCTCGTTTTTCTCCCATGAGCTATGAACTTCTTTTACCTATTTAAGGATTATTATTCTTTAAACTTTTCCTAGCAAATATGATTCCAGTCTCTTTGCCGCTTTTTACTTTATATACCTTGAATCCTCTCCTTTTCAGAGTATCTTCAAGTTTGTCGCTTTGGCCTTTGTGATATTCTAGTATTATTCCCTTAATTTTCTTGAAATCATCTTTTGAAAGAGAATCAATTATTTCGTACTCTGATCCTTCGCAGTCTATTTTCAATAAAGCAATATCTTTAATCTTGTTATCTTTTATGAAGTCCGGAAGCCTGATAGAATTTACTGCGATCTTATTGGACTTCCAGCCCCATATATCATTGATCGAGTTTGCCTCGTGATTCCCGGGGTAGGCATGAAAGCTTACTTCCCCTTTCTTTTCTGATATTGCTAATTCATACGAAATTATTCTAGAATCCAACTTGTTCATCATTACATTGATTTTTGCTATTTGAGAGCTTTCATGGAACGGCTCAAATGCTATGATTTGAGAGTCCTTAAAGATCCTTGCAGCCTTTATAGAGAAACATCCAATATTTTGTCCTATATCTATAACTGTTCCCTTGTTATCTTTGACTTCTCTTATGAATTTTCCATATATGTTATCTAAAAACACCTCATTAATAGTGTGGAAATCTCTGGAATCGCACCTTATCATAAACTGGGTTCCATTTCTCATTTTTGCAATCATAAATCCCTGTTTTTTAAAGAAAACATTGTAAATTATATTAAACCCATTTTGATAATTTCTAAATATCTGCCTAAGAAGCGTGAGTTTTTTTAGAATTCCAGGTGATTTACTCATTTTCTTCTCTATGCTTTTCTCAACTAGTTAAGCTTTTTAAAAGTACCTTTTATTTATCAAGATTGAAAAGTTTAATATCAACTCTATTTTGTTTCAGAGTCACCCAGTTTTCCTCTCCAATGCAAATAGGTTCATATCTTAGCCATTCTCCCTGGCCTCTTCCTTTATACTCTCTTTTTAATCCTAGAAAATGGCTTTTTCTCCAAAATGTGTTCACATAGGGAGTATAAACTTCGGTTATTTTATGTTCATTCAACAATCTAATTGCCTCTCTAGTTGATTCTATTTCACTTTCAATAGTATCAGGCTCTCCAGGATGAAACATTGAGTCAAGCTTTCCCATTTTAACTTTCCAAATAGTAAGTAAATCCTCTCCCCCTTCTGGATCACCCCAGTAACTGCCAAAGCTATAGTTCAATACAATATATTTTCTCTCTAATTCCTTTAGGTGCATGAAAAGACATTACAATAGCTTTTAAAAGCATAATTATGTTCGAATGCTTATGACAGAAAGAATAAGGCAACCAATCGTAACTGTGGCAGGACATGTTGATCATGGGAAGACAAGTATTTTAGATAGCTTTAGAGGGAGCTCTCTTCAACAGGAGGAAGCAGGAGGAATCACACAGAAGATTTCATTTACTAATTATCCTAGAGAACAAATCCTCAAGATGTGTCCTCTTGTTGAAAAGCAGGGTATAAATCTTGAAATTCCTGGCTTTTTATTTATCGACACTCCAGGACATGCAGCATTTACCAATCTAAGAAAGAGAGGAGGTTCTCTTGCCGACTTAGCTATCGTTGTTGTTAGTGTAAAGGAGGGAATTAAGCCCCAGACAGC
>JAIFVW010000001.1 GCA_019662115.1 Candidatus Pacearchaeota archaeon
TATTTGCAAGGTTATCAACAGCACTCGATATTAATTATGTGCCTCCAACGTTATTGAAGAATTATAGTCATTAAAGTACAACTAATTTGTGATTGCATACCTCATACCTTACTATATGCAAGTCGGTAAATACCGACGGTAAACAGTAAGGCACTCATTACGGTTAACATTTTATAACAATAGTGGTGACAAGATCGTTTATAAACCTTTCTCTAGAATTAGCGACGGAACAGTGGAACAATTTCCCCGTTTTGATATAATGCAAGAAGCCTTCCTTCACCAGTTTCATTTATTGCTATTTTTCCAATTAAGTGATCAATGAACATATCACCAACTCCAGGCAGGTAAACTTTTTCAAATCCATAGTTAATGAACATCATATCAGCAGGTCCATCGGGAAGATATTTCACTCTATGGATATCGAGCTTTGTGACGTTTCCCTTTAGAAATATTCCTGATAAGGGTTTTTCTAAAACTATTTCTTGCATGCTATAATTGCCATCCCAGTCTTTTTCAAGTAGCACATATATTGTTTCTCCCTCCGAGAAGTTTCTATCATTAAGGAATTGCGAGTTTATTTCATAGTTGACATTAAGATAATTTCCATCGGGGGAGATTCCAAATTCCCTAAGAGGGTTAGCCATTAAAGTGACAACCTGCTCATTCGGAAGAGCATCTTCCTCCGCAAATTTTGTTTGCCCTGAAGTTGATTTTGAATTTGTAGAAGTAGATGAAGAATTACTGTAGGCTGCAAAAATACCAAATAAAACAATGGCTGCAACAATCAGTCCTGGAACAATCTTCTTATTCATGATAAAGAATCTTTTTTAGCAATTTAAACTTACCTAAGGAAAACAGGATGACATCTTTCTTCTCATATCTTCAGAAGTTATTCTCTGTGATTCTTCGGACGCCCTGATATGCTTGTCAAGTGTATTGTGGGCTTCCTGTCGTGCTTCAGTATAGACTGCTTGACATGATTTTATTCCCTCGACAATTTTATCATGATCAGGATGTAACTTATCCTTTAGAGTAGGATTTAAAGGGTCATAACCAAATTGATTTTTAATTTTTCCATGCTGATACATAAGAAACCATTTGAATTTTCCATCAGGCAAAAAATCATATTCTGTCACGTGTTAATATGGGGCTAGTACTTTTTATATTTTACTTAGGAGGAACTAGCTGATCCCAGTCTTCAATGAATTCCTGGATCGTAGGAATTTCAGCTTTTATCTTCCTGTTTTCCACATACAATTTTGTAAGCAAGAAGAAAAGCATTCCAAGGCTCTTTGAGCTCTTGTTGTTTCCTGGAACTATTTTTGCAACGCCCTTTGTGTAGTTATTTGTATCGCATACTGAAAGTACTGGAATCTTAGATCTATTTGCATCAGCCAATGCATTTTTGTCAAGCCATGGATCGCAGATGAATATCAATTCAGCTTCAGTAAATGTTTCCAAGTTTGTATTTGTCAGGATTCCTGCAGGATACTTCTTTGTGAACACTCTTATTCCTGTAACTTCTGAGAATTTGTTCACTGCCTTCCATCCTGCCTCTCTCTTGCAGACAACAATAATATTTTCAGGAGCAAAGTGGGAAAGGTAAGCAGCTCCCTCTCTTATTTTATCATCAAGCATTGAAGTGTTAAATACTGCGAGCCCGTCTGCTCTCCTTCTATAGACATAGTGCCGCATATCCGGAGTTATTACTCTTGTTCCCAGATGAACAGAAGCCTTAAGATAGTCTTCAATTGGAACAAGAACATCTTTTTTCTCTCCCTCTTCATCCTTGACTTTCTTTTTCAGGTCTATATCTTTTGAATCTTCAACAGCACTCTCAAGCTTCTTTGCTTTTTCCAGAAGTTTTGCAAGCTTTGCCTTCTTGTCTTCTGCAGAAGCCTTTGGTTTTTCAACTACCTCTACTTCCTGTACAGTGTCTTTCTTTGTCTTTGCCATTGTATTATAAAGAGCGCACGGGTGTATCCGGGGTTGTTTCAGCCGGTACGTGCTAATCTATTTCTCCATGCTTCTGAGGGTATTTAAAGCTTTGTTAGAATTAAACCCAACTTTTTTCCACCCACGTCACAGATAACTCTTGCCCAAATAAATCATTTAATTTCTTTTTATACTTGTCAAAAAATTCAGTCTCTTTCTTGCTCTTAGATGCGGACATACTATATACAAAACTATTATTTTTGCCATTGAATCTTATGGAAACCTCTCCAAACATCTTCTGAAGATCGTTCTTGACTATCCTGTATTTAGATATCTCTTTGTCAGAAGCAGGAATATCTAGATAGCATGTAAAAGGAAGGGAGGTTTTTCTTTTTCCTAAATCTTTTTCCGCTATGATCTCATAATTAATCTTATGTTCATTGAGCTTGCCAAGAGATTGCTCTGAAACTACATACTCTTCTGAATCCAGGCAAACTACCGACGCCCCAGAACTTATCAATGCATAAAGCTCCTTGTCCCTGTTTTTCTCAGGGGATGATAAACTGACACATACTGGAGGCGATATCATCCTAAATCAATTGAGGCATATTATATAAAGTGTTCTAGATAAATATAAATATTTTAAAAATCTAAAGGGATATGGAAGAATACAAAGCGCATCCAAAGGTTACAATTGGGCATATACATTTGACAGTCACAAATATGGAAAAGGCTCTAAGATTCTATAGAGACCTATTGGGATTTGAAATACAGCAGGAAATGACTAACGCAGTATTCCTTTCGGCAGGAGGATATCATCACACTATTGGACTAAACACATGGAGTGAGCCTGGCGCCAGGAAGCCAGAACACGGGCATATAGGATTATATCATTTTGCTATTTTATATCCAAACAGAAAAGAACTGGCAAAGGTACTTAAGCGATTGCTTGAGTTCAAGTATCCAATCCAGGGAGTCTCTGATCACGGTGTTTCCGAGTCAATCTATCTTCACGATCCGGATGGAAACGGCGTTGAACTTTACGTAGATCGCGAGAAAGATAAATGGCCAAAGGACAAAAAGGGAAGCCTTAACATGCATACAAAAGCACTTGATGTGAACAGCCTTTTGAAAGAGGCAAACGCATAAAAATTAATTTCGATATTGGTCTAATAAGTAATTAGCATAGAAAATATGCAATCAATTGATTTGTTTTTCTATTTCTATAAGACGATTGAGCTTCGCCTCTCGCCATGGAGTTGCAATTCCGCATTTTATATAATCCGCTCCAAAGCCGACTGCATAGTCTGCAAGCGCATCATCCATAGTCTCCCCAGATCGATGTGAGAGGATTGTTGTTATTTTGTTTTTCCTGCAGATATCAAATATCTCTTTTAATTCTAGCAAAGAACCATTCTGATTCGGCTTGATGATCATAGCATTAATTGATTTATGTTTTATAGCCTGTTTCAATCTTTCTATCTGCGTTGCAGTCAGATCGTCTCCAACAACAAGATTCTTTTTCCTTATCTTTGAGAAACCTTCAAAGTCTTCCTCTTCAAGAGGATCTTCCAGATACAGAATATTGTATTCCGAAATTAAAGAATTTATATATGCAATCTGTGCGTCACGATTAAGCTCCTTGCTTTGATATTCATAGCTCTTGTCATAGAATGAGGAGGCTGCGACATCAACTCCAATATTAACTTCCTTGAATTCCATTAAAATTTCTAGAATCTCCTCTTCATTCTTTTCAGTCTCCCATGCCCCTTCATCATTTAATGATTTTGATTTCAATACTTTTCCTAGTTTTTTATGAATCTCCTTCATCACCTCAACATTCTTTTTTGCTTTTTTTTCCCTGGGAATGATGAGAAATTCCTGGAATGTCGGATGATCTTCTTGATGTGAATGCAAGCCTCCTCCAATTGCATTTCCTACAGGGGTAGGCAGTGAATGTACTTTAGCATTAATGATCTGCCATAATTCCTTTTTTTGTTCCTTTGCAAGAGCCTTGAGAATTGCTGATTCAAGGGCAAATAAAGCGTTAGCACCAAATTCTTTCACGTCTTTAAGATGATTTTTTTCCTTAAGAAAGTCTTCAACTTTTCCTAGATCTGGAAAAGATTTTATCTCAAACGGAATGGCTAAAGAATTAAGATAATTGACATTCCATTCTAGCGAGGAATGATATGATGGAGTCTCATGCGCACCTTTTGACTTTCCTGAAGGTGATGATGCCTTAATTCTATTGACAGAAACTTCAATTGTATCCTCGCCTCGAGAATCCTTTATTATCTTTGCAGATATCTCTTTTATAATCATTATTTGAATAATAGTAAGAAGTTTTTAAGGGTATTTATTGGTGCAAGAACAGTTCTCCCTGTTTGCTTACTCTCTGCGCTGCAGCCTTAAGATCCCAATATTCACTATGCCTAAATAAAAGAGAAAATGGATTCGCCTGTATTCTTTCTTCATCTATTTTATAATTTCCACTTAAGCACGATTCTATACAAAGATGAATTTTTCTTGACTGAGGAAGTTGAATCACAAAATTGGGCAGACCATAATCAACTAATTTTCTTCTAAATACTTTTCGTTTAACCTTTTTTATATTGGTAGGAACAACAAGATATCCTGTGCCATTTTCCTTTTTATCCTTATTGAAAACATATGGCACACCCTTTTCTTCCAAATCTTGCTTAATAAAATCTGGCCATTCAAGAATCATTTCTGGATTGTGGGAAAAATGATCTTCAAATATCATTAAATCGATATCCTCTCCTCTTCTTTGGACAAACGAGAGTTTTGATGGATCATGTAGCGCAAGAGTCTTTTCTAGATCAGCCCAATAGTCATTAGGATAAGTTGTTGTGCCGATTGCCAAGAGCCCTATTCCAATAGTATTTGTGTAAATACTTTCAAAAACTTGGCTTGATAGATGTATTAGTGCCTCTCTTTCATTGGC
This sequence comes from Candidatus Pacearchaeota archaeon, assembly GCA_019662115.1. Lineage (GTDB taxonomy): Archaea > Nanobdellota > Nanobdellia > Pacearchaeales > GW2011-AR1 > JAIFVW01. The sequence continues at coordinate 4,904 of JAIFVW010000001.1, forward strand.
AGAGAGAGAACGTAAATAAACTTCTCTAGACATCTCTGCAGTAGGGATCGAAAAGCCTTTTTCATACAATTTTCTTCTTGCCGTCTCTTCATTAAAATTGTATTCTCTCATGACAAATGTCAGAAATAAGTTATTTTAAATATATGTATAGAAGTTTATTGCTCGGCTTCTACAGGTGGAGCGTCGGCATAGTCTTCAATCTCGTCGCCCTCAACTAATCCGAGCTCTTCTGCGTCCTGGACAATTTCCTTCTCTACTTCCTGCTCTTTTGCAATTATTTCCTCATCTGAGATCTTTTCTTCTTTGACTGCTGCAAGCTTGTCTTTCCTTCTTCTAGGAACAGGCCTGTGAACAGATATAGGAAGAACATCCTCTTTGAATTCTCTTTCTGCAATTCTAAGAGCATCATATCTTATCTCTTTCAACTCAGCTTCTGAAATCTTAAGAAGAAGTGGAGCATCCATTGCAATTTGCAAGGCTCTTGCACCTATGATTCGGGCAATCTCATATTTTGTGAAATTCTTGTGTTCCATAACCAGTATTCCTAAAGAAACTTCTTAAGCTTTTCGTTCAGCTCGTCAAATTTTTTAGGAAGAGAATCCATCATTGCATTAATTTCGGCTTGAGAGAAAATAGCTTCAGCGCTCTTTTGGCATGAGTTAATCATATACTGGCCATTCCACTTTGAGATTCCCCATGTAACACGAGATTCGCATGCTTCTTCCTCTTCTCTTGTTGGATCTAATATTAGTGATCCTCCAAGCTTGAAGAAACTGAATGATATAGGATTTACTCCTTCAGCAAGAGGCATGTGTTTAGTGCTCTTCTCGTCATAATCAACATTTCCATCCTTGTCTAGTGCAGGAACTTTCGCGCTTCTAAGGGCGGCTATGCAAGCTAGACTTGCAGCATCAATAAGTCCGCCATCGTCATTGATAGGATATACATCGATGTAAACATTCCATACTTTCTTTCCCTCTTCTATGACTAATTTCTTCAGGTCGATCATTCCTGATTCTCTTATTGCCCTGTCCATCAAACGAGGAAGTTCAATAGCCTCGAATCCTGGAGGACCTGATTCAAATCGTGGCGATGCAAGAGGAAGAAGATCTCCTGAAACAATCAAGTTACCTTTCTCCATTGAGTCTGGGTATGGAGTTCCTGGAACCATTTTCACTCCAGCAATAACTTCAGTTTTTCCTACTTTTACTCTAGCGCTTCCCTCTGCCTTGTTAGAAACATTAAAACTGACCTCTACATGCCTATGGTCAAGCAGTCCTCGGCCGTCAAATCTCTTTCCTGCTGCAAACATCTTTCTAAGAGTTTCCCTCGTTAAATTAGATGTAATCATTGAGCTCATTGTTCTTCTACTGCCTCCTTAAGTGCTTTTTTCTGAACATCGTAAATACTCTTGCATACTTCATGAGCAATCTTGATAACTTCCTTTACCTTTTCAGGCTGTATCTTTCCATCGAGCTGCAATAGTGTGAATTCATCTCCGTTTGCAACCTTTGCTATTGCAAAGTCTGTTGGACCCTCTCCGCCTTCAAAATCTTCCTCTTCCTTGTTGAGGTCAACAACAATGTCCTTGTCCAATTTACCAAGAGCTACTGAACATACAAGGTCTTTCATAGGTATTCCTGCGTGAGCAAGAGCCAATGCAGCAGCATTTATTCCTGCAGTTCTTGTTCCTGCATCTGCCTGAAGAATATAGATTTGGACATCAATAACTGTGTTTGGGAAAGATTTAAGGTCAACGACCGGAAGCAATGCCCATTCAGTCACTTTAGAAATTTCCTGGGATCTTCGAGATGGACCAGGCTTTTTCCTGTCTGAGACAGAGAAGCTAAGGAGATCGTAAGTACATCTTAATATTCCTGTAGTGGGATCCTGCATATGCTGAGGATGCAACTGTCTTGGGCCGTATACTGCTGCAATTGCAACTGTATTGCCGAATGAGAACATTGCAGATCCATCTGCGTTAGGAACAATTCCTACCTTTGCCTTCATTGGCCTTAAATCGTGAGCTTTTCTTCCGTCTGATCTTTTTACTGTCATTAGTTTTCCTCGAACCAGGCCTCCACTTTTTCTGTTAATCCATTTACGTGAACTTTCTCCGCAACAAATTCGATTGCCTTTCTAGCTCTTATTTCCTCATCGACTGAAGAGCCTTTTACCCATATCCATCCATTCTGCCCTACAGTGATATTGCATCCTGTCTTTTCCTTTATCATGCTGATCATGCTTCCCTCTCTTCCTATAACTCGAGGCACTCTTGCAGGGATTATCCTGAATATGAATCCGCCCTCAAGCTTTCCAAGGCCTTTTCCTTTTAATGTTAAGTCAATTCCCTTTGCCTTTACAGACCATATCTTTCCAGCAACAACGTCTCCAATAGAAAGGAACTGGTCCATCTCGTTCTTGTTTATGAATCTTGGAGACTCTTCAATAGGCAAGAATCCAGATGAGGCTGAATCAATGTCTACAAGCCAGCCATAGAATGTGATATCGACAACACGGCCTATCACCACATTTCCTCTTCGAGGAACGAATGCTCCGAAAATAGGAATAACTCTAACAACTCTTCCTGCTTCCTCTGCAAGGCCAAAACGAGATGCAACAACATTCTCTCCCTCTCTTCTTGCTCCATCTCCAGGAAGATAGTCCTCTCCGGAAACAATAACCTCTCCAGGTACAACTATCTTTCGTTTTTTAGAAGAATCTTCAGAATAACCTTCGTAGTTATCAGCCTCATGGGCTTCGTTAATTTCATTTCTCATTGTAATTGTAATTTCAGACAACAGATAATCGTAATTTTCTCCTGTCTGCTATATGTATTAGAAAAGGTGTGTTTTTGGGCTTTAAAAAGATTGCGGTCTAAGTTACATTTCAAGCTAGGTTCGAAGAAAAAGAAAGAGAATAAGGGTTTTAAGAAAAGGATTCAGCAAGAAACAGGAGGATGCAGACTAGGAGAGTATGCTTGCTGCAGGGAGGTAAGCTGTATGATCATAAAACGAGACTGTATAATAAGTACGAGGAAGTATATATAGATTTCTACGTGTTTGGCATTTCCTGGCTTTGCACGGCGCCATGGGTTACAGAATTCAACTTGTCATAGAAATCAATCTGAAGGCCTGAAGGGATGTTCATAATCACCTGTAAATCTCCATTTGGCCTCCATTCCTCGCTTTCCTTATAGTCTTTCAGCATTCCATATACCTGTCCTGTAAATCTTGCGGGAATGATTAATTTTATTTTCTTTGTTTCGATCCTTATAGGAATAACTTCCTGAAGTTTTGGCAATAGTAAAGCCATTTGCTGTTCGGCAGGCTTTTTATCAAAATTGAAATGAACCTCGTCAATTGCCCTTCTTATTCTATCTTCAGTATAAGGCCTTCCATTCTGATCAACAGCGTTTTTTAGTAAAAGATTAATGACTTGCTTAATTCTTGCTTCATGCTCTGCATCCCTGAATTCCTGAGTTTTCTGGACTTCACCTGAAGTTATTATCTTCTTTGCGACTTCATAGAAATCTTGAGTGCCAAATGCATCCATTAAATCAGCCGAGGATGCAAGGTTTCCCTTTTTCATGTCATAATAAACACGAGGAGCATCAACAGCAGCCATTATATTTCCCTTTCCTGCTTTTACTTTCAAGGCTTCATCTAAGTCAACTTGAATTTCGTAATGCACATTTTTTATTTTGATTCGAGCAACTACTTTTGGCATAAGAGATAAACTAAAAGACGTTATATAAAGATTGTTGTTAGGAGAAGTATCTTTTGCCTTCTTTGTTGTAAACCAAGTACCATCCAATCCATACATTAAGTGCAAGGCTTACAATGCCCCCGAAGTGACCTGTGAACAACTTGCCTAGTGCGCCTAGTGCTCCAAGAACTGCTAATATGATTTGTATAATTCTTGCCCAGCTTCTTCCCTTCCATACTCCTCTTCCAAGAAGTATTCCAAGAACTCCAAAGATTATAAGAACGACTCCGATAACTGCAAGGCCTGCTCCAACGAGACCACGAGAGGCACCAGGAATAGAAGTTGCCCAGTTTGCAATTGCGCCTCCGCCAAGTATGAATATAAGGCCGAATATAATTCCAAATGCGCCTCCAATATAATCAAGAATTGAGATGACTTTAACGCCTGTAGGAATATTATGCTTCATTGAAGAGTCCATTTTCATGCTCTTCATTTGTGCTTTCGACTTAGCCATATATCCATGTGGTCATTATGCTATTTAAATGTTTTTAAATAAGAAGCAATAAGAATTCGTAAAGCTTAAATAGATAACATTCTAGGATTATTTAATTCTAACATGGACATACCAACAGAAATGCAACACCAGGCAATGGGCTATGACCGAGCCGCGACGATGTTTTCCCCAGATGGACATCTCCTTCAAGTGGAGTATGCGGAAAAAACAGTAAGGCTTGGAAGCTCAAGTATAGGATTAATTTGCAAAGACGGAGTTGTAATTGCTGCTGACAGAAGAATAAGAGACAAGCTTATTGCACCTGAATCTGCAAACAAGATATTTGAAATTGATGATCATATTGTTGCAACTGCAGCTGGAATACTTTCAGATGCAAGAATTCTTATTGAGCAGGCGCAGGTTCTTGCACAGCAGAACAGAGTTACTTATGACTCTCCAATAGAACCTATTGCAGCCATAAGACTATTGGCAGACAAGAAACAAATGTTTACACAATATGGAGGAGCAAGGCCATATGGAGTTGCTATTCTTTTAGGTGGAGTAAATAAAGGACATGCTCATCTTTACACATCTGATGTCACAGGGAACTATTTTGCTTACAAGGCTAACGCTATCGGAGAGAATGACGAGAAGATAAAGGAGATACTGAGAAAGGATTATTCTGAAGACATGACAATCGATGAAGGAATAAAATTTGCAATGAAGATATTCAAGGAAATTCTAGGAAAGAACTTCGATCTAAGCAGGTTCGACATCGGATACATAAAGAAGGCTGATGAGAAAATGGTTAGATTGCACGGCGAAGAGCTGAAGAAGTACGCAAAGTAATTTTACTCTCTAAATATTTATAAACGGTTTCTTATTCGATTCATTATGCCAGAACAAAGATTATACAGTGTACAGGATCTAGTAAAAGATCTTATTGATTATGTGAGTTCCCAAAGGAAAAATGTGGATCCAATTGGAAGGCTTGATATCTATGGCAGGCCATATTATGATAATCTGATAAGCTCCCTTCAAGAGAATAAAGATAAATTGGGAATAAGCAGCATTGAAGCAATGAGCAATTATACTTGTGTTGTTTTCAAAGATGGGTTAAGGCCATTTGATATTGATTTAGAAGGAATTTCTAGAATATGGAATATTTCTGCTAAAAATTAAGCAGCATTCAAAAGTTTTCTGAATATTATTGACATTACAATCATAAGGATGAAGAAAGCCCAGAACCATGATAGAAATCCGAATATCTTTATGCTGGCTCCTGCAAAATAATCATTGAACCATCTGAATAATAATATCATAGGCATTGCAGTATACATCGAAGGCTTCATCGTTATGTCCATAGTTTTTGGAAGAAACTCAAGGCTCTTCTTCTGAAGCTCCATGAGCTTTTCAGGATGCTCCCTGTATTTTTTCATCTCTTCCTGAAGAATTTTCTGCTCCTGCTTTATTCTTCTAAGCTCGGACTGATCTGTAGTATATTTTTGTATAAGAGTTATCACCAACATTACAATTGCAGCAATAAGAATCAATCCGATAGGAATACTATATTCTAGAAGTTTTCCTGCAGTTGGGTCAAGAACAAGATGGACAGTCTCTTTTATTATCGGAAATGTATTCCAGAATAAGGCAACAGAAATGCTGATAAGCATGACAATAAGCATAATTCTCATCCCTTTATTCATTATACATTGTACTAAGGAGTGTTTTTAAATATTAACCTGCCATGCCACGAAGAGCCGGATGCATGTCAAGAGCGTGCTGCTGTGCAATGTTTTGATACAGCTGATATATTATTGTGACTGCAAGAAGAATTGCCGTTCCTGATGTAAGCGCTCCAAGTGTATCAGCAAGAGAGGCTAATAGTCCAATTGCAAGACCACCCATAATTGTAAGAGGCATGATATATCTCTTCAATATTGATTCCAAAACTCTCTGATCTTTTCTGAATCCAGGGATCTGTAATCCAGAGCCAAGAATATTCTTTGCCTGGCTTGATTCATCCATTCCTGAAGTCTTTACCCAGAATACTGCAAACACTGCAGAGAATAACATATAGAAAATAAGATGGGTTATTGCCTGCAATACTTGAGAGCCCTGAAGACTTCCTTTAATTAGCGCCTGGGCGAGGTTAGAGCTTCCGAGCCAGTATGCAAGTCCCGAGACAGGCACTCCCTGAGAGAAGCTTCCTAGGAACGTTGCATGTCCAAGCCAGGTCTGAAGAAGACCTCCAAAGAGCTGAAGATTCGCAACAAGTGCGGCGGTAAGTATGACTGGAAGGTTAGATGCATAGAAGAACTGCAGAGGCCATTTGACTGCATACCCTCTTACTTTCTCATATGAAAGAGGAATCTCAACTTTAAGGCTTTGTGCCCATACTACTGCAACGAAGATGATTGCAGTTACAAGAATTGTCACGACGGCAACTGTTGCCTGTGCAGGATCTCCATTGATGATTGACTGAAGAATGATAAGCAAATTACCTGCACAAGGTGTTCCTGAAAAGTCAGCAAGACAGTTCTCTCCTGTTGGACCTAAGAACTGTATAAGGCCTGCAACAAGTCTCCATGCAACTCCAGCGACGATGAATAATGAAACTCCAGAGCCAAATCCCCATTTGGTAGTCACTTCGTCCATCAATACAATTGCAACTCCTCCGAGAATTAATTGAAGAATTACAATTCCTGTGAATCCAGGATTTGCCTGCAATCCTCCCATAAGAACATAGACCATTGCCTCGAATACTATGAAGAAGACTACTCCAAGCTTTTGAAGTCCCTGGAAATATCTTTTTCCCTCTTCTGTCTTCGTATCAATATTCATTATACCTGAACCTACAAGAAGCTGAAGGATAATGGAAGCCATAACAATAGGACCTATACCAAGGCTGATGACGCTTCCAAAGTCTGTTCCAAGAATTATAGCAAGATATTCAAATCTATCAAGAGAATTTTTTGCAAGGCCATATAATGGTATATTTGCAAGGACGAAAAAAGCAGCAAGAATAATTAGAGTCCACTTCAGTTTAACATTAAAGCTGAGTTTCTTTTCGCTAGGCTTCCTGACTTCAGGAAGATTGTAAACAATAGGTCGTATGTCAGGCACCATTATTCTTGTACAGAAAACGAGTTTTTAAAGATTGTCTATTGCTTGATGATAATTTCCCCGCCGGCTTTCTTGACTTTTTCAATTGCGGATTTTGATGCTGCGTCTGCTGTAATTACAAGCTTCTGATGAACATTTCCCTCTCCAAGAACCTTGTATCCCTTCAGGTTTATCTCAAATACTCCCTTGACTTCTTTTGCAAACCCTTTCTTCATCAGTGAAGGTATATGACGTGAAATTGCCTCAAGATTCATCGCTTCTAGCTTCGGAGCAATTGTTCCCCTTCGCAGAGCTTTATCCCTTTTGAAGTATCTCTCGTCCATATTAAGAATGAGAGTTTTCTTTGCGTCTCCTCTCTTTCCAGTTCCAGCCATTCCTTTTCCTCCCTGATGTCCAGAACCTCTAGCTTTCTTCTTGAAACCTCTACCATGAGTGTGACTTCCTCTATACCGTGATGCCTTCTTCCTTCTTTTTACTCTCATATTGCTTTTCCTCCCATTAATTTCAAAATGAATTGTTTATCTTCACGTGAAGGAATATATTCTGTAAGTCGTGAAGTCTCTATTCCTATTGGCCAGCATGGTCCGTCTTCTCCTTCGGATTCCCATACTTCTTTCAAGGTTGTATTGTTTGTTCGTGCGCAATATATTTCTATTTCGCTCTGCTCTGAGAAACGGGCAAAGACATGACCTTCTGGCTTTTCCATCCTAAGAAATAAATGAGTAGTTGCTGGATGCTTTCCAATATATACTGCAGGCTGTGTTTTTCCACTCGACAAATATTCTCTACCCGGAACATATAATGGATACACTCTTCCAACCTCTGGCTTTATTTCTCCAGCCATTATAACATCCTCCTTACTAGATCATTTATTGATTCTTTATTATCTCCAAGAACTCCCTTCTTTATAGGGTAGTGAGCCTTTGAATTTATTCCGCCTCTAGGAGGGTGCAACCTGAAGAAAGGCTTTATCCCAAGATCTGCAAGGTTCTTCTTTGCAAGATGCTCAATAACTTCAGGAACATTGATCTTTTTGGTAGAGACCGCTCTTTTGGCAAGAAGGTCATGCAGCGTTTCCTTTGATATAGTTCCGTATGCAACGAAGTTTCTTACTTTCTGCAGAATCTTTTTTGCCTCTGGAGACTCATTCATGAGCACGGCAGAATATTTCCTTCTCAGCCTTAATCTGAATAGTGTTTCCTGCACATCGCTTGGCACTTCAACTAATCCTGATATTCTTATTACTATAATCATCTCATTGTATTGGTTTTAGCCAACGCCTCCATGCATGCTTTTGCGACATTGAATGTTGTTCTTGTCTGTCCCCTTGTGACTCCATAGACATCCTTTATCCCTGCCAGCCTAAGTATCTTCTTCGCCTCGTCTCCAACGACAAGTCCTGTTCCTCTTGGAGCTGGAATTAATTTCATCCTGACGCTTCCGCATTTTCCTTCTACAACAAAAGGAACTGTATGAGCATCTGTATTGCCTGCTTCCTTTGTTTCATATCCCCTCTTGACCTTGATAAGATTCAATCTTGCCTGGCGGAATGCCTTTTCCCTTGAAGGAAGAGTTTCTTTTGCCCTTCCTGTTCCTACACCAACATGGCCGTTCCTGTCTCCTACGACTGCCATACATGAGAATGTGACTACGTTTCCCTCTTTAGTTTTCTTCTGAGTCTGCCTCCAGGCTCTTCTCTTTCCTCCTCCGAATTTTCCTTTTGCCTGGCCGATTAATAGAAGATCTGTTTCAACACGAAGAAGAGCGTCAATGATTTCAGGCTCCAAGATTTTCTTTCCTGAAGCAAGCACCTCGTCAAAGCTCTTGAATTTTCCTGACTTCACCATCTTTCCGAGGGCAGTCTTTGGAATCCATTTGTCGACAGTCATTCGCTGATTTTCCCTCTGTCTTTCCTCTGCAGAAAGCTCCTCTACTCTTATTTCAGGAACTATTTCCGTGACAGCTGCATCCTGCTCAAGCTTTTCAACTTCTTCAGGAACTGCTTCAATCAGTTCTTTTGGTTCATTCTTTGTTTCTTTCTGTGCCATTATTTCTTCTCCTTAGGATGCAATGAATGCTTGACTGACTCAAAAACTTTTGAAAGCTTTGCGTTGCCTTTGAGCATTTCATGAGAGGGCAATGCTGCAGGATCATGAGGCACATTTAGGCCTCCATCAACAGCTCCCTGAAGAACCGCATACAGCCTTGATTTATGAACGTTTCTGTTCATTCCTATATCCAAGACTGCTTCTTTCGCCTTGCTCTTCACCATGTTTGCAAGAAGCAACCCTGTAAGATATGCTGCAGGAAGACTCTTAAGGCTTCCTTGAAGTTCCTTTGGCCATCCATGAGTAAGAAGAGAGTGAGATGTAATTCCGACGATAATTTTATCCTGGGCTCCATCTGTCTCTACAATCTGAGCGATTATTGCGCGATTTGTCTTTCTGACTACAAGCCTTGGCTTTTCAGATTTGAGCAGGGCTAGTCTTGCCTTATAATCTGTTTTTCCTTCCTGTCTTCTTCTTCGTATTGTCTTCATATTGTTTCCATCCTTTCCTTCATGTGTGCAAGATCCCTAAATGCTCTTGCACGTATTTCCTTCCTTAATATATAGTATTTGTCCAATGGTAGTTTGCCTTTTGCCTTTGCCTGAGCTAGATAACCTCTCAGCTTTCTTGTGAGCTTTACATATTCCTGCTTTCTTGCTCCAGGGCGCCTTCTGACTTTTCCTAATCCACGACGGGATTTTCTTTTTACTACAGCCCTTCTTCCTTTTATTGGCCTGATTGTGATTGCCTTGCTTGCTATTAAATCCCTGATGTCTTGCTTTGTAATTGCTTCTTTTATCTCATCAAGCCTTCCTATGTTGAATGTAACTCTTGACTCCCCTACATTCATTGTTCTTGCTGTAAGAGCCTTTTTCTTTTGTAGGTTCATTTTTTGCCTCCAATATTAGATATTGGGATTTTCATTTCTTCTGCTTTCTTTATTATCATAAGTTTCTTTCTTGCTCCGACTCTTGCAATAATTATAATTGAATCTTTTCCAAGATTTTTCATTTCATCTAGGTTGTGCACTAACACTGGCTTCTTCCCCTGGATTGTTCCTGCAGTAGCTCTTGGAGTTCCGTATCCTATAATAGGGATTGCAGGATATCCTCTCCTTCTTCTTCTTATCTTGCTGTGAATTCCCTTTGCCCTTCTCCATACTCTTCCTTTCTTTCGCTTCTTGCCTAGCTTAAGGAATCTATTACTGTCTGTTCTTACAAATCGCTTTGACATTATACATTCCTCCCCGGCTTATCGGTAATGTAAATTCCATCCTGGAAAACTCTTCTGTCCCTGTTCCTTACTTTTGTCGCCTTCTCTATATTGGCTGCTGTCTGTCCTGCCTTTTCTCTCTCAGATGAAGTTACTGTAATTACCTGTCCTTTCACATCGACATTAACATTGTCTACTATCTCTGCAATTCTAGGCTTCTTCTCTCCTAGGAAATTGTTGATAAGAAGCTTTTTCCCTTCAATCTTAAGAGTCATAGGGAAATGTACATTCGCTGCCTGCAATGTGTAGACAAACGGCTCGTGAAGCCCTGCAATCATGTTCCTTACGTGAGCCATGTAAGACCTTATGACCTTGATGTGATTCTTGTTTGCATCATCACATTCGAAAACAAGATGATTCTCCTCTACTTTTGCCCTTATCGATGATACATCTATTGATTTTGAGATCTCCTGGTTTCCCTTCTTTATGACTATCTTTCTTCCCTTCACTTCACATTCAACTTCTGCTGGCAAGGGTACTTTTTCTGAAAATTTTTCTCTCATTAGTAGAAATAAGCAATTAAGCTTCCTCCCAAATTCTTTTGCTGAGCGGTCTGATGAGTCATCAATCCTTGTGAGGTTGAGACAATGATTATTCCAAGATCTTTTGCAGGAAGATATCTCTTGACGTATTCTTCAAAGTTATCTACTGTAACCATATACTTAGGCTTGATTGCCCTGCATCCGTTAAGCCTTCCTACTTCAACAATCAATACTCCATTCTCAAGCTTGTAGGCCTTTACATATTCTCTAAGCTTTGCAAGAGCTAGGACTGAGAGCAACATTCGTGAATGGTGCTTAAGATGAACAGAGTGCTTTCCAGCTCTGACTGCATTCATTATCTGATTCAATCCGTCTGATACTATATCTTGACTCATTTTAGCTGTATTTGTGGAAGCCGATCTCTTCAGCAATTTCCCTGAAGCACTGTCGGCATAAGTTTAGATTATATTGTTTGAGGTGAGCGCCAAATCTTCCGCATCGCTCGCATTTCTTTGCTGCGATTCCAAATTTCCTGTCTTTTGGCTTGTTATGGCGAATGAACTTCTGCATGACTGCAGGCTTGCTTCTTAATTGCTTCAATATCTTGTTCCAGTCGCTTGCTGTCATGTGAATTCCGTCTTGAAATGAGCCTCCATAAATTTGATTATCTCTTCCTGTGAAATGTGCTGTCTCTTCGGTATTGTTCCCTGCTTTATCTTCTTTCTCTTTACACGCAATCCTGGTCTAGCAAAAACAACCGTAATATTCATTCCTCTTATTCCTATATCTCTATGATATTCCATTCCGGGAATTTCAATATATTCGCTTATTCCGAATGAAAAATGATTTTCAGATATCTGTTTCTTCTTTATCTGATTGTCAACAGCTCCAAGCAATCTTCTAAGAAGATCAATGGCTTCCTTTCCCCTTATTGTTACTCTGGCTCCAACTTCAAGACCTGGACTGACATCAAAATCAGGAATTCTTTTTTGAGAAACAAGAATCTGTGGCTTCATCGCAGAGATTACCTGAAGCAATCGCACTCCTCTCTTCAGACTGTCTTCTGTGCCTCCGACGCTTAATACTATCTTTTCAATAAATGCTTCTTTCATCCCATGAGGTGTTTGTTCTTTCATTTCAGTTTTAGCTTTCATAGTTCTGATCCTACGGGGAAGGATCCTCCAATCTTGATTATTTTTGCAGCTATGCCATCCACTTCTTTCTGTACATGCTCTATAAATGGAATATATTTGTCTGGCAACTCTGAATCCATAAATGCTCTTCCTACATTGATAGCATTTCTATAATGATATACTGCTGCTTCTGTGTGTTCATTATTTTTTGAATCTGCCATATTGGTGTCTCCTGCCTTCACATATATTTCCATCGTCCTGATAGTTCTTCCAAAGCTTATCAAATTATAACTGGCATCTAGGCTCATAGTACTGCCATCCTATTCTGTTCAAGCTCTGCAACAGAATCATCAAATTTGATTGAAACAACATGATCTTTGACACCCTCGATTTTTCCTTTCATTCCCTTATATCTTCCAGAGAATACAAAAGCAGACTTTCCTTTCTCCAGAGAGACATGCTTCTTTATTTTTCCTGCGAAATCAATATAGAATGAGTCTCCAACTTTTACATTTCCTGGGGAAATAAGTGTTGATCCGTCGTGAAGATGAAGCTGGACCTTTCCCTTGCTTACAAGTTTCTTCCCAACTACCTTGCATAACCTCTCATGAGACTTTGTCTCCTCGAATGCGAATTTTCCTGTTGTAAGAAGAGTAAGCTGATAGCTCTTTCCTGCCTCGAATATATGGAATAGCTTTATGCTTTCCCTGTAATCATATACTGTCCTTCCGTTTATCTTAAGCAACTTCTCTTTTATCATCTCTCGAACTTCCTTTGCAGTTCTTGCAAGCTTAAGCATATCTCGGACTGCAATAACTACAGGAACAGAATTCTGGACGCTCTCAATAGCTCTTGCTACATATTTTGTTCCCTTTCTTGGGATTGGTAATCTAGTGCTTGTTTCCTGCCTTGTCTGATGCATGTTTTGGTTTCTCCTTTGATTCTTTTTTCTCACTCTTTTGATTATTCGCTTCTGTAATTCTCTTCTTGTCGTCCAATACCAATGTCTCTATAAGAAGAACACTTGGATCAAAGTAGACGTTGACTTTTGTTCCATCTTTCTTTGTCCTTTGAATTCCTTCAAGGGCAACTCGTGATCTTTTAACGTTGACAGAAGTGACTTTGGCTTTTTTCTTTCTAAAGCTTCCGCGCATGACAAGCACCTCATCCCCTTTCCTGAGGGGAAGACTTCTCTTGCCATGTTTTTGGCGTAAAAGCTTGGATAGATGAGCGCTTAAAAACTTATGCCTGATATGAAGAGGAGCGTTATGCCTATACTTTCTCTGCTTCCTTACCTGAGAGCTTGATAACCATGATGTTGAAAATTCTGATTTCATGTTAATTGTTACCTTCCAAACGTCCTGCTGCAATTTGAGCTAGAGAAACGATTTCATTTCCACACTTCCTCAGTTGACGGCTCACGAGAGAGATAAGCTCATCATAATGCGAGGGCAGAGGTTGACTCATGAAGTCTACTATAAGTTCCCTTAGATCATCATAGCGCAATAGTTCCTTGCCAGGAAGATCAACGTCCGCGTTCATCCGCATTCTATATTCTCGTATTTTACTATCTTGCTTTTCAAGCGCGGCCATTATATTTGCAAAAGCGCTATAATTTCTACTCATTTGGGGATATTCCTTTTCAGTTTTCATGCTGCAACTCCTGTACTTTTATTAACATTGTTGGAAAGCTCTAAAGCGGAATTGTATTTTCCTTGGGCGAGGTCAATAAGCTGCTGCTCTTCAGGGGGAAGAGGGTTTGAAGGATCATAGTTAGGGTCTGTTCTAAATAAATAGCTAAGTGAGTCATGACGTATTGTATCAACAAGCAATCTTGCATGTCCTAGATGGCCTGTCTGTATCATATAGTCAAGTTGAGTCATTAGTTGCGCATATTTGCTAGAGTGCTCAGACATCTTTCCTGATTGATGCAGTGCTGTAAATCTGTCGCATTCTGCAAGAACCTCTTCAAATGTAAGTGGTTTCATTATAATACTGCCTCCGCAATCTTTGCAACCTGAGCCCATCTCTCATGCACTTCCCTTGAGACTGGTCCTTTAATCTGAGTTCCTTTTGGATTTCCCTTCTCATCTTTCAATAATGCAACAGCATTATCTTCGAAGCATACTCTTTCCCCGGTCTTTCTCCTGTAGGGCTTTCTCTGTCGAATAACAACTGCATCAAATACCTGCCCTTTCATGTCTGGCTTTCCAGCTCGGACTGAAACCTTAACCCAGTCAGCCATCTTTGCATACTGCTGTCTTCCTTTCTTTGATTTTCCGTGCTTTACGCTAACTATCTTTACAATTCTAGCTCCAGAATTGTCTGCAGCTACAACATAGCTTCCCAGATTTAATCCTCGTGTTGCCCTTGCATTAATTGCCTTCATGCTTTTGCCTCCTTAATATTTTGAGGAGATCTAACTTTCTTTACAACCATGAAATGAATTATCTTGCTTAGCGGCCTGCATTCTCTTATCTGAATGTAGTCTCCTACATTGATGTCCATGCCTTCAGGAAGTCTTGCATGCAATCTTGTCTGTTTCTTGTAGAAACTCTTATACTTCTGAACATAGATTGTCCTTTCGAATTCAATTACAACTCTAGTTGGGAACTTCTTTGTCACGAAACCCTCGAATATTCTTCCTCGAGTTCCTACTAAAAAGTCTGATCTTGTTTCCTTCTTCTCTACTTGCTTTTGTGGTTTCTTTGCCATGTTAATCTGAAATTGAATCCTCCGGGAATCCCATCTTCACCAAAACCGCTCGAACGCTTTTCTTGTGGTTTCCCTGAAGTTCGATGATTCCGTCCTTGACCGTTCCCCCGCATGCAAGCTCTTCCTTGAGCTTTTTTGCGGTTGCCTTAATATCAAGGCTCTTGTCGAAGCCTGAAACAAGGGTGATTATCTTTCCATATCTTCTTGATACAGTAGATACGCTGATCTTCTGGTCGCTCTTTGCGATTTCCTCCAAAACATCCTCTTCATTCGGAAGGCCGAATCTGGGGTCTATATCCATTATTTCGTCTTCACCTCCTGATTTGTGAATGTCATTATTCTTGCTATAGCTCTCTTTATTTCCCTGGTTTTTGCATTTGTCTTGTTTGCTCCTACCTGAGATTTTATCAGTTCCATCTTTAGTTCCTTAAGTTTTGATTTCTTTTCCTCAGTGCTCATTTTCTTTGCGTCTTTTGCTTTTAATACTGCCATTATCTTTTTCCTCCCTTCTTTGCCTTAGGCTCTGGGATTATATCTTTGGTTGCTGCGGAAAGCCTTACTTTAGCTCTCATTGCTTCATCAACAACAATTCTATCGTGAATATGCGCGTTTGGAGGCAAGATGCTGACTGAAATTCCTACAACTCCTGGAAGAGTTATTGCCTGAGACATTGCCCTGTCAACAACTTTTGCAGGGTCTCCTGTCTTTTTAAGATAGCCTTGAGAGAATCTCCAGCTTCTGGCTCTTTCTGAAGGTAATTTTCCTGCTAATACTATTTCTGCCCCCATGGCTCCCATCTTCATTATCTCCTGAAGCATCTTGTATGCAATAACCTTGAATTTCAATGATCCTTTCCTTTCCAAAAGCAATGCAATCTCATCAGCAACAAGCTGTGCATCTAATAAAGGCTCCATTATCTCTCGAATCTCAATATGAGGATTGTCAAGCTTGAATCTTTTCTTCAATACTCTTGTTAACTCATCAATTTTTTCCCCTCTTCTTCCAATTACTAGTCCTGGTTTGCTTGTAGCAATGATTATTTTTTCTCCAACTGGAGTGTATTCAATTCCAACTGTACTGATTCTTCCTTTTCCTAGCTCTCGCTTGATGTATTCTTTCACTCCTAATTCTTCTTTCTTGAATGCAACGAACTTTTTCTCTTCCATTATGATTTCATCTCCTGAGCCTTTATAAGTACGTTGGTTCGCTTTCCTCTTACTCCACCACGACGCTGAGGCCTTGATGCCCAGCTTGATGAAGATAATTCAATCTTTGTCTTGTCAATGTCCATTCCATTTACTATTGCATTTCCCTTCAATCCTTTCAATAGAGTAATGAACAGTTTTGAAGCATTTACAGGATATCTTCCTGACATCATTCCCTTTCCCTTTCTATGTGGTATTTCCCCTTTGAATGGAACTGCTCTCTTCATCTTTATGACCTGCTCCAGATCTCGGATCGCAGCATCAATGGTCTTTCCCTTGATGAAGCTTGAGATATACATGCAGTGCTTCTTTGAGGCATGCATTCCAAGACCATGTGCAATAGCAAAGTCTTTCTTTGGAACTTTAGGAACCTCTTTCTTGACTTCTGCTGGCTTGTGCTCATGCTTTTCCTTATTATCATGTGTGTGCTCTGTCTTCTGCTCTTCCTTTTTATCTTCTTTCTTTTCAGGATGAGCATGCTCGTGCACTGCTGGCTTTGGCTGTGGAGTGTCCTTCTTGGCGTGTGATTGTACTGTATTTGTTCTTTCCATTTTACTTCTTCTGAGCTCTTGAGCTCTTTGTTGCTCCTATTCCTGCAGCGCTGTGCTTGACTGTTCCTGTTGAAGGGGAGAATTCTCCTAATCTATGACCTATCATTTGTGAGCTTATCTGAACCTCAACGAATTGCTTTCCGTTGTAGACTCCAATTGAGAATCCAACAAGCTTAGGAACAATAACAATATCTCTCAAATGAGTCTTTATCTTCTTGTTCTTTGCTTTGTATTTCTCGCATCGCTTTATGAATTCTTCAACAACCTCAAAGTGGCGCAGTATAGATCTTCTGCTTCTTGCAGGAAGATATTTTGCTGACTCTCGCACATCTAGAGATTTCAAATGCTCTAGAGTCTTTCCCCTTATCAAAGGTTCTTTTGTTCTCTGTACTTCCTCAGCCATTACTTGCGCCTCCCTGTTCGGCTTGGTCTAATATGTCCTACTCTGCTTCCTGGAGGAGCGTTTCTCTTGGCAATCTTTGACTTGATTCTCTTTCCTCTACCAGATCCAAATGGATGATCAATTGCGTTCATCTTTACTGCAGAGGTTCTAGGCCATAACTTATTTCTTGTCTTCATCTTCCAGAACTTTCTTCCTGCTGTTATGAATGGTTTCATTGTTCTTCCCTCTCCTGCAATCACTCCAACTGTGACACGGCAGTCGCCTGATAGTATTAGTTCCTTCTTGCTTGGCATGATTACTGAAACTTTATTGTGCTCATGCTTCTTTGCAACGGTAGCGCTTGATCCTCCAACACGGATCATTTTTCCACCGTCTCCAGGATTATTTTCAATATTGTAAATATGAGTTCCTGCAGGAACATTCTTTAGCATGAGGATGTTTCCATCTTTTATTTCTAGTGCGTTGATAGTTAGTTTCTGTCCCACTACTGCGCCTTTGAATGCAGGGTTGATAAATGCTTCATTTCCTATCTGCACTCTCATCAATGGAGCGGTGTGACCTGCTGAATGAATCAAACTTACTATCTCTGCCTCTCCGTCATGCATCGGATACTTTATCTTATGCATGAATGCCTTTCTTCTTACTCGGTAGGATAAGCTTCCCTTACCTCGTGCCTGTGATATAATTCTTTTTCCCATTAGATCATTCCCAGCTTGGTAGCTATATCAATTGCCGGGTTCTCCTTCTTAAGTTTAACGAATGCGAATTTCTTGTTGTTTCTAATTAGTGTTCTAACTGCCTGGACTTTAACAGAGAATACAGATTCAACCTCTTTTTTTATTTCATCCTTGTTTATTCTTCTTTCTGTCTCGAACAATAGAGTGTTATCTACGTCGATAAGCTTTACTGCTTTTTCAGAAGTTACAGGCCTAAGCAACATTTTTTAGCTCCTCCATTCCTTTGTGAGTGAATATTGTTAGTCTTCCAAGAGGATACAAATCTGCAATTGATACCTCTCTTGCTGTCCTGATGTCAAGACCCTTCATTTGAACTTTCTCGTCTTTTCCTTTTACTACAAGCAATCCTGCAGAAGACTTGTATTTTCTTCCTCTTAGTTTTCCTTTTCCTGGTCTTACACTCTTTCTTCTTGGTGTTAGATCGTGAAGTGTTCCAAGAATCTTCTTAAGAAGAATTAGAACATCTTTTGATTTTGCAGGAACTGATTCAACAACAATTGGAAATGCTGTCTTTACATTCTCAAGACTTGAATATCTCTGCTGGATATATTTCTCACTTGCTGTTGCTGCAAATGCTGAATGCAAGGCCATCTGCATTTCCTTATAGTTTATTTTTCTTGGAGCTCTGAATCCAAGAGGAGTATGAGATCTTCTTCCGCCTCGTGTTCCTGAAACTTCTGTGGCAACCCAAAAGAATTGAGTCCCTCTTCTATTCATTGTCTTTCTTGGAACTCTTGAAATTCCCTTTCCATAATGTCCCTTCCAGTCATGTCTCTGGTGAGAGATTGTTCCAGAAGCTGAATGTCTTTTTCCTGCTTCTTTGTATCCTGAATAAAGATGCTGATTCATCATTTTCCAGGTTTCAAATGATTTTGCAGCTATGTCTGCTCGAATAGGATTTGAGAAGAATGCTGGAAGTTCTAACTCTCCCTTTTTATTTCCTGATAGATCGTATACTGTTGCTTTTAGCTTCATACTAACTCCAAAAATTCATATTTTTTCTTAGCCTGTAATTTCGTAGGCCTGAATGAAGGTGTAACCAAAACTTGTCTTTTTACAGGGCCTTGAACGCTTCCAAGAACAACAAGATAGTTTCCAAGGATCTTTCCATAGTGCTTGAATCCTGTTCCAGGATTGATATTCTTTTGAGAAATAGAGTTTGATGTTAATACTTTAAGATTGTAATGAATTCTTGAGAACATTCCAAGCTGTCCTGCATGAGGCGTATGGAAAGTTACTCTGGCTGGATGCCATGGAGATAGAGATCCTGGTCTTCTTACTCCCTTTTCAGATTTGTGACCTTTAAGAGTGATTCCAAATCTTTTTACAGGGCCAACAAGTCCTTTTCCTCTTGTTAGTCCTCTGACATCAAGCAGATCATGCTTATTCAAGAAGTCTTTAAGAGAGATCTCTTTGCCGATAAGAGATTTGGCGAAAGCAAGCTTGTCCTTCGCGTGGATAGCAAGTTCAATCACATCTGGAACTTTTTTAACAGTTGTTTGAGAGGGAAGAGAGTATGCAATAAGGTGAACATCATCATATTCTTGTGGAACTTCAGAATCAATTGATTTTAATGTTTTAGGGACTTTAAGGATATGCTTAAGCTCCTTGTCATGAGAAACAACAACTTCCTTTATCACCTGGGTGTGCTTGTAGAACCTTATTGAGAAGATCTTCATGTTAGGAGCTTCAAGAATTGTAACGGGAACAACAATCTTCTTTCCCTTTGTCATTGAATTAGGAGTGTCATCCTTAATCATTGCAGATGCCATCCCAGCCTTGTAAAGAATAAATCCAAGAACGCCCTCAGCCTCAGCCTTGTGGTTGTCAAGAGTTTCCCAGTTCACTCTATGAAGATGTTTTTCCGCCCTTTTACGGGGCCAGAACTGTAATGTTCCGCTTCGCGGTCTTGATAACTTTGCCATTTGTTTCCATTGTTGTTTTTGGCGCAACTCGACCTTATACCGTGTGAACCAACCGGTATGTTAAGCATGCCTTATCAGAGCAAGCTTATAATTAGATTCTATTTTTCATAATTTCGAGGGTATTTAAAGGTTATGGGCGACGCGGCTTTGTGTAGGGACTAGTTTCTGTGTATAAATTCTAAAAGATTATTCGTCTTATGATCTCACCTATAACTAAACCTAAAAAGGAAGCCCATAGCATATTACACCAATGACTAGCTGTAAGTATCCCTCTCATTTTCTTTAGTTTCAACAATATACTTACGAATGCGACCAACGACGCAGTAGATACTAAAATCCAGATAATCGCTATTCCTAAGGAAATTATAGCATTGTGTGATTCTTGTGAGATAAGTGGAGCTATGTGATAAAGAAAAACCTCTTCTTTACTAGGAATAGAAAATCTAGTACCAAAGAGAAGAATAAAAATCTCATAATTGATGGTTTTCTTTATCATACTTTTCCTCGAGATCTTCAATCATCTCTGTATAAACTTCTCAGGCACAATATTGCTGCAGGAGTTGTAATAAAAATAAGAGATAGCAATCCAAACATATATGTAATAAACTTTTGCTTGTGCTGCCTAAATTCAGTCTCGTCTAAAAATGCTTCTGGATATCCTACAGTAAATTTCCGAAAATTGCCCCTAGCATCTATTCCTTGCCTCTCAAAATAGATATATTTAACTCCTTGTGGAGGTATGAAGTATCCTTCTTCTAAGGAAAAGACTCGAATAGAATCGTCTCTTAATGTTAAACGAATCATATCAGTTTTATTTGTAATCTTGATCCGAGATTCGATATTACAACTAATAATATCTCCAACCAAAAATGCTGAGGATGAACTTTTACACTTTATTGTCCCTACAGGAGAAAAGCTTTCATTAAGGAGATTTAATTTTTGAAAATTATTTCCTATAGCAATATCAAGAGATAGCGTTCCTACTATAGCTAAGAAGATCATCAGCGAGATGGAAATATATAACCAATGATTAAATTTTTTATTGTTAATATTTTTTGTTGACTTTAATTTCAAAAACTTTTTAGGCAAAGCCATAAAATGGTCATAGATTACTAGAATGTAAAATACAATTGAGAAGTAAGCAGCGGCTACTATCAGAAAGACGAACATAGCCACCTCAAGAGCTCCAAAGTTCCTCCTAGAAATGTCTAAGAAATAATAAAAAAGGAATATTAGCGCTGCAAACCACAAAATAGACAGAATTATAAATAAAATTTTATCGTTTTTTGGTAAATTAGAAAATCCTATTTTATCTTCCTTTTTCTTTTCTAAAGAGTTTATTTTTTTCATAGGCAATCAGGCCTTGAAATCCATTTTTCAAACTTTGAATCCATAAAAATACGGGTATAGTATATATTTAGATCTTACGAAAATGAATCTCTACAAACTTCAAAACCTACAGAAAATTGTATTACACAAATATTTTTATACACCTCAAACCATAAGGAGAGATGAATGTCACGTTCCCTCCGAGCATATTGGAAGCAGGGAATGCTGACTTGCAGTTCTTGAAATCACTTGATGGTAGGATCCATGAGGAGCCATATGATATGACATTAAGAGCTAACATATCTGGGCATTCGAGGCGAATGAAGATTAGGCATTCGAACTTGGATGTGAAGATCAGTTCTCCTGAGATGGAGAGGGTCCTGGGGCTGGTTAATGATGAAACAAAGCTCGTGCTTGTGCCTACAAATACAAATTGGGGATTTAATGTGGGATACAATATCCAGTATGCTGGGACTTCTAGGCAAGATCTCCTTCTTTCAATAAATGAGCATCAGCTTCCTAGAGAATATGACTTCGACAAGATGTCTGAGACATTCATGAGAGGAGACAATATTCAAAGAATAAAGAAACTAAGAGATTTAGGTATATGGACTATTGGGATGCCTGTGAAGGATTATGGGCATTACGAATACTAGGGAAAAATTACGAATCCTAGAATGTATGTATCTTCTCTTCTGAAGAAGCCTGCTTTGACGAGGCCTATATTATCGTATTCTTTTTCGTGGAAGGTAAGTTCGTTCTTTCTGCTTCGGAGCTGTGTTGGGCCCTTGAGGTTAAATGCATCATTGAATCGCTGGACTGCGTACCTTTCCTGATGATAATCCTTTTGTCCTGGAAGTCTATCTCGAGGAGAGCGATGTGCTAGATATTCTCTTGAAGATATATGCTGCATTGGCTTTGGAGAATCCTCGGAGGGTTGTGTTGTTGGTTGGGTTGCAGGGATAGATGGATGGGAATTGATATGACTCCATAGGAATTTATCTGATTCTTTATGCGATGATGTACATCCTGCAGAGAGAAGAATTAAGGATAGCAAGTTGACTTTCATCTCTGTTAATGTAAAATTGGTGTATTAAGCATTATGGTATAGAAATTAGCATAATACAACATGATTGTTGAAAGGAGAGGTTTAAATAGGGTCAAACCGGGGTGGTTAAGCATGAAATACACACTTGATGAGAAACTTGAGAACCTGCAAAAGGCCGGGATAAGGATAGCTGAAGTTACGACTCCGAGCATTATTGCAATGTCTGTAAAAGAGACTGGCAGGAATGCTGTTTATATTGCTCCAAATATAAAGAGAGGGGATGAGGTGGACATTGCACTGTCTTATCATCCACCAAGGAACAATCTTGATAAGAGGGTTAGAAAGATAGAAATAGGAGTAGAGCCTTATGTACACGTCGAACTTACATCAGGCAGTTATTACATATTCAGAAGCAGGAAAAAAGTAGATTCTATGACTGAAAGATTGTTCGATCACGCAGGAAAGACATTCCAGCTTGCTGAACTCTTTAAACAATGAGCAAAACAAAAATCCAGGAAGATCTTGAATACCTTGCACATGAAGGAATAAAGATAGTTGGAAGCGAGTTTGTCCACCATATAGTTGCTGCAAGAATGGATGCAAAGGAAAAAATTGTCTTGATAGCCCCTGCAACAAACGACTCACGACATTACATCCAATTTTCATTTCGACCTGGAAGAAATTCACATGAGCTTGAGGATATTGTAATAGAGCCGACAAGAATAGGAGTAATCAATATAAGGCTTTCCGCTGGGAAGCACCATGAGAATTATAGGATATATAGAAATTATCATGATGTTGATCATGCAAATGTTGCTATACTTAAGAGTGGCGAGAAGTACGAGATATCTAAGATTTTCAAGGATTGATTCTTCTGTATTCGTGTAAAAGAAGAGAGATGAATATTACATCTAGTATCATTAGGACAATAAGCCATGCTGAATGGTTGAGCTCATAACGATAGAATTCGTATAATAAGAAAATGGTAAAGAAGGCAATTGAGATAGGATATGCTGATTGTCTTTTCTTGATGAGACCATACATAAGGTAGAGCTTGACTATTCCATGAGCAATGAGATAGAGGGCAATGAAGATCTTTATGCTAAGGGATAGATATGAAGCAGCCTGCAAAAGATGATTTGCAATGAAATCCCTGCTGTCTTCTGCAATTTCCTCCTGTGTTAGGGAGATTACTGCCCTAGTTATTGTGTTTTGGCTGATGAAAAGGAGAAGTGTTCCTGCAATAAGCTCTAGGACTGCAGTTATTCCCTTGTAGATGATTCCTATTTTAAATAGTGTTTGGAGTTTTCTTTCCTTAAGGAGCATAGTTATAGAGAGGATAGAAAGTATAAAGAGTTAATCTTCCTGTTCGATTCGAGGCGCTAGAACGAAAGAGAGGATGACGTTTCCTGTTGGGAAATCAATCCTCATTGGATGATTATCTGAGAATGAGAGAGTGGCTTTTGATGAGATCTTCGCTCCTTTTACGAATTTGTTAAGATATTCAAGGGAGAATCTGGCAAGGGAGTTTCCTGAGTGGATTTCCAGTTCATCTGAGGAGAATTCTGCTCTTGCGGAGTTTAGCCCGTGAGCTTCTACGATAAACTTGTCAGGTTCTGCAACGAAAGTGCAGGCATCCGAGACTATTGCGCAGTCTTCAACTACCTCTACAAATGACTCTGCGTTCATCTTGATTACAGAGTTGAATTCCCAGTGAGGCATTTCTTTTTCCTCTGCCTCAATATCTAGAAGTGCAAGAGAGAAATCTCTTTTTATCCTGTCTGCTATTCCAAGCTTAAGCATGTTCTCATGTCTCTCAATCAGCAATGAGCTTCCTGGCTTTACTCTTCTTAATACTGCCTTAAGGCTTTCAAGGTTGACTCCTATAATCTCCTGTTTCTTTATATCAAATTGGGAAAATAGGTCTGCGGGGATCTTGAAATAAACCATTGCAACGTTTGCAGGGTCTACTGCTGTTAGAGACATCCCTTCAGAATTTATCTTTAGCTTTACCTCTGTTACTAGTTCTGAGATTATAGATACTATATCGGCAAAAATCTTTGGATTTTCAAGCTTTAGCTGCATTTTAGTATTCACCTGGCGGAGCTTTTAAGGATTATGGTGATGGAGAAAGAGTTATGCAGCAGGATGGAGAGAATATTTTTCACTCATCTTTTTCAAGCCATTTATTGCCCTTCGGCCTGTTAGAATTTCAGTTGGAACATACACAATGTTGCTTGAATCATCTGTACTGTTGTAGGCCCTTCGAGGGTCGTGGGTGAGTTTTATCGTTCCTCCATATCCAAACAAGGGAGTCGGGATGTGCGACATGTTTAGCATCTCACTTAGCCTGAACTTGCTTCCTACATATCTGAACTCTAATTTTCCAGATAGTGGAAGCTCATGTATCCATGCCGCTGTGTCCACATCCAAATGGAGATAGTCTGAGTAATTCATCTTATAGTCTCGAGGAAGAAGGAGAAGAGGATTGTCAGATTGTTCTGAATCATTGTTGAATGCAAGAATAGGGGTCCTAGGATTTATATCAAGGGCAGTTTTACAGAGAGGACCTCTAAAGTGCACCTTAAAATACTCTTCTGGATGATACATGAATAAATAACTTTTGAACCGCTTATAAATATTATTACAGTACAATAAACTCTATAAGGACGGGCAGAATGGAAATAATATGAGTGAAAAAGAAGAGAGAATAAGGTCGATAACAAAAATGTATTATTCGAACCCTAAAGTTCAGGAAGTGTTGCTTAAATTTTCCAAGGATAGGGAGGTTGTCCCAAGATATTTTGAGGGATTTGGGAAGAGACCGGATACATTACAGTATCCTTCCGACATTATGGGACTAGTGAATAAGGGCGCAACTTCATTCCACGGATCTGAAGAATTATGGCATGACCCTCTGGCAATAAATTCCGAGATGAATCAGAATGAGATGAGCCATGCAAGGAAAAGCTGGGACTTGCTGATTGATATTGATTCTCCTTTCCTTGACTGCTCAAGGATTGCGGCTAAACTAATAATTGCAGCATTGGAGCATCATGGGATAAAGAATTATGGGATTAAGTTCTCGGGAAGCAAGGGATTCCATTTGATAATTGCAGGGAATGCATTTCCAAGAGTCCATGAGGAGAAAGAGACAAAGGATATGTTTCCGGAATGGCCGAGGGCAATTTCACAATACCTTATGGACTACATAAGGAAGGATTACAATAAGCAGGCTGGGGAAATACTTACTGATTTTGATGCGATTGAAAGAAGGACAAATGTATCAAAGGATGAATTGCTTGAGATCATATGCACGAAATCAAGCAAGCCTGCAAAAAAAGGATTCATCATGAAGTTCACATGCAACACATGCGGACTCAATATCACAAGAAGAGATGCAAAAATAACAAAAAGGAAGCTGAGATGCCTGAACAATAGCTGTGCGGGGGAGCTAGAGTTGCAGGATACAAAGGAATATTATTATGATGAATATGAAAAAGATCCTGATAATGATAAACTGCCTTTAAGTTCGGATAAGTATCCTGAATATTTTGAGGCTGTAAAGGGAGTGCATGCAGAGAAAGTTGCTGCACTGGATTTAGTTCTAGTTGCTCCAAGGCATTTATTTAGGACTCCATATTCTCTGCATGAGAAGACCTCACTTGCAAGCGTTGTGCTCACAAAGGAGGAGCTTGAATCCTTTTCCCCAAAAGATGCGAATCCAATGCAAATAAAGATAAGGGAATTTGTCCCGGAGCAGGAAGAGGGAGAGGCAAAAAAGCTTTTGCAGGAAGCATTAAAATGGAAACAGTCAAGAGTTTCACAGGATGAAAAGTATGACAGGAAGAGAGATTATGCAGTACAGAAGTATGACAAGATAGATGTGAAAAATGTAAGCGATGATATGTTCCCAGAGCCGATACAGAAACTGCTTAGGGGACTGAAGGATGGGAAAAAAAGAGGGTTGTTCATTCTTATAACCTTCTTGAAGTCATTGAATTTCTCACCTGAAGTCATACAGGAAAAAATAAAGACATGGAATGCATTAAATGATCCTCCATTGAAAGAGGGATATGTAAGGAGCCAGATAGACTGGCACATGAAGCAGAAAAAACAGATACTTCCTCCAAACTATGATAACCAGAGCTTCTACAAGGATATAGGCCTGATAGACAAAAGGCCTGATGCAAAGAACCCAATTGTTGAGGTACTTAGAAAGGCAAGAAGAAGATAGATTAAGAACATTTTTAAACAAAATATACCTGGAAGTGAGATGAAAAAAGGAATGTTGTTCGCGTGCATCTTTTTATTGCTCGCCTTGGTGGGTGCGGCTAATAATTCCATAAATGATTCTGGAGTCAACAGGACAATTTCCACTACAACTACGGTAATAGGAACAACTGCCGGAGTTGACAAAGCATACCAATGCCTGGAGAACCAGATAAAAAATAAGACAAGCTTTTCGTTGCAGGAGGCAGTGTTTGGAACTCTTGCATTAGGAGCAAGAAGCTCTCTTACAAGCACAATAGACAATGCCGCTGGGAGCTCATGCTGGCCAAAGGGAGCATGCACGCTAAAAGATACAGCGCAGGTTGCCCTTGCATATGCTAGGATTGGAAAAAATACCCAAGGAATTGAAGACTGGATACTTTCAAAGAATGGGACTCCAAATGATTTGATATGGTATGTTGAAATCGACAGCGCAAATCATGAGCCTTCATCATGCACGATAGGTTATAGGGGAAGCAGCTCGACAATAAACATAGGAAATGACATGAAGCTCTCAGGAAATGCTGGAAGCTGCCTTTCTATTTCACCTTCTGGATACTGGCTAAAGGTACAGCAAAGCTGTCAAAATGTGCAGTTTGATATTTCTTGCGACAAGGAATTCGTAAGCACATTATTATACCAAAAATCAAATGGAGGAACTGTTTATGTCGCTCCCGTGACTCATTCCGGAGCTAGCTTGGGTACAACATCTGAGAAAGTGGATGCCCAATGCCTTAAGACTGGAAGCAATTGCGATTATGAGGGAACATTGTGGGCTGCAATAGCTTTGCAGAGGACTGGAAATGACCCTTCTGCATATGTGCCTTATCTTGTTGCACTTGCTCCTGATAACACAAGATATTTCCCAAGCGCATTCATCTACATGATTACTGGAGGGAATGATTATTATTCTGATATAACTCAGAGTGAGAAGCAAGGAAAATATTGGGAGATGACTGCAACTCCTTACAACAGATTTTATGATACAAGCCTAGGCTTGCTTGCACTGCAGGGAACATCTGCAGGAGAGGCAGAGAGCGCCAAGAATTATCTTCTAAGCATACAGACTCCTCAGGGATGCTGGAACAATAATAACGTAAGGGACACTGCATTCATATTATATTCTGGATGGGGAAAAGCAGTAAGCAGCACTGGAGGAACTGGAACAACCCCATTATGCCAGTCAGCAGGATATTCATGTGAGGGAAGATTTGAATGCCTTGATGGAGGAGGAACAGTTCTGGAGTCATATCAATGCCTTGATTCTAGAGTATGCTGTTCTGTCGCAGTAAGACAGCAGACTTGCTCTGCCAAGCAGGGAATAATTTGTAGCAATTCACAAAGATGCGTCGGAAGCTCGCAGGAGGCATCTGATGGAAGCTGCTGCCTTGGATCATGC
This sequence comes from Candidatus Pacearchaeota archaeon, assembly GCA_019662115.1. GTDB lineage: Archaea > Nanobdellota > Nanobdellia > Pacearchaeales > GW2011-AR1 > JAIFVW01. Next base: position 32,750 of record JAIFVW010000001.1, read on the forward strand.
GTTGAAACACAACAGCAGGAGGACCAATGCACAACTTCTGGAGGATCATGCAGTCTATCTTGCGGAACAAATGAGGAAGAGTCAGGAGTGTCTTGTTCTGACTCAAGCAAAGTATGCTGTGTTGCAAAAACAACTACCGCAAGCAGTGGATCTAGCTTGTGGATATACATACTAGTAATATTGATAATAGTTGTCGCTCTTGGAATAATATTCAGGAATAAGATAAGGATTGCATTATTCAAGGCAAGAGGAAGAGGAGGCAGTTCTGCATACACAAGGCCAACACCTCCTTCAGCTCCGGGGACAATCGGAGGATTCAGGCCAATGAGACCAGCAGGGTTTGCCCCAATAAGACAGCCCTCTCCTGTAAGAAGAGCACCACCTCAAAGAGACAGGGAAATGGATGAGACTCTTAAGAAATTAAAAGAAATGAGCGAATGAAGTATCAATTTGATCTAGACATACAGCAGGGATTTCATAAGGGAGAAAAAATACAGGTCTTTGCAAACGGAAAGAAAATATTTGATGATAAGCTTGGGAATCCATCAAAGGACTTTACAAAGCATATAGGGAAAATAGAGGTAGAAAAAAACTATGTTAAAATTGAAGTTAATGCTGTAGACAGGAAAATGAAGAGATTGTTTGAGGTCAATGTTGCTGAATTTCCTTACATAGGCATTGGCTTTGATGCAGACATGATTTACCTAAGGCAGCAGAAAAAGACATTCATATACGAATGATTATTTTTTCTTTTTCCTGTCAAGAGCCGAAAGTTTTTCATTTATTTGCTCCACATTCTTCTCTATGAGAGAAAGATTCCTTGAATCTCTGAGCCTCATAATTTTTGTGATTATCAGGATTATAAAATAGACTGCAACTATCAGCAGAAGTATCTTGGCAACTCCAAAAAGAGAATATAGCTTGTTCATTGCCTCAGAGGGTATTGACTGCCAGAATCCTGCTGCAAGCTGAGAGCCATTCACTAGAGTCCCTATATCAGGTATTGTTTCTGCCATTCCTTTGATAACAAATTGGGCTTTTTATTCTTTTACACTATATTTATATAATTGCAGAAATACATGAAACAATGAAAAAGATACTTTTTGTATTGCTTATTCTTCTTATTCCTGGATGTTTTGCGCTGACTTTCGACATGAAGGAAAACTATGCCCCTGCAGAGACTCTTGTTGTAAAGATTTCAGGAAATATTGTAGAGCCAATAAATAAGGATCAGGTAATATTCAGGAGAGGCCATGTTGCAATAGCACCTGAATATGACATTGCAAGGATAGGAGAGGATTATTTTGTATGGGCGGTCGCACCCTCAAATGCAGGAAATTATACACTTGTTCTTAAAGATGTGATAGCTACAGAGGCAGGAAATGCAATAAAGAAGGATTGGGAGAGCAATTTCTCTGTTTCGGGAAACATAATTGATTATTCGGTTAACCCTGGATTCATAAATACCAAAACGGACTTCAGCATAAGAGTCGTTCTTAATGAGGACAGGGATAAGGAGGTTCCAATCAATTTCCCTGGAGATGGAACTGTAATATTGCATCCTGGAGAGAATATATTAAAATTCTCTATAAGCGATGTAAAGGGAGAGATTTATACAAACCTTAAGATTGGGAATTATGATCTTCCGGCACATATAATAGGAAAACCTACCAGGCCATTGTCTCCTCCTCTTCTAGATGTAAGGCCTGCTTTCATAGAGAGTGTAATCTATGTATCAAAACTTCCAGTCTATCCTGTTGAAATAATAAACCTTGGAGAGTCTGAAACCCCATTCTCAGTCTCATACGATACCGACTTATTTTTAGTGTCTCCGGTGCAAGTTGAAAGCCTTAAGGGCGGAGAGAGACTTGTCATGAATGTGACACTTAAGAAGACAGGCTCTGAGGCATTACAGAGGAATATAACTGTAAACTATGGAAACTATTCTGTTGTCCTTCCATTCAACTTAAGATTCACGTCAAATGCAAGCGAGGCAAGCACTATCTCCTACAATACGACAAGAAACTATTCTCTTTTAAGATGCTCGGAGATCCCTGGGGGAAGGATTTGCACTAATGTGCAGACATGCTCTGGAACCTCTCAAAACAGCATTGATGGAAGCTGCTGCCTATCTCAATGCATAGAAGAGACGACAAGCAGGGCTTGGATAGGATATAGCATTGGGGGAATCCTTATCTTAGTTCTTATATTCATATTCTTAAAATACAGGAAAGTTAAGGCTCCAAATACTTTCCGTGATAGAGTTTTAGCTGCAGACAGAAAGTTCTCGAGTTAACTCTTCTTCTTGGCTTTCTTTTTAGGCTTCTTAGTCGGCGGGAGGGAAATTAGTTTATTTAGAAGATCAGGAGCTAGTTCCTGCAATTTTTGCGAGAAGAATTCCTTTTCCATCACCGCGTTCTTAGTTATTGCATCATAGTCATGCAGCCTTTGGACAAGCCTGTGCCCAAGCTCATTAAGTTCGCTGTTCTTGAGGACAAGATTTTCTGGGGAGATGACTTCTATATGAGATGGAAGGTATGCAAATATAATTCCGAAGTAATTCATTAAAGATTCAAGCTCAAGAGTCACCTCTGCAAAGGCCGTGAAAAGATCCTTGGAATCTTTTACCGGAATAGGATTGTGATAGATTTTTTCGATAAGCTTTATGCCTTTTTCAGCAGCCATTTTCATCACAAGAGTGTTCAGGGTTTCCTTGACGTGGTCGGCTGGCCTTCCCATGATTTCAATGATGAGTCTTACATTAAGCTTTTCCATATTCCAGCATGGAATGGGTGTTTTTAAATTTCACTAGAGCTTCTTGAGAGCAAGAAATACTATAAGTGCGATAGCTATAGACGCGAAGCCCACAATAATTATCTTTTCCTTTTGGCCTTCTTTTGTAACTATATCTGATGGCTTGTTAAGAGTGATTTTTTCATTAGTGTAGTTTTCCCGGATTTCCTGTGTGTCTAGAGAGGAGTTTCCAGGCTGAAAGACAGTTGCATTTTTAATTGGATCTTCATCATTTATTTTTATCGAAGGCCTTGAGATAGCGATGATGATAGGATAGCAGACTTCCGAATATGAGGTCTTTCCTGATCTCCTTAGCCTTGCACATAGGTTTGCGCTTCCGGAATAGTTTGTCCTTATTGTGAATTCCTTCGTTTCTGGATAGGCTCCTATGATATAATGGAATGGGGCCTGCCATTTTTCATCATATATCTCGGAAACAGTAACTCCGCCGTCCTCGATAAAGATCTTAACATCATGAGTATCAAGATCGTCGGACTCTATCTTTATCTTGGAATCATCATGCTGGTAGATAGTGCTGTAGTTGAGAGTGTAATTGATTGCTGAAGCTATTGGGATCAATAAAATAAGCAGACTAATAGCCATATATTTCATGGTGCACTAGATTCCCCTCACTATCGAAGAGGTAAAGACTGTCTCTATCATTGTTCCATATGGGAGTTGGACTCTTGATAAAGATATCGGTAGCGTTGTTTCTTCCATATCCTGAATGGATTTTTAGAGTGGTTAGGTTTATGCCTGGGAATTTATAATATTTCCTGCTTTCATCCTTTATTCTCCAGGATTCTATATTAAGAGAGGGACATGAATTTGAAAGTGTGACTATCTCTGACTTTTCATCTATATTAGTTATTATGCATTCTGCGTATTGAGATTTCTTCCACATTCCTCTTGATTCTTTTATTGCAATCTCCTCGGCTGTAGAAAATAAATTCAGCTCAGAGTCATCAACTAGAAATTTATTTGCAAATCCATCCCTTACTATTTCAAGATTTATATAATCAGGAGAGTATACTCTCGCAAGATTTCTCCGGTATTTATCGTTGCCAGTTATCTCTATCTCAAGAGTTTGATTTACAAATTGCTGCATAAAATCCTTTGAGAGCGATGAATAAAGCTCATTTTTCTCTGGAGTGTTTATGTTAAGAAGACGGATGATCCTTCCATCTTCGAGCTCTAATGTATCACCATCAATAATCCTTTCTATTTTTACAGATTCACGCTTTTGAGGTCTTGAGGAAAGAAAATAAGAATTCATTGCAATGAGAATAGTAATCAATATGGCAATTACTATTGCATAATCTTTTTTCATAGAGGGAGAATTATTTTCTTTATATTAAAGGAATTGTAGAGCTTCTCCAGCTCTTCATGCGAGAATATTATTGTCTCTGTGTTTATGTTAGGATGGAAGCCTACAGACTTTGCATCCCACAACTCCTTGTCAAGTATAAGAGTTGTTTTCTTTGCATAAATAAGTGAAAGAAATGAAACGCTTCCAGGTTTTACCCTTAGTTCCTGATAGAGTTCTTCTGGAGATGCGAATGCAAGGCTTTTGATATTAAGCTGTTCCTTTAGAGGCCTTACATCCAGCCTTTTTTCCGCATTCATGCATACAAGATAAAATTTATTGTACTCATCCTTAAGGAAAAGATTTTTAGTGTGAAATCCGGGGATATTTAGCTTGATCTTGTTTGCTTCCTTTACAGTAAAGACTGCAGGATGCTCGTACTCCTTGTATGAGACTTTAAATTTTTCAAGATATTTCTTCAATTCAGTGTCCATCGAGCAATAAGCATAGAATGATTTATATAACTATCAACTGTATTGGCAGAATGGAAGAAAAGTATGATTTTATTATTCTTGGAGCAGGAGTCACAGGATTGGCGGCTGCAATGTATGGTGCTAGGCTTGGATTGAAGACCTTATGCCTTGGAACTACATTCGGCACAGAGCTTCCGATAGGAGGAGTTATTACTACTACTAATGTGGTTGAAAACTATCCTGGATTCATAAGACTGACCGGCACTCAACTGGCAGAGGCAATAAAAAAGCACGCTGAATCATATGATCTTGTATCAATAAAAGAGGAAAAAGCAGAATCAGTAAAAAAAGATGGAAAAATGTTCCATGTCAAGACAAAAAAGCATGAATATATTGGGAAAACAGTATTGTTTGCAACAGGAACAAAATGGAGAAGACTAGAGTGTCCAGGAAGTCTAGAGCTTGAAAATAAAGGAGTTGCATATTGCGCATTATGTGATGCTCCTCTTTTCAAGAACAAGGTTGTGGGAGTAGTTGGAGGATCCGATTCTGCTGTCAAGGATGCATTGGTTCTTGCAGAGCATGCAAAAAAAGTTTACATAATATATAGAGGAGAAAAAATAAGGCCTGAGCCTATCAACCTTCAGAGAGTTGCCGCAAACGAGAAGATAGAGATAATAACAAAAGCTAACGTGGTAGAGGTAAAGGGTGACAGGCTCGTTAAATCTGTTATTCTTGATCTTGAGTATAATGGGAGCAAGGAACTCCCATTGCAGGGATTGTTTATTGCAATAGGGCATATTGCTTTATCTGATCTGGCAAAACCTCTGGGAGTAAAGCTGAATGAAAAGGGAGAGATAATTATTGATCATAAGACTTCTGAGACAAACGTTCCTGGAATATTCGCTGCTGGAGATGTTGCAGACAAGCCTTTCAAACAGGCCATAACAGGAGTTGCAGAGGGATGCACTGCTGCATATTCTGCTTTTGAGCACATTACCAAGAGTGAAATCAAGACTGCATAGATTAAGTTTTTAAACAACAACATTCTCTTAGGAAAATGGAAAAGAGAGGTCTTTCGCCGGTGATTGCAACCGTTATGCTTATCGCTCTTGCTCTAATCATTGCACTTATAATCTTCTTGTGGGCAAAGAATTTCATCAAGGAGGTTCCGCAGAAATTTGGGGAGCCAGTTGATAGAGCATGCGCTCAGGTAAGCATTGATGCTGAGATAACTGGAGATATAGAAAGGAAAATCTCGTTAATAAATAGAGGGAATGTTCCTGTATATGGAGTGGAGATAAGGAAGAAAGATGCTGTAGAGGGTTCTATAAAGAATATCGCAACGCTTCCTACAACAATAAAGAATGGCGAAACTGGCGAGGCAACAATAGCTGGAGACGGCTCTGATGTAAGTGGAGAGGTCATTGTCTATCCTATTCTTCTGGGAGAGTCAAAATCAGGACAGAATAAGAGACCATATACATGCGGAGAACAGTACGGTGTTCCACTTACGATTTAAAATGAGAAAGGGATTGAGCGATGTTGTCACAACAGTTCTTCTTCTGCTTGTTACCATTGCCGCTGTAGCGATTGTTGCTGCATTTATTGTACCCTGGATAAGGGGGAGCCTTAATGAGGGCACCGCATGTGTATCTTACAATAGTTATTTTACTTTTGATCAGACATTTGGATATAACTGCAGAGATCCAGGCACTGGAGCATATCATATTTCAGTTAGAGCGGAACCTAACTCCTCTGCCGCAGAATCAATACAGGGATTTGATCTTGTATTCCTTCTTAAGGGAGCCACAAAGGTTGTTCATGTAAGAAAAGGGCAGGAATCTTCTTGTATAACTAATGGAATAAGCCAAAAAGGCTTATGCTCTGGAACCCTAAAAGTTCCTGAAGCAGAAGAATTATTTACATATTCATATTACGCTGATTCTACATACGATGCCGCTGAAATCTATCCGGTGGTTAAGAATGGAAAAGTATGCGGCAAGTCAGGCTCGATAGAATTAAAAGCTTGCAGTTCCCCTTAACTATATGAGAAAAAAAGGACAGGTGTGGGTTGAAACTGTAATTTATACCCTTATTGGCCTCTCTCTTATGGGACTTGCGCTTGCTTTCATAACTCCCAAGCTAAACCAGCTTAGAGACAAGGCAGTAGTTGAGCAGGCAATAGGCTCTCTTACAGCATTTGATGAGACAATAAATGACGTGCTTACGGCTCCTGGAAATAGAAGAGTGGTAGACTTCACCATGAAAAGAGGGGAGCTTTATTTCAACTCATCAGGAGATGAAATTGATATGGTGATTTCGGGATTAGGGAAGCCGTATTCGCAGCCCGGGGTTGAGATAAAATCTAGAGTCAGCATATTATCAGTACAGGAACAAAAGACAAGCTCGGTAATTTTAAGATTGAGATACACCAATAGCAGCGGAGATCCTTATGTGAATCTAACTTACAATGATGCAGACACATTGAAGAAATTCAGTGCCGCCTCAATACCATATAAGTTTTATGTTTTGAATACAGGAGTTAAGAACAAGATGGAGGTCGTGAGCATTACTGAAGCATCCGGATAGCTTTAAATAAACACTCCCACTTTTCTCCCAATGCTCTCTCCACTTAACCTAAATCCTGTAATTCCTGCCCTTCCTCGAATAGATGATAAAAAGAAGGTAAATGTAAGATACATGCTTGTGCCTCCTTATGCTTCAGCGCATATTTTTTGGAACAATGAACTTGGGGAGCTTACTTATGAGATTGAGGAGCCTATTCTACATGAAGATGAAAAAGAGGCCCTTGAAAAACTTGAGCAGGCCATGCTTGAGATAATAAATGTTAATGTTGCTGTGGAAAAAACTTTAGAGGCGACAACAAGCTACATCGACAAGACTGCAAGGCTTTTGATTGAAGAATTAAATATGCATATGTCTGCAGAGACCTACAGCAAGCTTTTCTATTATCTTTTCAGGGATTTCATAGGCCTTAATGAGATAGATCCAATTCTAAGAGATTATTTTATAGAGGACATTGAATGCAATGGAATTGACACTCCAGTATATCTTATCCATAGAGTTTACAGAAATATGAGAACAAATATAGTTTTCAGGGATATAGAAAAGCTTGCAAGCTTCGTTGAAAAGCTAGCGCAAAGATGCGGAAGATATGTCTCATATGCACAGCCTCTTCTTGATGGTACTCTTCCTGATGGAAGCAGAGTAAATGCAACATACACTAAAGACGTCACTTCTAGAGGCCCTACATTCACGATAAGAAAATTCACTAAAGTTCCATGGACTCCCACACAACTTATAGCCTTCAACACAATGAGCCCAGAGATGCTTGCATATTTCTGGATTTTGCTGCAGTATAAGGCAAGCATACTTATAGCAGGAGGAACCGCTTCAGGAAAAACAACTCTGCTTAATGCGCTTGCATTCTTCATCCCGCCTGAAGCAAGAGTTGTAAGCATTGAAGATACAAGGGAAATTAATCTGCCAAGGGAAAACTGGCTTCCTGCAGTTGCAAGAACATCAATAGGAGTTGGAAAAGTTGGAGAGGTTGACCTTTTCGCATTACTGAAAAGCTCATTTAGACAGAATCCTGATTATCTTATTGTGGGAGAAGTCAGAGGAAAAGAGGCATTCGTACTTTTCCAGGGAATGGCTTCTGGACACGCATCACTAAGCACTATGCACGCAGACTCGGTAGATACGCTCATAAGAAGATTGCAGACACCTCCAATTAATCTCTCTCCTACACTTGTCAATTCACTTGATTGCGTTGCAATAGCAACGCACGCCGTGTCAAGACAGCAGGAGACAAGAAGAGTGAGGGAAATTGTTGAGATACTTAATGTTGAAAAGGATGGCACTGCACTCGTCAATACTCCTTTCATATGGAATCCAAATCAGGACGTGTTTTATTTCAAAAAACAAAGCAAGGTGCTTGAAAAGATTGCTGCAAGAAGAGGAATTCCCCTTGAAAAATTGCAAAAGGAGTTCCTGACAAGAGCAAAGCTTCTTTATGAGCTCTATAAAAACAGGATTTTTGGATTTGACGAGATAGGCAAGATAATAAATGACTATTACAAGAACCCGGTGGATGTCTTAAGCAAGTATAATATCATCGAAGAATAAAGATATTTAAACAACTATTGATTTCTGGGGCAATGGAAAGAGAGGTAATAACGCTCCTGGCTCAGCTTCTGACTGGAATTAAAGACGCATTGGTAAAGCTTGAGAGGGCTGAAAAAATAAAAGACACTGAAGATATTGCCATGGCTAAAAGGGAGATACTGAATTTCCAAAATCAGATAAACAAGCTCCTATGATAGACGAACTAAAGAGGAATATAGATGTAGAGATCGAGATGCTCAGGGAAATATCAAACTACAGCAGAAGGCTGCAGGTTGCGGCCCCTGCCGAGAGAAATATTCTTGAGAATGCGCTTGCATCTCTAAGGAATAGCATGAAAATAATCAATCAGTCAATACCTTCGCTTCTTGGAAGTGTTGGAGTGCAACAACTTACAAGGCCCGTTAATACTGCCCTTGAAAAAGTTAATTTCAACAGGAGCAGCACCCCTCTTACTGTTGTCGTACCACGGAGCACAAGAGACAAGCTTCTCAATGAGTTAAGCATAAGCGATAGCCTGATGCGCAAGCTAAAGAAAAAGCATCATCTTGACAAGGAAAAATTTGAGGAGTTCAGGGCTGCAAGAGGATATCTTAAATTTGCCAACAAGATGTTCCAGGAGACTGCAGAAAGGCTCATAAGAAGAGGCCATTTCCAGAAGCTTTCCGTTGAGATAAAAAAGGCTAATATAGATGTGCTTTTTGAAACTTATGTCTCTATGATATTTCTTTCAACTTTCATTGCATTTTTCCTATCTCTAGGAGTTTCATTAATTTTGTTTTTCTTTTCAGTCTCGCTTTCTCCTCCTTTTATAAGCCTATATGCAGGATCTTTCATTACAAGATTCAGCCAGATAATATGGATCCCTCTTGTTTTCCCAGTAGTGGTTTTCTTTTCACTTTACATCTATCCATCTACTGAAAAAAGCTCCATTGCCAAGAGAATAGAACAGGAGCTTCCTTTTGCAGTCATACATATGAGCGCGATCTCTGGATCTGGAATTGAGCCAAGTGAGATATTCAAGATCATAGGCTTAAACAGAGAATATCCTTATCTTAGGACAGAGATAAGAAAAGTTCTAAACCAGATCAATATTTACGGATATGACCTGGTGACTGCATTGAACAATGTCGCCAAGGCAACTCCAAGTAAAAAGCTTGCAGAGGTATTGTCTGGATTGGGAACAACAATACATTCCGGAGGAAGCCTTCCTGACTTTTTTGAGAAAAGATCAGATACACTCTTGATTGAATATAGAGTTGACAGAGAGAGATTCACGAAAATTGCAGAAACCTTCATGGACATATATATCAGCGCAGTCATTGCGGCCCCTATGATACTAATGCTTCTACTTGTGATGATAGGAGTCTCTGGAATAAATGTAGGATTCACCCCTCTTCAGATGACCTTCCTCATCATTCTCATCATTGCACTTATAAATGTTGTATTCATAGGATTCCTGCAGATAAAGCAGCCAACATACTGATGAGACTAAAAAAAATGCACTGGGTGGGAATAATTTTTTCAGTCATAATAGCTGGAGTAGACACTCTATTTTTTCTTGGGGATTCCAATCTTTTCCTTTTTCTCCTGGGAATAGCAGCAGGGATAGTCGCCCTTCCTTTTGTAATAGGACTTATACTGGAAAATAAAAGAGAACAGGAGATAAGCGATATGTTTCTAGAGTTCTCAAGAAATCTTGCAGAAAGCGTTGCCACTGGCACTCCAATAAGCAAGAGTATCATAAACATGAGCAGGAAGAATTATGGATCGTTGAATCTTTATATTGCAAAGCTTTCCAACCAGATCTCCCTTGGGATCCCTGTAAATCAGGCCCTTCATAATTTTGCATACGATGTCGACTCTCCTGTTATAAGCAGGGCAATAACACTGATAAGCGAGGCAGAAAGAGCAGGAGGAGAGATTGACTATATCCTAGAATCATCTGCAAAGGCAATATCAGAGGTTGAGAAACTAAAGAAAGAGAGGCAGTCTTCCATCTATAATCTTGTAGTTCAGGGATACATCATATTCTTCATATTCATAGGAATAATGCTTGTCATGGAGTTCAAGATCCTCCCTCTTACTGCAGGAATAGGATCTATTGGATCTTTCAGTCTTTCCTCAATAACTTCAATCGCAGACACTTCGGCCTCAACAGGGCCTGCTATATCTGCGCAAGAGCTTGCAAGGCCATTCCTATATCTTCTCTTAAGCCAGGGATTTTTTGCAGGACTTACTATAGGAAAGATTACCGAAGGATCAATGAAGGCTGGAATAAAGCATTCGTTCATACTGACAATTGCAGCATTCCTTATTTCAACTGGTGCAGAAGCTACAAGAAGATATTTCTAAATATTTAAATAATCCAAAAATCTAAATGGATATGGTTTGGAAAGACTGGCCTTATTGGTTGAAGGGAGGAATAATATTTGCAATCATTGGATTTGTTTCTGGCTGTGTTTTAAGTCAAAATGATACTTTCGTTTTAAGCGGGTCTTCAGACGTTGTATGGATTGTATATATGGCGATTTCCCTTACGATTGTGGGCTTTATAGTTGGTACAATTCTCGGGTCAATTTATGGAAGCATAAAGAATAAAGAAAAATAGCTAATTTCTTTCAGCAAGGTAAAAGATCTCGTTCTTTCTTGCAAGCATTTTGAACTTATAATTCAAACGAGCAAGAAGGTGCTCTATCCAGCCTCGCTGAGGATGGTTCATAGGTTTTCCTGAGAGAGTTTTTGTCGAGAAGCTGATGAGAATGTGCTTTGAATGAATGTGGTTTATTATTTTCTCCGCGAGCTTATGGCCCTTGCTTTCAAGGACATCAAAAAGCTTTAGGATCAAAGTTATGTCGGTTCTTGGAAGATCATCTTTTATTTTCCTTACATCATAGAAAAATGCCCTGCCTTTAATATTGTTTAGCTTGAAATAATCATGTATTATTTTCAATTCATCTTCCTTTATATCGACTGCATAATATTCCAGTGAGGGTTCTGCAAGAGCAAGAGGATTGAGACCGCATCCCAGGTCGAGGATTGATTGTACATTTAAATCCTTGAGCATTGATTTCAGGAAAGGATAGTCTTCTTTCCTTTCTTTTGTTGAGGCATGAGCATCAAGGATATTCTCTTTTTTTGACGTGTACTGGAACCTTCCAGTAAGTTTTCGCAATGAATTTCTGACTGATTTTATTATTACCTTGATTTCCTTTTCAGAAAGAGAGGCTAGGTCGATATTCTTTGTCTCTTTATTGAGTTCTTCCTCTACAATTTTTGAAGAGAGGCCTGAAAGCTCCTTCTTTTCTTTGATCTTGGTTATCAAGTCTTGCCTGTTCATATAGAATCATACAGAGGAACGTATATAAATTGTCAGCTCCATTGTGTTTTATGAAAAGAGGAGCAAGCCATATCGAGGCCATATTGGCATTTGTATTGTTCATAAGTTTTGTAGTTGCTGGATTTTATTTTTTCACACCTACAAGTTCAAGGCTTGCTGATTCATCATTAAGTTATGCAACCAGGGAAATAATGAAAAACATAAGCATTTCAATAGAGACTTATGGTGTAAAGATCAATCAGTCTTCCAGGAAACTTGATGTAATTCCGGTAGACATACTTGTTCCAGCTGGCAGACATGTAAGGGCAGAAAATGGGAGTGCAATACTCCCTGCAAGAATAGGAAGCAACGGAGTAACATACGTCAATATAAGCGGAAGCGGCTTCATAACTCTTGAATATGCAGATGATATACTTCCTTCTGCTGGCCCTTTAGAGTTCGATTATGATCGGCAGATTGTATATTCCTCACTTGCATCATCAAGAGATGAAAATATCCTATCAAAAAAAAGGATTATTGGATTGAATGAGTCTTATTTTAATAAATATGATATGTTGAAGCAGCAATTCAACCTTCCTGATAGGGTTGATTTTGGATTCAGCCTTGATCTTCCTGGTTTGAAAATAACCAGTGAAAGAAATATCCCGCAAGGGATTAATATTTATTCCAGTACTATGAGGGTGGAGATGCTTAATGAAACTGGAGACAGAGAGTTTGGAGACCTCACAATAAAAGTATGGTAAACAAAAGAGGCTGGCTCAGGATTGTTGAAGCAAGTCTCGCAATAGTTATTATATTTGGAGCGCTGGTTGCTCTTACTAGAACATCAAAGCCTGTAATAGACAATAGCCTGGGAGAGAGGATTCCAGTTCTTCTCGATGAGCTTGCCCAAAACAAAGATCTTAGGGAACAGGTTATATCTTACGATACAAATCAAAGCGAGGATGCACAAATGAACAAGGAGATATTGAATAACGTTAATTCATTTATAGGTGATAGAATCCAGGCATCCATTCAGCATGTTGCTATAATATGCGATCCCCAAGAACTCTGCAGCCTCTCTCAGTATCCTAAGAATGCTGGGTCTGTTTATTCTTACGAAAGAATAATAAGCTCAACTCTGCAGAATTTCAGCCCAAAAAAAGTAAAGTTATTTTTATGGAGAGCTAACTAACCATAAAGCTTTATAAAGTTGTTACCTCTTCAGAGATTATGAATAGGGTGAGCATCGGAATTTTGATTTTTATCGTTCTCAGCGTCTCGGTTGTATCCGCTGCGGAGTGTGATGACAGCCAGATAATAATGCGACTGTCCTCAAATAATAATGCCCATGGATCTTTGTGGAGTGGAGATTATGCAACAAAAATATGCTACAATTCCTTATTTGGAATAAATTATTCTGGACCTAGCCCTCATGATTGTTCCGCAAACACTGTAATAACTCTTTCTGATATCACAAATGCACATGCCTCTGAAAATAGCTATTCTAATCCGGTATGTTATGGTGACCTGAAATGCAGAGTTGCTTCACAATGCAGCTCTTCCGAAAGGATAATTGGAAGTATTTCTGGAACTACTAATGCTCATCTTGCTGCAGATGGATCATATCCTTCAAAGATATGCTGCAGCAGTGCTCTCGCTGTCAGTGTTCCAACTCATGCTGAATGCACCAACAATGCATGTATTCAGGTAGCCGGCGCTGGTGCAAACCAATGCACAGGCAATCAAGAATGTCAGGGATTCCATACATCGTGTCAGGGGAATGCAGGAAGCAAGCAGTGCGTCGTAGAACAAGGTCCCGGAACAAATGCATGTACTTTTGACTCGGAATGCAATACTGGAGCTCATGGGGTGTGTTCTCAAGAAAGCTGCTCTCAAGTGCAGGGAAAAGGAGATGATCAATGCACTTCAGATGACTCATGCATTTCAGGCCAGCATATGGAATGCAATTCACAGAATCAATGCATTGTTGCAGACGGAGATGGCACAAATACATGCGTCAGTAATGCCGAATGCGGCACGGACTCATGGCACACCGAGTGCATAAATGATGCATGTGTAATTGCAACTGGAGATGGGGAAAAAAAATGCGACCTTAACCAGGCATGCACAAGCAACATAATTTCAGGAATAGGAAAAGTTTACTGGACAGATCTGGGAGGAATAAAAACAAGCGCAAGCAACGTTAACAAGACTGTAATGATTGTTGCTGATACGGGCTTTGCCGCCAATACTCCTGTTGATATTTCAATAAAAGAGGATGATGGGATTTTTGGAAGCGATGACATAAGATCTGTACAGGCATATACAAACGCAACAGGAAGCGCGGTTTATGAGTGGAAGGTAACCGATGATGACATGACTGCAGCTGATGGTGTTGGGGAATACCTTGATGGAACCGCAGAATTTTATTTCATAGCAAGTGCTGGAAGTGCAAGCAACCAAAGCGGAATCCTTACGGTTGAAGATATACAGGGGTTTGACTTTAATGATATAAAGGCTGTAATAAGCGATCCTGAACACAGAGGGATATATTTTACGGGTCTCCAGGTTGAATTTAATGAGAGCAGCAGCTCTTCTTCACATCCGATAACTGATTATGAATGGAGAATAGTGGAAGATGATTTCAGCACAACAGACCAGAGCTTCATGTACACATTTACAACTGAGGGGCAAAAAACTATAACTCTTAAGGTTGCGGATGATCAGGGGCATTCAAGGGAGACACAGATAGCGATTCTTGTTATTGGACAGCCTGGGATACTTGCTTACATAAGCGAGCCATTCCATCACCAGATTGTACACAACAAAGATCTGGTCGTTCATTACAGTGCCAATGATAGCTATGTTGTAAATACAAATTCTGCTGCATGCCCTCAGGTCAGCTGTCTTGCCGGGAATTGCCCATCAAAAACAGGAGACTACCCTAGTGCATGCTCCTCTCCTATTGACGTTTCAGGAACTGGAAAAGGATTTGATGATTTCACATTCAACTGGAGCTTTGATGATAATTCAAGAAATAATGGAAAGGGGAACCAGTTTGTTTCAGGATTCAAACAATATCCATTATCATCTTTGATATATTCTGACAAGCTCATCAGCCTTGGATTATATTACTCAAAGGGTTTAGAGTTAAACAGAATTACTGATAGGTCATTTACTCTTGTCGGAGAAAGCCAATGCATTGGAGGAAGAACCCTTGTATTAATTGGGGATGATGGATCTGAACTTGACAGAAGAAGCACTTTGACAAGCGATGCATGCAAGGGAGTGGATGGAATAATAGGGCTGGATGAACAGGGAAGAAGCGATGACTGCTGTCCAAGCGCGCAGATATGTACTACTGACGGATGCATCCCACAGACAGTGCGTCAGTGCAATGATTACGTAAACAGGAGTTCATGTGGATCTGACATTGCAAATGTAGGAAACATGGAAGGAGGTCCTGAAGGGAAAGATCCTCTCTGGGCACAGCTTGGA
Source organism: Candidatus Pacearchaeota archaeon (assembly GCA_019662115.1). Classification (GTDB taxonomy): domain Archaea; phylum Nanobdellota; class Nanobdellia; order Pacearchaeales; family GW2011-AR1; genus JAIFVW01. Next base: position 48,291 of record JAIFVW010000001.1, read on the forward strand.
TGCGGGCAAAGTTTGAATGGATTGGTAAAACAATGCTCATGCTTCTGGGATGACAGTAAGGCAAGTTGCGGATTGAATGCTACTCTTACAAAGCCAATAAACCAATATGGAAATGTAGATGCTGGAATATGCTCGGCTGGAAGCTGCCTATACACAACAAACTCGCAGACTCAATGTACTGATGGAGTTCTAAAGACTGAAGTCAGTGCTCTGTTCAGTGCCGGAACGTGCTCTGAATCAACATCCCAGCAAGAATGTGAGAGTTCTGGCCAGACATACGATCTTCCATGCGGACAAAGTACAATAGAGCTTCCATTCTTCGGCATGCAGGAGTTTACAATATCTTTAATAGCAATATTTATCGTATACTTTATATTAAAATTTCTTTACAAAAAATAGCTATCTTTTTAAACAAAGGTATTCTTAGAGAGCAATGAGAAAAAAGAGTGTGATTAGTGTAATTATCTTCAGTCTTTTCCTTATT
>JAIFVW010000002.1 GCA_019662115.1 Candidatus Pacearchaeota archaeon
AAACCTTATAAACGCTATTTCTTCCCTATTCATGAAGCCCCTTAGTCTAGTGGTCAAGGACGATGGCCTTTGGCGCCGTAAACCCCGGTTCGAATCCGGGAGGGGCTATATAATTATAAAGAATAAAAGAGATTTTGTTCTACTAGGCTTCAATCTTTTTAACTTCAGGAACAACTGCAAATATCCTTATCTCGCAAAGGGCGAGAGGATAAATCTTCTTGAGCTTTAAGGAAAGCTCTTTCTGGATCTTATTTGTCATGATTTCCGTGAACAATTCCTGCATTGTTCTTGTCTTGAAATATCCCTCAAGGTGTTGCTTTGTGGCAACTCTCAATGAATTCCTAACAGCTCTTGAAACCTTGTTTCTTGTAAGCATGAACGGCTTTACTCTTGCCTTTCCATCTCTGCATTCAGCATCAAAAGAATCCTCAACATAATCAGTTCCTCTTCTCATCATTCTTCGGATGTAGGAACCCATAAGCTCAAGGCTCATTGGCTCGGCAGTCAATATCTCTCCATCAGCCTTAATCCTAAATTTCATCTCAATGCTCTTTCCTCTCAAGCTTCGAGTAAGGTCAAGCTTCACAGTCTTTCCGTTAAGCTCTGCAGGCTCTGAGCCATAAAGAACAATCTTTGCAGATGTAAGAGGCGCCTTTACCTCATAGAATGATTTTTTTCCGCCTTTCTTTAGTTTTACCATTTTACTTTGAAATCTTATCTCCTATTTCAATTCTTGATGATCTTATTGCCTTTTTAATTCCTTTTGTCTTTCCACATGTCTTGCAAGTGTAGACAATAGCGATTCTCTTTGTAACCTTAGTCTTTCTCTTCCAGTTCTTAGGAGCTTTTCTAGAATATCTTCCCTGGTTTCCATATCCAACTCTGAATCCTCGAGACATGATTCGCACGTCAGAACCTCTAGATAAAGGATGCACAGAAGATCTTGATTTTTGTTTCTGAGTCCCGACTGTTTGTAAGGTGTGTTTCTTGCAATAAGGACAGTATCGTTTTGTCTGTTTCGGTATTTTCATTAATTCCAGGTCATTATGCTAGCCTCCCATTGACCAGTTAACGAGAGGGTATGCCTCGTGAAAAATCACGTAAACTCTTAGAGAACTAACGCTTTTTAAACCTTTAGATAAGAAAATATGACCGCAAGCTTTTTAAGCCACTAAGTCACACACTCATTATGGCAGAAGAAAAAGCAACATGGGTAAAAATGAAACCCGCTGAATTAGAGAAGATAGTTGTAGAGCTTACAAAGAAAGGGGAGTCACCTGCAAAAATAGGGCTAATACTAAGGGACCAGCATGGAATTCCTAAGGCAAAACTAGTTGGCAAGAAAATAGGCAAAATAATCACCAGCCATGGACTGTCATTGAAAGCAGAAAAAGAGATTGTTCTTGAAAAAATTGAGAAAATAAAATCGCACACATCAAGAAATAAGCATGATCACGCCGCAAGCAGAGCAATTACAAAACAGCTCTGGGCTCTGCATCGGCTAGACAAGAAGTAAAGAATATTTAAACTGGAACTTCTAAAAAAGAGTATGATTGCCAAATTAAAAAAAGCGATAGAAAAAATTGAAGCGTCTAAAAAGCCAATTAAGATAATAAGCCACTTTGATACAGACGGTATAACTTCTGCTGCAATATTCAGCCGTGCAATGCAAAGATGGAATAAAAAATTCTCTTTGCAGATCGTGAAAGGCCTTGAGGAGGAATTTATAAAGTCGTTGCCTGAAAGCCATCTTCTTATCTTCCTTGATCTTGCATCAGGAAGCCTTGACTATCTTAGAGAAAAGAAAACTGATGTTATAATTCTAGACCATCATGAGATAATGCAGGAAATTCCTGATAATGTCCTTATGATAAATCCTTTAGTAGAAGGCCATGAGCCTATCTCGGGAGCGGCACTATGCTACCTTTTTGCAAAGACCCTTTCAGATCAAAATAAAGACCTTGCTAGTCTTGCAGTGATTGGAATGGTAGGAGATTCATTTGAAAAAGACATAGGAAAAACTTACGATGAAATAATAAAAGACTCTGATACTACTGTAAAAAAAGGTCTTCTTCTCTATCCCTCTACAAGGTCTCTAGATAGAGCATTGGAATGGTCATCCAACCCTTACATACCTGGAGTGACCGGTTCATACAAAGGAGTAATGGAGCTTCTTCGTGATGCAAACATACAGAAGAAAGACGGAAAATTCAAGGCTCTCTATGAACTTACTGAGGAAGAAATGAGTAACCTGATTACAGCAATAATGCTCAGAGCGGCAAACAGCAATATATCAGACATGATAGGCAATCTATATTTGATTAAATTTTTCAACAAGCTTGAGGACGCCAGGGAGCTGTCGGCCCTGATAAATGCATGCAGCAGGATGGACTCCCCTTCAATTTGCCTTGGATTCTGCCTTGGAAACAAGAAAGCGAGAGAAGAGGCACAGAAAGTTTACATTGAATACAAGCAGCATCTAGTATCTGCGCTAAAATATGTCTCAGAAACAGAAAAGATTGCAGGCAAGAATTATACTATAATAAATGCAAAAGACCAGATAAAAGACACAATAATAGGAACAGTAGCCTCGATCATTTCTCACTCTCCTGTATACACTCAAGGCACGATAATCGTGGCCCTTGCCTACAACGAAGACAAGATAAAGGTCTCTGCAAGAATAGCAGGCAAAGAAGGAAGAAATGTACGAGAGGTGCTTACAAAAGTGGTTGTTCCTATGGGTGGAGAGGTAGGAGGGCATCCTAATGCGGCAGGATGCTTGATATCTAAAGAGCAAGAACATCAGTTCATAGAAGAATTAAGAAAAGTGCTTGATATTGAGCTTGTAAAAGTTTAAAAGACAGGCTTAACACTAATTTTTATGGCAAAAACAAAATTCCTTAAGATTGCATGTCCTAGATGCGGAAAGAAACAGATAGTGTATGGAAAGTCATCAAGCCGAGTTAAATGCACTAATTGCAACAAGCTTCTTATTCAACCCACCGGAGGAAAAACAAAAATAAGAGCAGAGGTGAAGGAAGTACTATGAAACTTAAAGAAGATGATGTAGTTATGTGCACCGTCCGAGCTATTGAAGGGACAACAGTATTTCTAGACATAGAGGGGAATGGAAAGGGAAGCATGGTAATGTCAGAAGTGGCTGCAGGAAGGATAAGAAACCTAAGAGAATATGTCTCCCCAAACAAAAAGATAGTATGTAAGATACTAAAAATATCCCCTAGCCAGGTTGAATTAAGCTTGCGTAGAGTTACTGGAAAAGAAAGGGAAGAGGTTATCAACAAGTTCAAGAAAGAGCAGACTTTTGCCGGAATGTTAAAGCCGGTTGTAAGTGAACCTGCTAAAATCATTGAAAAAATAAAGGAAAGTCATGATCTAGGAGAGTTCATGGACGAAGCAAGAGAAAATCCTAAAATACTTATTGCATTCATGAAGAAAGAGGAGGCTGACAAGCTTTCAAAAATCCTATCGGAGAAGAAGGAGAAAGCAAAAGAGGCAAGAAATATAATAACCATAAAGACAGATTCTGAATCTGGAATCAATGATATAAAGCACGTTCTTGCAGTGCCTGAAGTTGAGATAAAATATCTTGGCTCCTCACAATTTCTTGTAACTACCTCTGCAAAAGACTTCAAGGAAGCAAATACAAAAATAAGCAATGCCCTTGAAGAGATAGAAAAAAGGGCAAAGGAAAAGAAAGTCTTATTTGAACTCAAGGAAAAATGAAGCTAAGATATTACATTAAGAACAATAAGAAAGCGTACACATTAAAAGAAGAAGTAGAAAAGGAAAAGACGAAAGATGCGCATTATAAGTTCATCAAATTAAGAGATGCTCCAAAGTCAAAATAAAGTCTTCTGAGAAACTTCCTTCTTGACAATCTCCATGTCTTTTTCCCATAAAGTCACAAGAGAACGATTATAGATTATAGCTGCAGGATGAAAAAGAGGGATAAGTTTTATCTTTAAGCCCTCAAAATCAATTACCTTTGGTTTTCCATGCACCTGTGTAATTCCAGGCTGGGAATCCATCTGATCGACATTCCCTCCTGCAAGGAAGAATTTTGTGGCATAATTTCCTAAGGAACAAACAACTTTAGGCTTCATCCCCCTTATTTGCTTTCTAAGCCAGGGAGTATGTGCTCTTATCTCTTCAGGGCTTGGATTCCTATTTTCAGGGGGCCTACATTTTAATATATTGGTGATGTATATATCATTAAGGCTAAGTCCAACCTCTGCCAATAGTTTATCTAGATTCTTTCCAGCAGCACCTACAAAAGGCAATCCCTGCTCATCTTCATTTCTTCCCGGAGCCTCCCCTACAAAAAGTATTCCTGCATTTTCATTTCCCTTCCCAACTACAATATTCTTGCATTGCCTGCATATGTCTGTGTTTTTGGCAAGCTCAATCTCATCCATTATAAATATACAATCAAAGAATTAATAAATCCCTGCTCCCTCTAACAATATGGACAAAGTAATGCATTTTGAGATCCCGGCAGATGATGTTGAAAGAGCAAGGAAATTTTATTCCTCTATTTTTGGATGGAAAATGAATTTTGTACCCAATATGGAATATACAATACTTCATACAGGCCCTACAGACAAAAAGGGAATGGTGGAGGAAAAAGCATTCATCAACGGTGGCATGCTTAAGCGTCAAGGCTGTATACAGTCTCCTGTAATTACAATTGTAGTTGATAACATAAAAGAAGCCATGGAAAAAGTAAAGAAAGGACATGGCCATATCCTTAAAGAACCAGAAAAAGTCGGAGATATGGGTCTTTCAGCGTACTTCAAAGATACTGAGGGTAATGTTCTTGGGCTGTGGCAGCCTTTAATGAATCCTGGGCAACAATAATCTTTAAAACCAGTCATTTCCAGATTCCTCTATGCAAGAAAGAACTCTAATTTTAATCAAACCTGATGGAGTAGTTCGAGGATTGATAGGAAGAATAATCGGCAGATTTGAGGAGACAGGTCTTAAGATTGTAGGAATGAAAATGGCCTGGGCAGATGAAAAGCTAGCAAAAAGCCATTACTATCTTGATGAGAACTGGGCAAAGAATGTATTCGAAAAAACAAAGTCTACCCATGAAAAGGAAGGAAGGCAGTTCAATTTCAAGGATCATATGGAATACGGTGGAATGATACAGAAGTGGAATATGAACTTCCTTAGAGAGGGCCCTGTTATAGCAGCAGTCATTGAAGGTCCTCATGCCATCGAGATTGTAAGAAAAATGATAGGCAACACTGAGCCCAAACAGGCATCTCCAGGAACAATAAGAGGAGATTTTGCTATGAGAGAGTCGTATGAAGTTGCAAATACAAAACAGAGGGTGCTTAGAAATCTGGCTCATGCCTCAGATTCTCCAGAGACTGCAAATAGGGAAATTTCTCTCTGGTTCAAGCCTGAAGAGCTTCATTCTTATAAAACACTACACGATTCACTGGCGGAATGAGCAAGAAAAACAAAAAATCAGCACATCTTCAACCTTCTGATATTTCAAGACGAGTAGAAGATCTATTCAGAGCAATGGAAATAAACCATGAAGATCGTGTATTTACTTATCAAGCTCATACTCATGCAGGTGCAAACGAAAGGCTTGACACACTAACGATGTTAGTAAAAAGCATGTCCTTCGCCTATGTAAGAACCAAAAAAGATTATGAATGTGAATCAATGTATAATAGCCACCTAAGAGAAAAAAATCAATCACAGTACAAAAAACTAGTTCAATATGAATTGGATCTTCAAACGAAAAACGCACAAGAAGCAAGGTTTCTCCAAACAATAAGCGAGCTAAGAAAAAAACAAAAAGTCAATAATTAACTCTAAAAAGCCTCTCAATCTTTAATTTCTAAGCCCCTATAGTTTAATGGATAGAATGCGGCCTTGCGGAGGCTGCGATCGAGGTTCAATTCCTCGTAGGGGCGTTATCTTTTGTAAGCCCTATCAAAAGGTATAACTTCACCTTGGACAGCCATAAGCTCGGGACTAACATATTTGAATAGATACTCTTCATTGTATAAAAATCTGTAAATAAGGCAATTGTCATTAGTAGGTTCATCCATGGCAATAAATTCTATTCCATCAAGATAGAGATCCATAAATTGCTCATATGATACCTCTACACACTCGTCAAATTCTAGAACTCCATTTTTGACTTTTCTGTCTATCTTGTTTAAGAGAGACCTATTCCTACTTTTTCTTTCCCTGCTTTCCTGCCTAAGATCAAGAATATATAATTCATGCCTACGCCTTTCAGCATTATCATTTATCAAATCTCCTATAAATTTTCTCCATTCTTCAAGCCCATCTGACATAAGATAAGCATCCCAGACTTATTTTTAAGGATTATTATACTTAAAAAGACGTTATATGCCGCGTAAAAACATATAAAATATAGTCCTGGAAATCGAAACCCCTGTAGTGTAGTGATTAAAAAGAAGTAACAAAAGAAAGGTTTATAAATGAAATATTCGACCACACGGCATGAAGAGATCGTACTTAAGCGCACTGATTATAGGTATTATTCTAGTTGTAATCTTGCTCGGATTGTATGGAGCAAACAATAAATTCAGGATTACTGCAAATGCAATTTTAGGATTTGGGTCTCCAGTTGAAAGCAACGCAACCCAAAACTCAACCAATTTAAGCTCACAATTGCCTCCTGCTGAAAATAAGACAAAATCAAACAGCTTTGTTGAAACTTCAGCAAGCACTGCTAGTTCTGGAGGATCCTCAAGCTCTTCTTCAGACACTCAAATCAATGTTCAAGAAACAATTCCACTTCAATCTCCTCTTAATTTAGTTGCTACAGCAACTGGCAGTAGAATAATTAGTTTAGCATGGGAGAACAATGATACTGCTTATAACATTATAATTGAAAGAAGCTCAGGTTCTCAAGTTGAACAGATTGCAGTCACTGATGGTTCATCTTCAACATACAATGACTCTAATCTTGCTCCTGAAACAAGCTATACTTACAAAGTTATTGCAATCCGTGGAGGAGAAAACGCTGGCTCAAATCACGCAGAGGCAACAACCTGGATGCTTGGAGACCTGAACAATGATGGCTCTGTCACAATATCTGACTTTATCGACTTGTGTGCTCTTTACATGAAAATAAATACAACTGAAGGCTTCAATCCGAATGCAGACATGAATAATGATGGAATCATCAACATGACTGACTTTAACATGATGAATTCAGCTTTCAATGGAATAGATCCTCTTTTGACCGAACTTGGAGATATTAATGGAGACCATTCAGTTTCAATCTCCGATTTCATTGACCTAGCAGCAAGCATTGGAACACATCAAGAGGATACCCCAACAGATGAGGATGTGAAAAACGGCTATGTATATAGAGCAGAAGCAGACTTAAACTCGGACCGAGTAATAGATATTATAGACTTTGCAATGTTCAAGTATATTTTTGAGCACAAAACAATGCCTCCTAGTCCTATACCTACAACACCTCACCACCCTCCACGCCCAGACCCTCTTATCCCATAAGTATTCTTAGAACCCTTCTAGTATTATATAAGAATTATTTCCTGCTCTATGATTGATATACTGGATAAATGAATTCATGTCTTTTCTCTTATCCACCAAACAAAAACTATTGTCCTCAGGAGCAAAGACCAAAGGTTCATCACTTCCTGTATAGACCTTATTCCCTCCCCACGCAGAATCCCAAGGGGGAGAGATTACATAGAAAAACTCTATTTTTTTCCCGCTAAGTTCGGAGTCATGAATTAATGTATAATCTCTATGTCCGTATCCTCGTATGTTAAACTGCATCTTAACTGTCTTTCCTATAATTGCAGAAATTAATTCACTAAGTTGTTTAGATAAATCTTTAACAATTTTAATCTGATTATATTGGCGGAAAGAGAATCTATCAGGGACCTTTTCTCCCTTTCCTTCTTGTTTCTTTATATCTTCCAGAAGTTTGTTATGCACGTCTCTAGTTAAAAAGTTAGGAAGCTTAATCATTCCATTTTCCCTGAAGCTCTGCTTCATCTGCTCTTTCACTTCACTATTCAAATAAATCGGATTGATCATTAGTGGAACCACCCTCCAAGAGCATACCTGTCTTTATTGCTTATGTTTTCCTCAACTTCATGATATGAGATAGGAGAAACCTCGAAAAGCATCAAGGAATTCCACAAAGGAGGATACTTTTTTGCAATACTAGTTGGTTTCTTATCTTTAGAATTAAAAAATACAAGACTCCCGCCCTCTCTTTCTTTAAAATCTTCTGATAAATAAAGTATATAAGCTATTTTCCTTCCGCTTAACTGATCGTCATGGCACAATAAATAATTAGTATCTTTATACAAACTTCCAGCCATATCAATCTTAGTTGCCTTTATTCCAGTTATTTCTTTAATAATTTCCAAGAATTCAGAAGAGGAAAATAATGAATAAACCTCTTTCAATACTTTATTATTAGTGCTCTCCAAATCCTTTGTCTGGTAAAGATGGAACAAGTCAGCTTCCTTTTCCTCAAATTTTTCCTTCTTCAAGGCCTGAACAATCTTTCTTGCCCTTGGCTCATTTAAAAAATCTTTAACGAGAACATGCCTAAAAGGTTTAGATATATCAAATTGCTTCTTCAGGCTTTCCTTGGAGTCAATAACTGAACGATTAACAAAAATATCTGTTTTCATATAGAACTACTAAAAATAAGATATAAAAAACTATTCTTCGTCTTTGACGCCTGCTTCACTTACAAAAAACTGTGCCTCGTTGTCAGGAAGATTTGGAGAGTCGATAAGCTTAGCTACCCTGCTTCCCTGCTTTCCTCTTCTGAAATACATCCTATAAGTGGAAGCGTGTCCTACTATGTTTCCGCCGATAGCAGTTGTAGGATCTCCAAACATCATTGCAGGATTAGCCATGACCTGATTCGTGACATAAACAGCAAGATTATGTTGCTCTGCCATTCTAATTAAATTATGCAAGTATCTGTTTAATTTCTGCTGCCTGTCAGCCAGCTGTCCTCTTCCTGCAAACTCGGCTCTAAAGTGAGCTGTAAGAGAGTCTATGATGACAAGCTTGATAGGCTCACCATCCTTTATCATCTCATTTATCTTATCAATAAGGAGAATCTGATGGTCTGAGTTGAATGCCCTAGCCACTAAGATATTCTTTAGCACTTTGTCAGCACTTGCACCCATAGCTTCTGCAATTTGCCTTATTCTTGCGGGCCTGAATGTCCCCTCTGTATCAATATATACTGCTTTCCCATTTACTCCTCCCTGTTCTTTTGGAAGCTGCGCATTCACAGCAAGAGTTAAAGCCAGCTGTGTCTTCCCGCTTCCAAATGCTCCATAAGCCTCAGTCATAGACCGAGTCTCTACACCTTTTCCTCCCAGAAGATTATTCAAATTATTAGATCCTGTAGAAATATATCCAACATCCTCTCTTTTCTTGGCAAATTCCATGCCATCCATAAATCCAAGGTTAAGAAGGCCTCTTGCTGCCTGGATTGCTTTCCTGGCAACTGCTTCGCCGATGCCTGCAAGTTCGGATAATGAAGGAGGACTCATAACGGCAAGCCCCATTAAGTCATATACTCCTGCTGCCTCTAGCTTTGCTGCGATTCCTGGACCGATGCCTGGAATATCCGTAAGAGTTGCCTCTCCCTTTTCTTGAGTTTCACTTTTTGTCATAGTCACTGAAAAAGACTGTTATTTATAAACATTGTAGTAATGAATAATACACATTAGAATAGTGTGTACTATAAAGATCATTGAACTCTATTAATAAACTTTGTGTTGGCGACGATATTTATATGAAAAACAGTATGAAGAGAGCTATGTCTACAACACAGAAGAGCAGAAAAATACTGTCTTCAACCCTTCCTCCAGTTCTTACATGCCCTGCAACTTTGCTCTTGAAAGGCCAGAATGGCTGTATTCCATCAACAGTGAAGCTATCAGCCAGAAGATGAAATGAGTATCCTAGAAAAAAAGGCAATGCAGCTATTGGATAGTATAATGATAACGCTAAAGCAACTATTGTGCAAAATGTAAAGCTATGGATGAATCCTCTATGCTTGACGAAGAACTGGATAGGCCTGAACAAAGGTCGTTTTCCCATGTATGAAAACCCAGAATCTATGTCTGGAAGAAGAGAGGCAAACAATATGACTGGAAGAAATATCCATACGTGCTCAACATGAGGTAAAAAAAACAATAAGACTGCAATTCCAAGAGCAAGATGGGTTCTCATTATCATCTCACTTATAAAAATATGAAAATTATAAACCTATTGCTTATCATGCATTATGCTTTTTGTTCGAGCTCATGTATCAATAGATCAACATTAACATCTTCAATGTTATCGACTGTAAATTCAATTGTATTGAACAACGCATTGTTTCTCACATTCCCTACAAAGAACCTTTCCTCTCCAAGCAAGGAACTCTTTTTTTCAGCAAATCTTTCAAGGGAGAAAACTTCCTCTGGAGTTAGGCCAAGCTTGTAGATGTGCTCTCCGAATATTACTGCCCTTAGCGCCTCAGTGCCATCATCTAGAATAAGATTCAGTAATGCTCTCTGTGCAGGCTTGACTTTCCCATGATTAATGCACTGGTCCTCAGCAACCTTCTTTCCGCACTGAGGGCATACTTCAAAATATCTTGGATCAAAGGCCTGAACAATCAATGCTCTTGTTTTAAGATTCTCTCCTGGCTTTACATCCTTCAGCTTCTTGCTTAGAGTTGGCTTCTTTGTAACAACAACGCTAATGCTTTCCTTACTTTTCTTTAAGTCTGAGAATGAAGACAAATGAAGCTCTCCATTCCTTACGCTTGCATTAGAAACCTCGATCACATCCCCCTCCTTCAGCTCTCCCTGCTCAACCAAAGATATATGATGTGTGTCCCATAATACTACTTTAGTGTTTGAGCTTTCATCGGCGACAGTCATCCTTGAGACTTTGCCCTCCTTGCCATTTTTATTGAATGAGATTACAGGAAGAACTTCGATAACTTTTCCAACAATATTTGCCCTCTTCATCCCTTGCACAAGCTCAGAAATTTTCATCCTTTCCTTGTCAAAATTAATTCCAAGCTCTGCAGCGACAATCTGTGCCGCTCCCTCTTTGGATACTAATCCAGAAAGCTTTGCTCTTTTGGCTTCTACCTTCCTCTCAATTTCATCTGCAGTTAGATGAGAGGCGCTAGCAATTCTTTCGACAAGTTGTAAATAGTTATCCATTATTCCTCTTTGATATAGAACTCCCGAATGTATTTATAAACATTTATATAGTGTTTTTCCCTTTAAAAACTACCTTCATGAAAGGAGGTTTACATATATGGCAAACGTACAAAAGACCTTCGCTCTCGTGTTAGGTATTGTATTGCTTCTCGTTGGAATTCTTGGTTTCTTCAGCAATGGAATTGTTAGTGAAACAGGATACTTTACAGTAAATACAACGCAAAGCGTACTTCACCTTATCGCAGGACTATTTGGTCTTTACGTAGGCACCAAAGGACGGGGACCAGGATACAATGCAACACTCGGTTGGATTGGAATAATTCTTGGAGTTCTTGGATTTATTCCAGGAGCTAGCGACTTACTCCTTAGCTGGCTTAACATTACCACACCTATCAGTGTATTACACATTGTAATTGGTATAGTAGCTCTTGGCGTCTATTACGGAACAAGAAAGTAAGACTGCATAAGTTTTAATTTTATTTTTTAATTCCTTTTTCTATATCAAAGTTTATATACCCTCAGTTTCAAGAAAGAGGATGGCAACAGTAACTCTTATCATAAAAATCATGCCGGATTCGCCTGAGGCAGATCTCCAGGCTATAAAGACTCACGCGCAGCATGCAATGGATAAAGAAGGAGCAAAGCATATTCACTTTGAAGAGAAGCCTATTGCCTTTGGATTGAAGGCAGTAATGATGAAGTTTGACCTTCCAGAGGAAAAAGGGACAGAAACAGTAGAGCAGCATCTTTCAGCAATACATCATGTTTCTTCTGTGACTATAGAAGACTATCGAAGAGCTTTCGGATAAAAACTTCTATAAACCTAATTCTCTTAAAAAACTCATGGCTCTCACCCCTGAACAGATCAAGGAACTTAAAGGCCAGCTTCTGAAGCAAATTCAGCATCTGCCTCAAGATCAAAAGCGTGAGTTTGAGCATAAGATTGACGAAATGAGTCCTGAAGCACTAGAGCTGATGCTAAACCAGCAAAAGCAGGGTAAACAAGACAAGACTATTTTTAGAATGATTGTTGACAAAGACGTACCTTCAACGATTATTGAAGAAAATGGGCAGGCTCTAGCAGTCCTAGATATCAATCCTATATCTCAAGGACACACGCTCATAATACCTAAAAATCATGCCAAGAAACCCGAGGATATCTCCTCGCCTGTTTTCACTCTCGCAAAAAAACTTGCAAAGAAAATTTCCCTTGAGCTTAAGCCAAAATCAGTTGACATTCTACCAGAAACAAAATTTGGGGAGACTGTAATAAACCTTCTTCCAATATATAATGTTCAAGTTTCTCTCCAGTCTGAGAGAAAAAAGTCCTCTACAGAAGAGCTTGAAAAAATAGCTCAAAAATTAAGGGCAAGAAAGAAAAAAGATAAAGCGGAAGTAATTAAGATAAGAAAGATAACATCCACTGAAAATCCAGTCGTGAAGTTGCCCAGAAGAATACCATAATTACGAATGCAAAAAGGAATGCAGGGACAAATGGTATTCCCTCTCTGACAAGCGCAGGTTTTCTGAATTTTCTCAGCAACTTTATGTCTTTCCAAATCAGTCCATGAACGCTTTTCTTTATTACTTTCCCTCCAACCCTGATATCACTATGTAGCCAATCGCCTTCAGTGAGATTTTTAGCTGGAATTTTCTTGATCATGCAGACTTCAAGTGATTTTAGATAGAAATAAAGCAATGGAAACAAGAAAAATAAGAAGAGGCTAGATACAAACAATTCAGTTGAATGCGAGAATATCTTTACTAAAGACGAGGCAATTACGGAAAAAACAAACAAGAAGGCATATTTCTTGAATTGCGATTCAAATTCTTTCTTGAATATCTTATAGTTCCTATTAACTATAAATATACTATAAAGAAGGCTGTACAAGGCTCCTAAAAAGAAAAGAAGGAAAATAAATGCAAGAGCTATGAAGGATAATTCAATTGAAGATCCAAAGGGCAATACTGCGCCCAGCCCCATAAGGAGTTTTGCATCTCCCCCTGCAAATGCCTTTGCATAATAAAATGCATATGCAAGGCAAAAGAATGCTCCAAATCCAATAATTCCCCACATGAAAAAGCTAAAGTCATTTGTGAAGACCGAGTAAAAAGCTCTATACGCAAGAGCAAAGGCAACAAGAGAAAAGTTAAGCCAGTTTGAAACCTCTCTTGTCCTAAGATCTTGTACAGTCGCCCATGCTATCCAGACAAAAGCCAGCCCAAATAGAAAATAATATTCCTGCATTCCCAGAAAAACACGATAACCTTTATTAAACTTTATACTATGACCTTAAAGGGATATTGGCAGCTCTATTTTTACCGCCCTTCTTATACTTGTTATACCTTCCTTTAGCTCTTTTGTCATTCCTGCTCTTTCTCTTTTCTGAAAATCCGTAATCCATATTAGTAAGAATTAATTAACATTTATAAGATTATCTAGTTAAGCAAATAAACTTGTACAGTTAGAATTACTTGCAACAAGCTGATTATTGACTTTTGATTTTCCATTATAGCTTGAGTCTGCAATAAGTTCCTGGCATTTAACTACACGTGGATCGGTTGCTCCCTTAGGGCATACTATTTTGGTAGAACCGATGCTTCCCTGTAACCTAGGATCCATGCAGTTGACATATTCTGTAACTCCATCTATCTTAGTCTTTTTCACCTGACAAAAATCTAACTGAAGATTAGCCTCGTTGCTTACTTTACAAGACTGGGCAAGAGTCTCAAGACTCTGTCCTGGAGCTAATCCTATCTTTCCAAAAATGTAATCCCATCCCATGTAGAACCCTAGAATAATGAACACAAGTACGACAATACCTAGAATGATAAGGATAAGTGTCGTAATAGACAGATCCTGCCCTCTTTTATCTTGCATTGTTTAGAGAACATTTAGTTATTTATAAATCTTATTGATAGGAAGTTCTCTTCCCATCCCTGTCAAATGTTATGTGTATGTCGAATCTTCGTATGGCTGTTTCCTGTTTATTCTGGGCCTGGACAAACAATCCTGGAATAGAAAGATCATAAGAACTGCCTAAAGATGAAAATTGAAATAATCTATTTCCTACTATTACAAATAAATTTCCGGCTCCATCAATCTGTGGAGTCTCAAGCAGATGCTGCATAAATCTGCTCTTTAATTCCTCATTGCTGCACTGCTTGCACTCCTGAATAGCAAGGCTCCCAGCATTCTCAACAGAAGAAAGGACGTAATTGTAATTAAATTCCATCTCGCTTATCATCATATGCCTTGCCTGTGATTCGTTGCTTGTCTGATTGTCATGGCTGTTGAATACAAGAAGAGCGATAATAGATACCCCTAAAGCTATAAGAGGAAGCATTAGCATGGGAAGATCTCCTTTTTTATCCATTAATCCTCTTTTTACAGTCGAAAATCTCCTTGTCAGATTCTTTTTTCTTGCAAACATCATAATAATACTGGATTTTCTGGCTCTGTCCAGATATGCTAAAAGTATAAGTCTTTAGATTAGGATCTTCTCCTATAAACTTGCAATTGTCAGGATTATAATATGATGCAGGCAAGGAGTCTACAATATTAAGATTTCCATGAGTCCCTGTCAAGAACAATCTAAATGCGCTATCAGCCCTATTTACCTTTATACTGTTCAAGTCAGTCCACAAGCATATATTTCCATCTCCCTTATTCAAAGAATCAAACTTCTGCAAGGATTGTATCATCTCCTTATACAATTCTCTCATTCGATCATCTTTTGACTTCTCAGACTCCTGTTTGATAAAAATAAGTGCGCTGAATACACTTTGCTGCTTTCCTTGAAATTCAATATTTTGCAAAGGCAAGTCGCTAGCTCCTTGCAAAGAAACTTCAGGATGAAAAGGAACTCCATGTGCGGACCTCAACCCTACAGACATGAAAATAAAAACAGCCATAATCAATCCAACGCTTAATATTACGGGAAAGCCTGATATAATTTTGGCAATCTGTCCTCTCTTCATAAGCCCCTCCTGACATCTTGGCTGCTCACGGTTATGATAGTATACTTCTTGGAACTAATTAAAATCTGAGAAGTGGAGCAACTTGGATAATTGGAATTCTTATTTATTCCTGTAATCCCACAAATCTCAAAATCTCCCTCTGTTGAAAATATCCCTTTAGATCCTATACACTCGACTGTATCGCAAATCTTAATCCTATAATACTTTTTGATTATACTTTCATTAATACCGCAGGTTGCATAAAAGTCAGAAGATATTTTAGAAATGTCATGTAATGATAGGCACTTTTGAACCTGCGCATTAAGTATTGCTGCGTCTAAAGGCTTATAGTTAAAATCATCTCCAAGAGCAATAGTGTTTCCAGCTACAACCCCTCCAATAATTAACAGGCACACAAATATGAATATAAATCCTGCAAGCTGGCTATCAACCTGCCCCCTCATCTGGTCCTCACGTTGATAGTTAAGAGATTTCCAGGGACTCCAAGATCCAATTTGACTTCAGGAACTACATTGTTGAAATAAGATAAACAGTTTTTCCCAGAAGTACTAAGAGAAATGCATAATTCATTAGATGCGGGAATGACTGAAAAGATGGATTCAAATGGCACTCCATTTCTTTTTGCAATGCGGGTTGCCCTACCTACATCTATAGTTATAGAATCTCCAACCTGTGCCTGGTTGACAATACTTACAATCTCCTGTGCATAGAAGCTTCCCCATATACCTGCACCATTATTCTGCACATACAAGTAAGATCCTATCATGAGAACAACTAAAGCTGTAATGATAAGATAAACTACATTATCCTTTATGATCTCACCTACCGATCCTTTTTTATTTAGAAGCTCCAATATAAATTCCTCCGTCAGTCTTTGACACTCTAAGTTCAACCAAGTTCTTTGGGAATTGTATATATTCAACCCCTGTATATAGTGGGAGATCTAATCCCTTGGGACTTAATCCATCAGAAACACTAGATTTAACAGTCAGTGTGCCTGCATCGAAAGTTCGACAAAGCCCCGAGCTTGTATCCTGGCAACTCTTTACAATCCTTTCCTTGCAGACGCAAAGGCAGCTTTTCAATGAGCATCTTCCTGGAGCATCAGGATTATCCTTGTTCCATCCAAGGAGATACCAATCTGCAGGTCCTTGTACTATAAACCTTCCAGTCTCTCCATCCTTAAGCACTCCTATTTTTCCCTCAAGACTGTCAAGTACTGCTTTTGCCTTTTCAGTGTCTTGATTAGAAGTGAAAGAGTAATATCCGATTACAAGAGCTCCTAGTAATATTCCGATTCCTATTGCCACAACTGTAATTCCAACAACATTCTCGCTTATTTTCTCTCCTAGCCTGTTCATGGTGTTCCTTCAATGCTGCTGCAAAGTTGATTTATGTTCTGGAAGCTGTAAGGCACTGCCTGCACAAGAGAGCATCCTTTTTCATCGCCCTGATCCGTTTTAGTATTAAACGCTCCGCAATATCCTGCTGCAAGAGTCTGGCTTTGTTTTGAATTAATATACATATATCCTGCCGTGCCTCCGGCAACTGCTAAAGCGGAAATAGCTCCTGCAGGAGTGAATGCAACAACTCTTGCAATGGCTGCGCTTGTTTTAGGAGCAATGATGAAAGATGTTCCGGCAACCGTTCCCGCTTGTTTTGCAAGATCAAGGAAAGAATCTGAGAAACTCTTGACCTTTATCTGCATGAAGACAAAAGCAATCTGTCTTCCCTGGCCTGTACTCAAGCTTTTAGCAGAATCAGAATATTGGTTTAATATATTTTCATCAACATTTGCATATGATGAGAAATCTCTATCAGTAAACGCCTCTAAATAAGTCAAATCTCTTCCAGGAACCTGGTTGTCTCTCATATATTTTCTAACATCAACCTTCTGCAACACTGCTGGATCAACATCGCTGTCAACAGCAACTCTTGAGCATATGACACATTTTGGCTCTGCCCTGACGAAATTCATGGAAGAAGAATATCTGCTGAACAAATCCAACTTGCCCTGGCCCATCATGCTCCAGCATGAATAAAGAGAGTCTGCAATAGTGCTTTCTATTATTCTAACGGCTTTATCCTGGTCGCTGGGCAATGTAACCTCTACAGAATCCTCTCCTGCGAATGACTCAGCACATGTTCCCCTGGAAGACCTTAAGCATATCTTTTGTGTAGTGCACTTTAAAGGGATAAGTGCTGAAGCTGAATCAGGCGCAGTTGCCCTGCTTAGTACAGATAGCCTGCAAAGATCTTCTTGGGAAGCCTGATTAAATCCAACTTTGTAAAGGAAAAACAGCAAAAGAAAAAGAGCGACAGCCGCAAAGAATACTCCTAAAAGAACTTCCGGCGAAAATCCCTCTCCCTTTTTCATTAGAAACACACGAGAACACTATTTATAACTATTACGTCAGCTTATTGAAAAGATAGACAATGGCCGCAAATAAAGCAGCAAAGAAGAAAAACCACAATATCCAGCTGACAATTTCTTCAGGCCCAACCATCGCTTTTTTCATACCTCCCTATAAAAAATCAAATTATTAAATCTATGCGCATACGGTGTTAGAAGAGACTGGCTTTGACAAATCAACTAATATAAAGTTGGCTCCAATCTTTCTGCTGCAGAAATACATGCCATTCTCTGATTTATCTGTGCTCTTGCCATTTTCATCAACAATCTGATTGTATCGAATATTCACAGGCACTGCAAAAACATCATCTCTCCACTTTTTTACGCTATCACCATATTGTCTTAATACAATAGGAGAACTTACCTCTTCAAGCCTGGAGCTTTCAGAATTCCATGAATACAAGGTTCCTTCCAAGGAAAGGTAATATAAATTGCTTGCAGTCTGATAAAAGTAAACATATCCTCTGTTTAGATTCATAGTTTTATCCGGATCGCGTCCAAAAGCTCTTATTTCAAGAGGAGGATTTGAAATCAAATTGCTTCTTATGCCTCTAGAATCATATATTGCCTGATAAGCTGGCGAATAAGAAACTCCTTTCCAGGTATAATAATAGTTCTTGAAATCTTTCACCAGCTCGGCAGAATAAACATGCTTATCCGCTAAAATGACATTCCAATTTGGAGTCTTGCTGAAATCAATCCAGTCATTTCCATCATAATATTGTGTGATTTCATCCGCGATATTGTATCTTATAAGCTGAATTCCCTCAACTTTTGACTGGTTTTCGCCGAAGCTAGGGAATATATTTTGAACTTTGTTAATAAGGTCGAACTTCACTACACCTATTGCTAATGTTCCTATGACAACTGCAGCAATTACTGCCCCTATTATATATTCCATAGGCATTCCCTGAACTCCTTTTCTCTTCATTTTCCAAACCTAAACAAATTTCTAAGATAGTCTAAAGCGTTTGTTGCCTTGTCAGTAAGGATGAGATATATCAAAAAAAGAAGGACTGCTGCCCCAATGGCAATAATCCATGGAACAAGAGCATCCCATACAATTTGTCCTCTTTTCATGTTTCAAGCAGATATCCAATATTATTAAATTTACCTACCGTATAATTTATAACATACCATCCCTTGGGAAAATAAAGATGGTGACGACAAAAGAGATTCTTGATAAGTATAGCAGAAAGCTCGAATCACAGATATCGCAGGAACCCGAATCCGGAGATTATTTGCAGTTCAAGCAGGACATGCTTCCCGAAATATCCCGTTATGAAAAATGGGCTCAATCACTAGGAAACTTAATTAGGCTTAGAGTTGCTGATAAAGACAGGATCAGAGTGCAAAAGCAGCTTGATGCAGCCCATGTCACAGTTGATGCAAGCCAGGCTCTTACTCTTGCAACAATCTCAATGCTTTTAATTTTTCTGGCAACAGTTCTAGCAGCAGTCTCAATATTCCTAATTAATGGCTCAGTGCAGATTCTTTTTGTATTTCTTGGCCTTATAACCAGCATGTTCGTATTCTACTATACTTTCAGCATGCCTCAAAGGCTTGCAAACGCATGGAGACTTAAAGCCTCTTCAGAAATGGTTCCCGCAATTCTCTATATAGTGGTGTATATGAAGCACACATCTAATCTTGAGAGAGCAGTGGAGTTTGCAGCCCAGCATCTTGAAGGCCCTCTTGCTCTTGATTTCAAGAAAGTATTCTACGACGTTGAAATAGGAAAATTTTCAAGTATAAAATTATCTCTCGATAGCTATCTTGAAAGCTGGCAGGAATATGCTCCTGAATTTGTAGAATCATTCCATCTTATAGAGTCATCTCTTTTCGAGCCATCTGAGACAAGAAGAGTGCAGATACTTGAGAAATCCCTTCAGATCATTCTAGATGGAGTGTATGAGAAAATGTTGAAATATTCAAGAGAGATAAGAAGCCCTCTGACAAACATATACATGCTTGGGATAATTCTTCCTACTCTTGGTTTGGCATTGCTCCCTCTTGCATCAACTCTTTTAGGGGGAGTTGTGCACTGGCAGCATGTTTTTATCATCTTCAATGTAATAATTCCATTCTTTGTTTTTTATCTTGTCTCTGAAGTTCTTCTTAAAAGGCCTGGAGGATATGGAGAATCTTCCATTTTAGAGCTTAATCCAGATTATCCTAAATATAAGTCAAAAGCCCCATTCGCGAAGGCTGCCCTGATAGCCATACCTCTTTTTCTTATAGGAATCTCCCCGTTTATTTTTCAGATTTCAGCAATCACTTCTACGCTTGGAATAAAAAATGACTATACTCTTGGAGAGCTTGGAATTCCTTTCTTCCAGGCTATGAAGTTATTTGACTTCAAGCAGGTAGGAGATAATACTGTAGGCCCGTTTAGCCCTTTGGGAGTTATTCTTAGTTTCTTCATTCCTCTTTCAATCGGATTCTTCTTTTCATCTGCATATAAAGCAAAAACCAAGGACTTGATAAAAGCAAGGGAAAACACAAAAACTCTTGAGCAGGAATTTACAAATTCCCTGTTTCAGCTTGGTAACAGGCTTGGCGATGGAATCCCTGCAGAAATAGCATTCTCAAAGGTAGCTGAGTCAACTCAAGGGCAAGCAACACATTCATTCTTTCTTTTGACAAGCCAGAATATCCAGCAAGGAGGAATGTCTTTAGAGGAATCCATATTTGACAAGAAAAGAGGTTCAATAACATATTACCCATCATCACTTATTGCAACATCTATGCGCATCTTAGTTGAATCAGTTAGAAAAGGTTTGCAAGTTGCTGCCCGTTCTTTGATGTCAATATCAGACTATGTAAAAAATATTGATAAGATCAATCAAAGGCTGAAAGATCTTCTTGCAGAAGTTGTCTCGGATATGAAGTCTAATATGACTTTCCTTGCTCCTCTTCTTGCAGGAATAGTTGTAGGGCTTTCGGTGATGATCACGACAATCCTCAATCAGCTTGGAACAATACAAGGAGCCGTGGCTGGAGCTTCAGGTCTGGGAGGATTCGGAAATCTTCTAGATCTCTTTAAGGTAAGCGAGATGATTCCTCCTTATTTCCTCCAGGGAATAATAGGACTTTACATTGTAGAAATAGTATTTATTCTTACAGCGGCTCTCGTCACAGTTGATGCAGGAAAAGACACTCTCAAGGAAAAATATGAGATTTCAAGAAACCTCAAAACAGGAATATCACTCTATATCATTACAGCTTTACTTGCAACTCTTGCATTGACAACTCTAGCAACTATAGTCCTTCCAAGCCTGACAGGATAATTTATGAATGATTAAAAGTTGGCGGCAGAATGATAAAGCCACTTCTTCCATTCGGGAAAGACAAGGTCGCTAACAGGAAGACCTACATTCTGAACAACCTCATCGCTTATTTTATGAAATACCGCGTTTGACAATGCATTGAATTTGGCCTCTAGTATTTCGGGTTTACCAATTCTTGCAGCCGCATCAACGATCTCCTGCTTCATCTTGCCTCTAAGAAGGATGTTATCATATACGGCATCCCAGTTTCCAGCCCAACCCTTGACTCTGGAAGCAATGCTTTTTATGATTTCAGACTCTCCATTTATTAATTCCTGTGTAGGCTCTAATTCATCTTTCTCAACATTATATCTTAGAAGGTCCACAAAACCAACTTCCTCTATTGGGTCCTTGCTCCAGTGTTTTCTCACTTCAGTTACACTTACAACTCTTTTTACCGAATGTAATCCATCAGGGGTCTTTACAGGGTTTGCAACAATGATCAAGTCAGTTGCCTTGAAGCTTGTCGCTGGCACATCTAAGTCATTTACAACTCTATCGAAAACTCCATATGGAGAATCTCCATGAATAGTCCCTGCAACCACATTTGCCAAAGCTCCAACTCTCATCGCCTCATATAATGCCTTTGCCTCAGAACTTCTAACCTCTCCTACGATAAGCGCAGAATCTCCAAGTCTTAAGCTTGCTCTTATGCCTTCACTAGCTTCAATTTCAGTAGTGCCAGCGACTAGAGCGCTACGCACTTTCAAGCGAAGTATGTCATATCCTATAGCTCTTAGAGAGTCCACAGGAAGTTCTAAAGTGTCTTCAACTACAATGACTCTATACTTTGGCATTATCTCAAGTAGCAGGCTCCCAAGCAAAGAGGTTTTTCCAGCGCTTCTTGTTCCTGCAACCAACAAAGTTCTTGAGCCGTCAATGAGAAAACTTAGCAATCCTGCAGCGAAAGAATTAATCATTTTATTTTTAATGAACAAAGGTAAAGTCCAAGGCTGATCCCTGTGTCTTCTGAATGCATATGCTAATCCTGAAGGAGAAAGGGGTTCTTTTATAGCTGCGACTCTAGCTCTTGAACTGCCAAAAACAAGGTCTGTATCTAAAACTGGGTTCGCCTCATCAAGCGGCCTTCCTGACTGCAATCTCAATTTAGCAGCCCAGCTTTCAGCATCTTCGTAACTAGGAAGGATGTTAGTGACGCATTCATCATATTTTTCATGTCTCACGAATACTGTATTCTGTGAAATAGGCGCATTAAGAACAACATCTTGTAATTGCTCATCAGCTAGAAGCACCTCTATTAATCCGAATCCAATAGTATGCCTTACAAGAATCTCAGACAAGTCAGTTAGCTCCCTATAAGTTAAGTTTATCCCTTTAGATCTAGATAGTTCAGTCAATAAATCTCGGGCAACATTAAAGAATACCTGTCTTGTTCTTTCCGGATTGGTGAACTCTTCCGCCTTAGGCCTATGTTCTGTCAATACATTCCTGGCCAAGTTTAAAAGAACATGATGCTCCTCCTTCAATGCATACTCCGGAGGCATTATATGATAAAAATACTTTGAGTCATTTGGTCTTTTTAGTATTGTAACAACAATATCTCCCTGTTTTCCATCTATAGAATACTGATCAATAAGCTCTCCATCACTAGGAAGTTGCGCAATCAATCTTGTAAAAGTAAAATTAGGAAGAACATCAGGTCTGAATATAGGCTGATAAATTTCCCTGCTTCCAAGAGTGTAATCCCCTAGATTGCTTATGACAGAGCGTATGAGTTTAGTGCTCTCTAGCAATCCAAGAAACCTTTCTAGAAATCTAATATAACTTGCAAGCGCGGGCTTTTTTGCTACGTTTCCTGAAACAAGCTGTTCACGTAGTCCCTTTATTCTTGATCCCATTTCTACATAACATCTTACAGGATCCTGCTTTAATAGCACAAGTAAATAACTCAAGTCCTCGTAAACCTGCGAAGTCTCTCCAAAAATGCTTAGTTTCTCAGGAGACAATATTGCCTCCTGCTTAGTCATATAATTGTAAAGCCTTGCAAGCTCAGACAAAAGCAAGACTTGCTCTGATGGATAGTTGTAATTCCTTTGCTGTACAAAAACAACCCGAGAGACCTCCGGGTTTTCACCTAGGCTTTCAATTGTTCTTTCCATAACACTAGGATTGTCAGAAAGAGAAGGAACAAAGGGCGCAGTGAGATAATTGACATACATTACATCTTCTCCCTGCTTTCTTTCAACTTCAATTGCATATACCGGACTTCCCTCTTTAAACATCATTCTCTTTCATGAAACAAGAAGATTATATAGATTTCTATGGAAGAACAATAGAATTTTAAACCCTTTACTCCTTGTGAAGCCATGGAAGAGGGATATCAGTCATATGGAGGGGATGTGCAGACTAGATTGCGCGATATAGAGGAAAAACAAAGACTTCTTAGAGACAGGATATTATTATTGGGACAAACACTAGTAGAAGAAAGGGAAAAAAGTTTTAAGGAAGTGCAAGAAATGAAAAAAATAACACTGAAGCTCAAAGAGGAAAATGACAGGATGAAGGAATTCTTGCAGAGAGTCACAGAACAGCTTGGAAGTACCGCAAGAAAGGAAGAGCTCATGATGCTTCAGAGGCAGTTTGACTTATTCAGGAGATAAAATGGGAGTAATAGAAGATATACAAAGAATGCAGAATGAAGGAAGTACTGATCAGGATATAATTTATTCCCTTCAGGAAAGGGGTATCCCAAGCACACAAATAACCGATGCTTTATCCCAGGCAAAAATAAAGAAGGCAGTGACTGAAAACGACTACGAGTCTACAGTTTCACCTGGAAATATCCCATCTCCTCAGGAATTAGGCAATCTCGGACAGAAATTTGAGGGCATGCAGCCTTCAATGATGAATGTGGCTCCCTCTCAGGCGCAAGAACAGCCTGAATATGCAGCTCAGCCTCAATATCAAGCCTATCAGCAAAATTACGCTCAAGAGGCTCCCGGACAGCAATATGACTATAGCTATCAGCCAAGTGTAAGCCCTGATACTATTGCAGAAATATCGGAGCAGATAGTGTCTGAAAAGATATTTGCGATAAAAAAAGAGTTTGAAAAGACAATGGACATGAAGACAATATTTGAGTCAAAGATAGAATTTATTGATGAGCGCTTGAAGAGAATAGAGAAAATAATTGATCGCCTTCAATTGTCCATATTGCAGAAAGTAGGAGAGTACACTACAAATGTCGAAGATATAAAAAAGGAGTTAGTGGAAACACAAAAATCATTCAAGTCTCTTTCTGAAAAAAGACATCATCATAGATAGTTATTTGCTTCTTACTAATACCCAGCTTACTAAAGCTCCAACCACAATAAGAAGAAATGCACCAGTAATTCTTGGAGAGTATGCCCATTCCGAAAAATTGCTTGGCCCACCAGGAAGATAAGCCTCGAAATAAGATGAGAATACCATTATTGCAGAGACAATAAATATCACAATAAGGAATATAGCGAACCCTCTTCCTACCATAGGGCTCCAACTCTTTGCAAAATCTCCGCCTATAAATCCTATAAGTGCAAGCATCAAGAACAGGCTTACAATAAGAACTGCAAACCATGGAATTATGCTTAATACATAATTTCTAGGTCCAATGGCTGATACAAATACAGTTGCTAATATAAATGAAGCAAGAAGTTCGATGAACTTATTCTCGATTACCTTTGTCTTGTTTAATACAACAAATACGACAATGAAGACAAATAAGAAACTCAATAAAGGAAGAAAAATTACAATGCCTGAAAGATCAATCTGGCTTACCATCATTCCCTGTGCGACTGTAAAGTAGCTTTACCGCCCTTGCCATCACTGCTGCCCTTGGAGTTTCCCGCAGCAACTGCTATAATAAGACCAACAAGCAAGACTCCGCCTATAATGTAAGAAACATTATCATTTGTTGAGAAAGAAGAATACCATCCGAAGTTACTAAACGAGTTGTTTATGACTACAAGAGTGATAATGAAAGCAATAGCTCCAAGTCCCCAATAGTAATATTTTTTATGCTCTTCATAAATAAACAGCCCGAACAATATCAATACCGACAAAAGTACTGCTATTCCAACCCCTAATCTAGGGAATAATTCCTTCAGAAAATCTCCAAAATAATTAAACTGTAAAGCCATGAGGGCAATTACAACAGCAATAATTGCGTGCACTCCTCTATTAGTTCCTATGATGTTAGTCGCAGAAAGAATGCCAAAAATAACAGCAAACAAAAGCAAGAATGGAAGTACATAATCAAAAACTCCGAGAGTCTGCCACTGGTTTAGAATCGTTCCGATAGTAACGGTGAATATCATAGCGGTCTAATCAAAGATTAATTTATATATGTTTCGTTAGGGTAACTTCAGCTTGACTTCTTTCCGCCGAATCCAATTACGATACCTACTGCTATAATGACAATAAGAATTAAAGTGACATTTGTGGCAATAGCTGAATTTCCTCCAACAAAAAGATCTCTGATATAGTTCCATCCACCGCTGAAAACAAGTACTGCAATTACAACAGCGATTACAGCGATAATTCCTACAGTCATCTTAACTCTTTCATGTATCTTAAAGGTTCCAGGCTCGTAAAACATCCCCCACATTAAAAGAAATACCAATCCCACCGTAAGTGCGACCGCTAAAAATGGAATAAGCTGCACTACAAGACCTACAGCCCATGCAAATGAGACAAAAATAAGTCCTACGACAAGAGAGACAATAGCATCAAGCTGTCTTTTTCCATCCCCTAATATCTTAGACTTCTGAAGAACTGCAAAAACAAGCGTAAAGACAAGCAAGAATGGAAGTATAAGTTCAACAAACAATGGCGACTGAAGAATAGTAGCGCCGCCATAATTAAATGCCATAACTAAAGTTTATTTCTAGAATATTTAAATCTTCTTACAACTGCTCTTCAGCACTAGGAGAAATATCAACAGGAGCCATAGCGCCGTCTTCGCGCATAGGTAATGATCCCTTGTTTATGACAAAAACATCACCAATTGCTTTCACGAACTGGTGTGGAATAATAACACCTCGAGCTCCCCCGAACATTGCGACTGCTCCGCTTCCTACCTTGATTCTCCATCCCTCAACTTTATTATCGATCAAATTAACTTCTTCAACCTGTCCGAAATAATCTCCCTCAGATGTATAAACGTGTTTCCCTATTACTTCGCTGACCCTTTTTATTCTAAGCATGATAAACGTTGCAAATAACACTATTTATACTTTATGTTTTTCCATTATATACATAGCAAATATAGTTCTAGCTCAACGCCATAATGTTTATATAAATAAGATCTTCAAAAGAGTCATGAAAGACTCTGAATTTGCACATATTATTGCTGCAGTTATTGTTCTTACGCTGGTAATAAGCCTTTCCTCCATCATTCACTCAGATTTTGCTTCAGTTCCTGAGTTCTTTTTGTTTGCAGTCATTATAATAGCAGTTTCTATTCTTGCAAAAAAAATAATGGCCTATACATTAGATTCAGACGTCGAGCATAGAGTATGGATGATGGATAGATATGGGTGGAAACCCCATCAGCATTTTAAGAAAGAAGTTCCTTCAGGGATAATAGTTCCATTATTTCTTAGCATAATCACACTGGGCACAATAAAATTCATGGGAATACTTACATATGAGGCAAGAGCCTTGAAAGTTAGGGCTGCAAAACGGTTCGGACCTTACAGTTACACTGAAATGACTGACTGGCATAATGGATTGATAGGAGCAGCTGGAATTGTAGGCATTCTTTTGCTTGCGCTTATAACCTATCTTGTTCCCACAAATCTAGAGATGCTTGCAAAAATGGCCGTGTTTTATGCTCTTTCAAGTATGATTCCATTCTCGAAGCTTGACGGGACACAAATATTCTTCGGCTCAAGAGTACTCTGGACTGCTCTTGTAGTAATAACCCTTATATTTACCACTTACGCCTTCCTTCTTGGATAAAAAGTAAAATAAACCCGTAAGGAGTACTATCTTCATGTTGGATCCTAGAGACTATCAAAAAGCGATTCTAGAAACTGCGAAAGAAAGCAATACTCTAGTTGTACTTCCCACAGGACTGGGAAAAACACTTATTGCACTTATGCTTTCTATCGAGAGCATAAAGAGGCATCCAGGAAGCAAGGTTCTTTTTTTAGCGCCGACGAGGCCTTTAGTAGAGCAGCATTATAATTATTTCATAAAGAACCTTCCAGAGCTTTTTGCAGACATGCAGCTGTTTACAGGCTCCGTAAATGCAGACAAGAGAAAAAAGATATTTTTGACAGCAGAAATAATTTTCTCAACTCCTCAGTGCATAGCTAATGATTTGCGTCACAGCCTATATGACATGAAAGAAGCCTGCCTTCTCATAATAGATGAAGCTCACCGATGTCTGAAGAACTACGATTACACCACGGTTGTTGATTATTATAAAAGACAGGCACAACATCAAAGGATTCTAGGGCTTACAGCCTCTCCTGGATCTGACTCTGATAAAGTAAAGGAGATTTGCGCCCACTTGAATATAGAGGAGATAGAAGTCAGGACCCGTGATTCAGAGGATGTAAAAGATTATCTGCAGGAAAGAGAGTTCCAAAAGGTAGAAGTTCCGTTCCCCCAAGAGTTCATAGAAATCCGTGTGCTACTAAAGAGAATATTCGATTCCAGAGTTGAACAGCTGAAATCAAGGAGTCTGCTGTTCGGCCCTGCAAACAAGATCACTCTTCTAAAACTTCAGCAGGCCCTGGCAAGAAGAATGTCTTCAGGTAATTATAATGCAATGATAGGAATGTCTTTGACTGCACAGGCAATAAAAGTATCACATGCCATGGAATTGTTAGAAACTCAAACTCTTTCAGGACTTCATGATTACATGCGGAACCTAATAAAACAGGCAGAGGAAGGAAAGACTAAGGCTGTGAAGAATCTTGTGAAACTCCCCGAATTCAATGCCGCGCTTATATCTCTTACAGATCTTCTAACTAAAAAGATTGAGCATCCTAAGATAGAAGAAGCGTCAGTTCTAGTGGAAAATGAAATGAAAGAGAATGAGAAGGCAAAAATAATGATATTTACGCAATTTAGGGAAACTGCATCAACGCTTGTTAAGAGGCTTTCTCAGATTCCTGGAACTAGGCCTGCAATGTTCATAGGTCAGGCAAAAAAAGCTGGAGTCGGCCTTTCACAAAAAGAGCAGAAGCAGGTTATTGAACAGTTTAAAGAGGGAGAGATAAATGTGCTGGTTGCAACATCAATAGGAGAGGAAGGACTTGATATTCCGGAAGTAAATGAAGTTATTTTCTACGAGCCAATCCCTTCAGCAATAAGAAAAATTCAGAGAGCTGGAAGGACTGCTAGACTGGCTCCTGGAAAACTCATTATACTAATAACTAAGGATACCCGAGACGAGATACATCACAATGCCTCAACAGCAAGAGAGAAAAAGATGTATAGGACAATAGAGACAGTAAAAAGAGAAATTAAAAATAGGCCTAAAACACTTAAAGACTTCACATGACCTTCTTCGATATATTCTCTAACAAGAAACTAAAAGTATCTAAGAAAGCAGATATACTGGTGGACTATAGGGAGAAGAATTCTCTAGTGCCTTCCCATCTGGTCTCCCAGGGAATAAATGTGATTTTTCAGCAGCTTAATGTTGCAGACTATCTCTTTGGAAATATAGCTATAGAGAGAAAAACGATAAGTGACTTGAAATCTTCAATAATCAGCAAGCGAATAAACTCTCAGCTTCTAGAGCTGAAGCAATATCCAAAGCCCCTGCTTCTTGTGGAGGGAATAGGCAACGAAGATCTTTACGAGGGGATAATAAATGAGAATGCATTAAGAGGATTTCTTTTGTCTGTAGCCCTGGAATATCAAGTTCCCATAATATTCACTCAAAGCGAGGAAGATTCAGCAAGATATATCGCCATACTTGCTAAGAAGAAAGAGAACAAGCATCCTTCACTAAGAGCATCAAAGATCGCGCTTACAGAAGAGCAAAGGCTACAGTATATTCTAGAAGGATTTCCTAGAATTGGTCCAGTAGCTGCAAAAAAGCTTCTTGGAAAATTCAAGACAATAAAAAACGTCATGAATGCTTCTGAAGAGGAATTAAGAAAGATCCTCGGAAAGAATGAAGAAATCTTTTCCTATCTTCTCAATCATGAATTCTCATCTGAAGAAAATTCCTCTAGCACAGAATAAACCGGTCCTAGGGGCTTCAAATCAGATCTCATGAGCTTGAATGATTTGCATTTGAATTCTAGCGGCTTAATATGGATGGAAGAAATAGAATCAGAAAATCCTTTTTTGTCCATTACATATTTTATTCTTGCAATAGTAAGATGGCCCATGAATCTCTCTTCCTCAGGAAATATCCCTTTTAGCGCAATATCAATCTTTTTCTGTAATTCATACAATGCTTTTCCCTGCACTTTTACCCAGACTATTCTTGGATTTCTATTGTAATTGAACAGCCCTATATCTCCAAGTTTCAATTGCATTTCATTAAATTTAATTTCTCTTAATAATCCTCTAACTTTCTCAATCTTCTTCTCGTCTATTTCACCCAGAAACTTTAAAGTTAAATGTAGATTTTCCAATTCAGTTATCTTGCCGGTAAACTTCCTTTTCCCCAGAAGCTCTTGTGCAAGAGCTATTTCTTTTATAACTTCATCAGGAAAATCTATCGCAATAAAAACTCTCATCTAATTTAGTTTTTAATACAATAATAGAAAGTAGCAGTTTTAGGAGATCCCTGATAATTAAGGTATCCTGGTGCAACAGCAACTACTATTCTATTGCTGCCATGACATTTTAAAAGCTTATTATTAGTCCCATCATCGCATGATGCCTCTCCCCATAGATACTTAGGATCATCCCTACTGCCTATACCTAGAGGCCCATCAGTTGCCGAATCAACGCAAGGCAAAGCGCTACTCTTTTGATCAAGGCTTAGTGCATCTCCGAACGCCATCCCTCCACCAACAACAGTGCCCTGGACTTCATCCGCACTGTGGCCTAGCTTCGAAGGATTAGCAGGATTGGAATTAAAAGCATATACAGCAAAAACTCCCCCAAAAACTAAGAGCAACCCAATGATAAGAAGAGCATATCTCTTTTCAATCTTTACCTCAATCTTCATACTCTTTGATAGTATTATTATTTATAAGCCTTTCCTAGTCCGGAACAATCGCAGCAGTACTGAAGCTCTTTATTTGTGAAACTCTCTTAACATCCTCAAGAGTCACTTTTTTTATTTTTTCCTCGTGAGTATAATAATCCTCGGCATTTCCTCTAAGTTCAGAGAATAATAGTTCATTCATCACCATTGAGCTTTCCTCACTTGATATCTTCCTTAAGCCTATCAACCTTTCCTTCGCCTCCTGAAGATTTTTCTGATTCATGGTCTTCCTTACATCGTTAAATTCTTCAATTATTATCTTCTTTACCTCAGATACTGCCTCCTTTGTTGTTCCAACATATATGCTGTAGTAAGAGTAGTTTTTTTCAGCATTGATTGAGCTCTTTACAGCATAAGCCAGTCCCTTTTCCTCGCGTATTTTCAAAAACAGGCGTGATGACATGCCATTTGCAAGATATGCATCCAAGACTTCTAAAGCAGTGTGATCTTCAGAATTCGGCAATGGTGCATGGATGGCAAAGACAAAATGAGCCTGATCTATTCCAGGTCTTTTTTCCATGCTCTCGCCATTCTTAAGTTTTATAGGCTGTTGGGAGATCTTCTTTCCTCCCTTCTTGAAATTCTTTTCAAAGTACGAGCATATGGCCTCAAAATCAGCATTTCCTACAACCGTAACAATATAATTCTCAGGCATGTATACTTTCTTAAAATAATCTGCGACAAAATCCCTGTCTAGGGCCTTTATAGTTTTCTCAGATCCGATTATTCCCTCTCCAAGAGGTTTGTCATAAAGATTCTGCTCAATCTTCTCGAAGACATAATGCTGTGGTGTATCATGATACATTTTTATTTCCTCAAGAATGACCTTCTTCTCTTTCTCAAATTTATCAGGTCTGAATTGTGAATTGATAAGCATGTCAGAGATTATATCAAGCCCTGCAAAAACATGCTCGCTTGGCATCTTGAACCAGAACGAAGTCACTTCATTTGACGTGAATGCATTCAATATTCCGCCTTTCTTTTCAATTTCCCTAGATATGTCCTCGTGTGTTCTTGTTTTGGTGCCTGTGAAAACCAGATGTTCGACAAAATGCGCAATTCCTTTGATAGGAGAAGTTTCGTAAGCTGCTCCAAACTTATTGCTAACGCTCAATGCAACAACAGGAAGATCTCTCTTTTCCATTATAACAGTTACTCCATTTGACAGTGTTTTCTTGAAGAACTTCATCAATGCTAAAAAAGGAAACTATTAATAAATGTTGTTATAGAGAATTGTATGCCAATCAACGCAGGATATGAATATGTTGCCGCAGAGAAGAAGTATCTTCAGGCGCAGACACTAGAAGAGAAAATAACATGCCTGGAAGAAATGATCAGGTCAGCTCCTAAGCACAAGGGAAGCGAAAATCTTCTTTCAGAGCTCAAGACTAGGTTAAAAAAATTCAGAGAGAAGCAGGAAAAGAACAAGAAGACTGGAAAGACGACAAAAAAAGGAGTAAAGAAGGAAGGATATCAGATTGCCCTTGTCGGCTTAACAAAATCAGGAAAGAGCTCTCTGCTTTCTAAGTTAACAAACGCAAAACCTCTTATCACGCCTCATCCATTTACAACTAAAAGTCCTGAGATAGGAACGTTATATTACGAAGGAGTGAAAGTGCAGGTTGTTGATCTTCCTAGTATAGGATCAGAATACTTCGATCAGGGAGTCGTAAATACTGCAGATCTCCTTATTCTTGTCGTAGGAAACCTTGAAGAGTTAGAAAAAATAAAGCCCTATGTATCAAGAGCAGCAGGAAAAAATATAACTGCTGTAAATAAGGTGGATACCCTTAATCCAGAACAAAGAAGGAAGCTTGAGGCAACTTTGCGCAGTAAAAAAATTCACGGAATATTGATATCGTCAGTTACCGGAGAAGGAATTCAAGAGCTGAAGGAAAAGATAATATCTGCAATGAATATAGTCCGAGTGTACACGAAAGAGCCCGGAAAGCCCCACTCTCCCCTCCCTATAGTACTCCCTGTTAATTCAACCGTGAAGGAAGTGGCAGAAAATATCCGCAAGGGATTCTCAAGCACAATCAAGGAAACAAGGCTAACAGGCCCAAGCTCAAAATTCCCCAATCAAAAAGTGGGTCTTTCTCATATACTTAAAGACAGGGATATTGTGGAGTTTCATACCAACTAGAAAAGTTTATTAATTCGAATGCTCTTGGAAATCAAATAGAAAAGTCTATTTGATTGCTATACTCTTTACACAATGCGCGAAGATAAAATTAACAAAATTGAAGTGCTCGTTGAGGCCATATGCTTTAATGAAGACAGGGTCTTCCTTCTGAAAAGGGCCCCTACAAGAAAACTCTTCCCAAACATCTGGGAATGTGGTGGAGGGGCTGTAGAGGTGGGAGAAAGCTTTGAGGAAGCGGCAATGCGCCAGCTGAAAGAGGAAGCCGGAATAATAATAGAGCCTATTACAGCTGTAAAAACATTTGAGATATCTACGCCTCACAGCGAGCAGAAAGTGATACCTGGAATATTCTTTGCCTGCAAGTTTGTTAAATATGCTTCAGGAAAATCACCAAGGATAAGCAATGAGCATACTGAGTGGAGATGGGAGCCTATAAGTTCGGTCGACCAACTGGAGTCTCTTCCAAGCACAATCAAAGAGGCAATAAAAATAGGGCATGAAGTTTACAAAAAGCATTCAACTAGAAGAACGCTCAGCGTTGCCTAAATTTTATGAAATTTTTTAACTGAAGCATAAAGCTTTTTCGCTCTTGCATTCTTTTCGAAATGTTCTCGTACAGGCTTGATAAGCTCATTAATATATGAAGCAACTGTATTCTTCAGGTCTAAAGGGTGAATCTTGCTGGCAACAAACAAATCTCTTAGCTCCTTATAGCTCTTAACAGTAATATCTCCTCCAAATTTCTCTGGGCGCCTAATAACTATGGATGGAAACTTTTCGAACACAATATATTTTGCATATTCAAGAATAGGATTGTTCTCTTCAGTCTTCTCAGGACAATAAGCATTTCTAAATTTCTTAATAATATCCTCTTCGCTATCAGTCATAAAAATAGCACTCTCAGGATTAGATTTTGACATCTTAAGTGCAATAGCTCGGTCAACGCCAGTTTTATCAGATTCCTTAAATTGTAGACCCATCAGCATATGGTGGTGAACCGCGACTGGCGACTTTAAGCCTATCTTAGGAAATACATCACGAGCAAGCATATTTACTTTCCTTTGATCCATACCAAGCTGAGCTATGTCTGCATTCAAATGATAAATATCTGCGGCCTGCATGAGAGGATATAATATCTGGGCACTAGGATTGCTCGTACTCTCTTCCCTACCCATGATCTGCCCGCACCTCATAACACGTTGAATAGTTGCATGCGTGGAAAGTTTTAGAACTGTATCCCAATATGCAGGATTCTTTTTAATGAAGTCAGACGCCCAAATGAATTCAACATTTTTTAGGTTCATGCCACTTGCCTTCCAAATTTCAATAAAGTATTCACCAACAGTTCTTATTTTGTCAAGATCTCCACCAAGTTTATTATTAAGCATGGCGAACCAGTCGGCAACCCAAAATCTAAAACTAATGCCTGCACTTGTAAGCTTGTTAACAGTGATGGCCCTTAGAAGCCCCTGCGCAATATGCATCTGCCCTGACGGTTCAAATCCATCATAGGCGATAATATTTTTCTTGGACTTAAATAACTCGCGTAATTCATCTTCCGTAACAATCTCCTCAGCAATGCTTTTTACAATAGAAACCTTTTCTTCTACATTCATGCTTTGACCAGCTGAAAATACAATTTAAATGTTTCTGAACAAACATAAATATATACTAAAAAGCCTAAAACTCTAGATGAGAAGGCTTGCATTTATAACGGCAATAGCAGGATTGTTTATTCTTCTTCTGGTTTTTACACTTTCCCCTCCTAAGCAGGCATCAACTACAGGCGATATAACGAATCTAGAAAATAATGAGAGGGTGGTCGTTTCGGGAGTCGTTGTTGAAGAGAGGTCTTTTGGAACCATGAAGATCATCAAACTAGATAACAATATCGAGATCATTACCGATAAAGGAATTTATCTGGTAAATAAGACAATTTTAGCTTTGGGAAAGATAACTGACTTTACAGGTCAAAGAAGAGTTTCAGCTTTAAAGATTAAGATTCTTACTTAAAAATAAATCATCTATATCCTAGTATAGATAAATCTATTAAAAGGCATTCTTATTGAAAAATAAGCATGAAGTCAGGTTATAAGCATAAAACAGGTGTGTTTGGAACTGATGCTGAAAACTATGTCTCCCGTCTTTTTCTCATGATGAAGAACCCAAATGGAATGTGCAGGCCGGATCTTATTTCCATAAACGGGAGATACGATCCTAAGCTTTCAATAGAAGTTAAGTCTGGAGCCAATTATAAGGGAGTAATGGTCGACTATCAGTTAAGGTATGCCATAACTACTGGAGAGGATTATCGTGAAATATTTGGGGAAGAAATTCCTAGAAGGGAAAATTTATTTCCGGGAATAGAATGGGCCGATACCTATCCTATGTTTCAGCCTGATCCGGTAGCCTATTACTATAACATAATAAACAGGGTTGATGAGATGACCTCTAAAGATCTTGATAGGCCCTTCTCAGCTATAAAGTTAAGATGGGGAGACCAGTTCCTAGTTCCTAATGAGTATGGATTCTATGCTTTTGCTGTAAGCAGAATAAGGAGATCAGGAGAAAAAATAAATGAAGTTATTAACGATCTTCGTGACCTGATGAAAAACGATATTTGTAATGGCTCTGGCTCTTATTATCATAGAAAATCCGACAAAAGATCATGGCAAGACATACATTCTCGTGATATAAAAGCAATATTTGAAGATGATCCTAGAATAGCTACCGAAGATGGCAAAAAAAGAATAGATCTTCTTAGAACTAACTATCCAGATTTGGAAAGGCTAGAGAGAATAAAGATATTGGGACCAAATGATACTACAATATATGTTCTTGCAAAGAAAGAGCATTCTCGTTTATTTGATCGCACATTAAGAAAGACAGTTGGAGAAAGAGCTCCAATTATAGAAGATATTACGCAGGAAAGAAAAAGAGCAGAGCGTCTTCTTTCAAAGATAAGCTATGCAGCCGAAGTAAGCTTATTTGGCAATGGCAATGTCAATGAAGATATGAGGATCTCAATGAATCTAAAAAGACCCCAGCTCCAAAGGCTGGAAAGGTTAGCTAAATGGGAAGGGAAGGACGAATTCATCTCTACAGACGAAATACCTTTCTAACTACATATTTCCCTTAGAGAGTTGAGTTATAGTGTCATTCACATAGATATAGGTCATGTGGACAAGATCTCCTATTGCCTCTTCAGATGGTTCCTTCTCTAAGTCACGCGTCATAATGCAATAGAATATGCGGGTTTCGGTCATGTACATAAGACCGCAATCATGGAATGACCTCTTATTGCCTACAAAATAAGACCCATATTTCTGAGCGACAACAAGATTATCAGGTAAACTCGCAACCTTGTGAATATCAAAAGTAGTGTTTACCAATAAAGACAGCAAATACTCGTCATCCTTAGGCTGCAAGATAGTTGAAAGATATAGGCTTAAAAATAGGTGAGAGGTTGACTCAGGACTTACAAGATAAGTGTTGTTATTAAGAGAGTCATATGTATATCCGATATTATCCTTGTAATAATCGAGATATGTTGATAAACTTTCAAGTTCCTTTAAAGTTACCTGATTGCTAAGGACATGAAAAGCAGTATTGTCCGACTCAGAAATCATTTTTGCCAGAAGGGATCTAACTGAAAGTGAATCTACATTTTCCTCATATAATGTGCCGGAACGCGAATCACGGTCTTGAGGAGTAATGGGAAGAACCGTGTCGAAAGTTAGTTCTCCTTCTTCAATCTTTTTAAGGATTAGGATTGCAATGGGCAGCTTATTTAAGCTTGCAGGCTCAAAGGGAGCCTCCTCATTAATGCCGGTAGAAGATCCGTCTCTTTGATTCATGATATAAACAGATATATTTAGGTCTCTAGAATCGATGTAATGTTTCATTTGGTCATGTAAGGGCTTGAAGTTAAAGAGAAGATGGCTCTGCGGCTGTAATGTTCCTGCATAAACTCCTGGAGAAATCAACCTTACAGAGTTTGATGGGGCCGCTATCGCATTTCCGTGAGGCGCTCCGGATCCGTGAACAACCATTACTAACAAAACAAGGATAATCGCCCCTTCCAGAGCTATGATCGCCTTTTCATTCATTGAATATACTAAAAATCAGCATTAAAATACTTATGGTCTGTCAAGGCACGATAACGAGCGCGTATTTTCTTATAACACTCTGCTCTTTTCAAAGATATGCTCTTTGAGGTTATGGCTCTCGCTCTAGGAATTCTTGTTGGAACCCTAACTGGCCTTACACCTGGAGTGCATATTAATTTGGTTGCAGCGCTAATATTATCTCTTGATATAAGGTCTCCATTGCCATTTATCATATTTATTTCAGCATTGTCAATTACCCATCTCTTCATAGATTTCATACCTTCCACCTTCCTTGGAGCTCCAGAAGAAGATACAGTGCTTTCTGTTCTTCCAGCACATCAGTTACTAAGGATGGGAAGAGGTCAGGAAGCGGTAGTGCTAGCACTATATGGCTCTTTAGTAGGAGTGGTAATTTCAATTGCAATTTCACCTATTTTTGCTTTAATGCTTCCTTTTATTTTTAATTCCATCCAAAAAATAATACCCTATATTCTGATATTTATCTCATGCTATTTTATTATGAGGGAAAAAGAGTTCATAATTGCCCTGGCTATCTTTGCCCTTTCAGGACTTTTAGGGCTGTTTGCATTCAATCTTCCTGTAAGGGAACCTCTTCTTCCATTGTTATCAGGTTTATTTGGCATTTCAGGAATTGTTATTAATATTAATCAAAAGGAAAAGCTAAAGGAACAAATAACAATTCCTATAAGAGATATACGACTGAGCCGGAAAGAGATTCTTTTTTCCTCATTTCTTGGAACCTTGGTTGGGCCCTTATGTTCTTTCCTTCCAGGAATAGGTTCGGGGCATGCATCAATAATTGCCTCTGAAATAAGAGAGCATACAAACAGAAGTTTTCTTTTCCTGAATGGATTAATCAATACTCTTGTAATGTCTCTAAGTTTTGTGACTGCCTATTCTATTCAAAAGACCAGGACCGGAAGCGCAGCAGCAGTAAAACAGCTTGCGCATACCCTGACTCTTGCTCATATGATCATAATCCTTTCGTCCATCTTTGTAGCCTCTCTCATGGCATTCTTAATAGGAATAGTTTTATCGGGGAGATTTGCGCGTCTTTTTAATATAATTGATTACAAAAAACTAAATCTTGTGACACTATCAATTTTATTTCTTGTTAATTTGATCTTCTCAAACCCTCTCGGGATACTGATTCTTGCAACATCCTCTGCTCTTGGAATGTATGCTATTCTTTCAGGCTCGAAAAGGATTAATCTTATGGGTTGCCTGCTAATCCCTTCAATTATTTTCTATCTTACTTAGAACCATTTCTTCAAGTTCTCCTGCTTCTCCTTGTCTTTTCCAAAAATGCTTTCGATATACATTTGGTTAAGCTCAAGGCTTTCAAGAAGATAATCACTTACTTCATAGTTCCTTGCAATGTCAAGGGCAGGCTGCATATACTTAAGGATGCTCCCTTCCGAAATCGTGAAAATTAATTTGCCCCCGCAATGCGTGCACTTTCCTGTAAGAGGAGGTCTTCTGTATTTTTCATTACACCCAACACATCTAAAGACTTGCATAGAAAACTTTCTTAAGTTACCTCTGGTGTCTCTTATGAAGTGACGTTCAATTACTAGTCTTGCAACATCTTTTACGTTAACTGGCCTGAGCCTGACTGATAGCTCCATCATTTGCTGCACTTTCTCCTGCATTGTAGGTAATGTTTTGTAACTTGAGCATAAAGGAGCATTGTTTAAATCACCAGTATCATATGCAAAAAAAAGCTGTGTGAATTCCCTGTCGGTATGAAGTCTTTCCTTAACCTGCTCCATTTTTACCTCTCCAGGAGCCTTATGCTGCTCTGCAGCTTCATATAAACTAAGAGGTATGTGTGGAGAAACATCAAGGTCAAATATCATATCGTCAACTTCACTTGCTCTTATTCTCATATTTAATACAAGAGGAGCATCTTGAGTTCCTCCTCTATGTGATGGCAAAAACTTTCTTGAGAAGTTAAGCAATAGATCCATAAGAAGCATGACTGCAGCCTCATCACCATCACAATCTCTTCTCATTGCTGCATGTATATATGGAGAGGCAAGAAGAGCCTGCACCTTGGAGAACCCTATAAGCCTCCCAACAACTGTTGCAGAGGTATGCGGAGACATGCATCCAAACATGTGCCCTACTAAGTCCTCTCTTCCTTTCGCCAGATAAAACCCTGGAAGCTTGTAAATCTTTTCAAGTTCCTCATCAATGAATTTTGAAACATTTAAAAAAACATCATCTGCCTTCTCATCAGGAGTATTAGGGCAAGAAGGAAGAATGATATCGTGAGGGAGAAGCTCTAAAATCTGACTTTCATTTTCAAGTGCATTCCCACTGATGTCATGGGTATATCCAAGCTTCTTAAGTTTTTCAAGTGATGTTCCAATCTCAAGAGGCTTAAAATGAGTAAGTGGCATCTCAGTCATATCATATCTTATTGTCCCATCTTTATTTACGTTTAAAGAATGCAAGGCTCTTAATATCCCCTTGGCAAGATGCTCGCAACTATGGTCTTTACTGCTTGTTCCCCTAACTCCTTTTATCACCTGGGGCAAATTATCATTGTCATAATGGATAAGCTTTCTCGCAGAATCAAAATAATGTTTCATATCAATGCGCTGCTCTTTATATTCATGGACAAAGGAATGATCAGGGCATTTTCCAACATAGTTTTTCATGCATTCCTTACAATAAACAAGCCTGATGCATTGATTCTGGCATCTCTCGCATGTTGGATAAATACTTTCACTCTTGCAAGACTCGCATGAATAAACAGGAAAATCTGCTTTTACGCTTCCTGCCTCGACTGCAGCCTGGACGCTTCTGAGCCTGCCACCCTCATCTCCTACAGGAAAAAGACAATGTGGGCTTCCAGTTAACCTTCGTAGTTTAGCCTTCTCGGGCCTTCCCATACGAGCCCCTATAAATGTTCCTGATTTGTCTTTTATAGGAATAGATGAAAGAGAATTAATCAATGCAAGGCTTTTTTGCTCAGAGGAGGATTTGATTTTTTCTGCGCATCTAGAAAGATCGTTCTCAAAATCATTTATATTGATGCCTAGATTAAAAAGAAGGGATTTGGAGTCAGTAGGATTCAATACGACATTCTCAATTGAGACTTTATGCTCGCATCCAATAAGTTCAAGCGCCCTCTTTCCCTTTACAAATCTTTCCCTGTCTATTCTAGTATAGGGAAATATAAAAATACCCTCTCTCACCGTTCCATGAGATACCCAATCAATGAGAGAAAGAAGATTCTCGCCTGATATCTCTCTCCAAAAATAAGTGTAGCTTGGATGTAATGGAATAGAGTATTTAATTGAAAGGTTTACAGCCTCGTCAAACGAAGGGAAAAGTTCACTTTCTCCTCCAGCTTTCTTTAAATGCTCTAGCCAATACTGTTCAACATATCCTGGAGGTTCAAGAAGATGATTTCTGTTTGCAAAATCTCCATACGGAATAAGAATATCTCCTAAATATATTATTTGCTCGACTTGGGGATAAATTTGTCTAGCCTCGTGAACTGTCTTTATTTTCTGCACGCTCCCATCTTTTGTCTTTACTATTGGTCCATCAATAGTGTCACATGAAGCAACCGTGCATCCTTTAGTAGGTTTCTCCGTTTTGAGCTGAGTTCCAACAGCAATAAAATCATCAGTTATTGCCATGGTTGCCGGATGCAATGCTAATGTGGAGTATCCTGTCGTTCTGCATCTTCCATATCTAAGCCTGAAAGCTCCAGACTCTGAAGGATGAGCAAAAACAGGTCTTCCTGCAACAAGGTCCTGCATGTAGGTAGCTCCACCTCTTGCACTATCTCCGCTTTTTTTCCCTTCTTTAAGTTTTTTTTGCAATTGAGTGAAGTCTGAAAGCCAATCCCATCCAGAAAGCTTAAACCCTCTTTCTTTTAGCTTGAGCACTCTCTTCAAAATTTTTGGAGCCTTCTGAGCTAGTCCCTCTCCTATAACTAGACAGAATCCGCTTCTTATAAAATTAGTTTCAACCCTCGGAAGATCTTTATAATTGTAGACCTCTCTATCTTCGCTTGCATCTCCCGTAAGCTGAATAGGAAGATTCCTCATTAGGAAATCGAGCTCCTGCTCGGAAGGAAGATATTGAAGATTAGTTATTCTCTCGTGATATTCATAGCATTCATGAATTCCCCTTTTTACCTCATCTTCAGTTGGGTCGTATCTAGCGTATCCAAACATC
Organism: Candidatus Pacearchaeota archaeon; assembly: GCA_019662115.1. Lineage (GTDB taxonomy): Archaea > Nanobdellota > Nanobdellia > Pacearchaeales > GW2011-AR1 > JAIFVW01. The sequence goes on from JAIFVW010000002.1 coordinate 40,642, forward strand.
TCTCTTAAATAATCAACAATGACTAGAGAGAAGGCGGCTTCCGTCCCTCCTGCAGATCTTATAGGCCCGGAATAATAAGGTGCGAGAAAATCCTCTCCATTAGCAGTCTTTTTTATTTTTAACTGTATGAATCCCTCTATTGGAGATGAGACATATCCAAGTGTCAAGTATCCTAGTGCAACTCTAATTCCTGCCTCGACTGCCTCTAAGTGATCTTTAAACTTACAGAATTTTTCCTTTGCAATCTCCTCGGCAATAACTAAAGAAACAGCAGGGTCAAGATTTCCATATTGCTTTTCCAATTCAAGTATTCTCGATACAATTCTAGGGTCCATTATCTGAGGATACAAAACAGAAACAAGTCCTACGACTCTCTCTGCAAGGGACGTTGCAACTGGGATCTCTACCTCTGAAACCGGGTCAAGTCCCTTTTTTCTTGCCTCTCCAGCAACTGTATAGCTTTTCTTTACCTCGCTTTCAAGCTCGTGAAAATATTCGCTTATCTTCATGCCTCTCCGAAATCAAGGAGTTTAAGCTCTCTTGATTTTAAATTAAGAACAGCTACCTTGCATGGATCAGGAATATTTCCTACCTTTTCCTCGAAGGGGGTTTGTGCCTGCCAGCAGCTTCCTGTAATGATAAGTACTCCATTATAATTCTCAATGTCCATCCTGTGAACCTCTCCTGTGCATAGAACATCCGGGACCTCTGCAATAACGAGAGGATCATACTCTATGTTTGGGATATAAACAACTGAAGAGTGAGAAGGGGCAAGATGTCTTCTTTTTAGCATATGCCTCACAGCCTTGGCAGGAGTTCGATGCGCTTTCATTTCTCTTAGTTCTTTTATCTCATTGATGAATGTGTGTATGCTGGCCCCATGATACATAAGTACCTTGAATTCTTTTTCTTTCTCTAGCAGCTTAACCAAGCAAGGATTAGTGACAAGTACAAGATTCTCTATTTCGTATAGCAATGGAGCATATCTTTTGTCTATTAGTGGCTGTGGCTCAGCAACTCTGGTTGCATCGTGTTGTCCAGGACACATGAACATTGTTATATGTTTTGGAATTCTTTTAAGATAAGATGCAAGAAGTGCATATTGCTCTTTCATGCTTTTTAAACTTAGAACGCTCTCTTGCCCGGGAAAAATACCGACTCCGTCAACATTGTCTCCCACAAAGAAAATATATTTTATTTTTTTAGCAGCCTCGTGTTCGCTGTTAATCCAATCAAGGAACTTATTGAAGCTCTCTCCTAAGTGCCTATCGCTTCCACAGTGTACGTCCGATAAAAAGGCTATAGACATATCTTCCTCAAATCTTGTTCTTTCAGGAAGTATAGCATCGGGAAAAAATATATCGTGTATGAAAAGCATATCTCTTCCTCCTGAAGCTTTTATCCCAACAACATCATCAAGCTGTAGTTCCTCAGCCTTCTGAAAAACCTCCTCTCTGTCAACCTTTACCAATGTGCTTACACTTCCGGTCAGATCTTCAAATACAATGATAAGATTCTTGTTTTTAGTCACCCTTTTTTCAGTTACCATCCCAATAATGCTTAGGCTTTGCCTCTCGCTTGAAATCTTATTTATAGAAACAAGATTTGTAAGTTCAGGTCTCCTCATGAGTATTCGTTGAAGCTGCTGATATCTCGACCTGAAATTTCCTGTAAAATCCGCGACCTCAAGCTTCTTGTCCGGCTTTGTATTGGCGTAGAATATCCTGTATTCCTGAGGAGGAGATGGTTTAGGTATAATGGAATTTTCCTTTCTGATCTCCAGGCTTATCCCAAACTTTACAAAAGTATTCTCAAGAATACTCTTATCATTTCCTGGAAGGTTACGCACAAAACTCTGCACGTATTCATAGTTCTTGTTTATCACTGATCTTGTGATTACTTTCTGGCCAGAAAGCCTCTCTACATTTTCTAGGAAAATCCTTGCAGCCTGCGCGTCTATGCTGCTTACTAAGTCAAAAACTTCTTTTTCTAGTAAAAGCCCTCTATCCTTTATAGTCTGAAGTAATTCCTGATTCATAGTTGAAGTGAGGAGTCAAGTATTTCCTGTGCTTTCTCTCTGATTTCAGGCGCAAGCATAAGTTTTATTTCTCTGGTCCTTCCCTGCCTTCCTTTGCTTATGACTCGTGCATTAATGATTCCTAGCATGTCAAATTCAGCTAGTATATCGGAAACCCTTCTTTGGGTTAGAACCTCATTTTTAGTCTTCTCGCATATAATCTGGTATGAATTATAAACATCTCCAGTGAAAATCCCATCCGGGTCTCTTTTCCTTTCAAGATCCATAATAGATGCAAGCACTAATTGGAACTGTTTAGGCTCACTCTCAATAATATCAAGCATCTTATCTTTTTCTATTTTTTGATTTGCCTGATCGATATGTTCTAAAAGTATTTTAGAGTTGTTCTGTCTCTCAGCTAATTCTCCTGCAACTCTAAGCAAATCCAAGGCCCTTCTTGCATCTCCATGCTCTCTTGCGGCATAGGCTGCACATTTTGCAATGACTCCCTCTTGTATAACTCCCTCCTTGAAAGCCATTTCAGCTCTTTCTTTCAATATATCCTGAAGCTGAAGAGCATTATAAGGCGAGAAAACAAGCTCTTCCTCCCCAAGTGAGCTTTTAACTCTTGGATCTAGATGATCCATGAAGGTCAGGCTGTTGCTTATTCCTATAATGCTTATCTGTGCGTTTCTAAGTTCAGAGTTCATTCTTGTTAAAGTATAAATGAAATTGTCGGATATTTTCTTTACCGCCTGGTCTATTTCATCAAGAACAATAATTATCATTTGCTTCTTGCTGTCAATCAATTCAACAAACTTAGAATATACAGAATCTGTAGGAAGACCTGTTGCAGGTACACTCCCTCCAAGTTCGTTTATAAGTTCGGCAATAATTCTGTATTCTGTATCTGCCACCTTCTTCATCTTGCAGTTAATATACAAGAACTTCAAATGATCATTTCCGAGTTCCTGCAACTTTGATAGAATTCTATTTCCAACATGCTGGACACTCAAGGTCTTTCCCGTGCCTGTTTTACCATATACAAATAGATTGCTTACTCTCTCCCCTCTTAGTGCAGGAGCTAATATAGAAGCTACAGAATGAACCTGATTATCTCTGTGAGGAATAGTGTCTGGAGTATAATTAGACTGTAAAACCATTTTATTTTTAAATAGGTTGTTGTTCACAAACGACTCAAATATGGTATCTATCTTGTCCATCTCTTTTTATAATCTAAATACATGCCAGGTGATTATAAACTTATCTGTAATCGAAGCTCTATTTCCACTGGAGATGCAAAGAATCGTCGAGGAAAATTATGCTACTCTTTAAAAAAGATGACACCAAACCCTACACCCTCATTTCACATGGAACCATAAAACTACTAACACTACATACAACATTAACAAGAACTTTATTATAACTCTATTCTATATATACTATAATATATAATATATAATATATATATTTATAAAAGAAAAATAGAAAAAGAAAAACCTCTCCAGTCTATTTAAACCCTTTTCTTATCTCCATAAGAAACCATAGGGTGGGACAGTTGTGCCCTATTATAGGTAAAAATACCACGGAAAAATTTATATAGTGTCTCCTTGTTAATCGCCTATGGCATTAGAAAAAAGACCATTAAAAGAGTTGATGAGTAAGCTTGTAGTTACAAAAGAAGGTAAAAGGCTAGGGTTTGTCAAAGACGTCACATTTGAAACAAAAACTGGTGAGCTTATACAGCTTGTATTAAAAGATGCAACACCATATACTCGAAACCTTAACCTTGAAATATCTCAAGGCAAGGAAGCTCTTATTCCTTACAATACTATAATTGCTATTGGAGATTTTGTTGTTATCTCTGAAGAAGATTTAATGTAGTATAAGAAACTTTAAAAACAGCTCTTTATACCTCTACTCATGCAAATCATTGGATTTAATTTCACTAAAATAAGTGCTATACGGCCAGAATCATTTAACGAGACTCCTAAATCAAATCCTACTATTAATATTGAGTTCACTGATTTAAACAAGGATAAGCTGGACTTGATTAAAGACAAAGAGATTGTTAAGATCTCATTCAGATTCTCAGTAAGCTACACAGAGGCGACAATCAAGGACAAGTCCGATGCAGAACTAGTCTTTGAAGGATTTATAGTACTCTCTCTTGACAAGGATGAGGCCAAAGATATACTTAAGGGATGGAAAAAGAAGCAGCTTCCCCAGCCTCTGCAAATGAATCTATCAAATGTTGTTTTGAAGCGCTGTACAATAAAAGCTCTAGCACTTGAAGAGGAACTTAACCTTCCAACTCATATTCGTCTTCCTCAAATAAGGCTTCAACCAAAATCAGATCAGGAATGAATTCTATCAAGTCTTCCGAAGTCCAGTACTTCTAGTCCGTCTCCAACAACTTTCACTTTAAACTTGAGTAGATTTATATCCCAGGCCAGTGGAATAGTGCCCTCGCGAGGATCGCTGCCTTCACTAATATCAAAAAAGCTAGGGACTATTATTACTTTCTTCCCCTTATACTCTCCTTCAAGAAAACATTTGTACTTTTCACTCTTGACTCCATCTATAAGTGTTACAGCTGGATGTACATGGCCTACTATCCAGTAATCAACCTTCCTCTCATGTATCTCCTCAAAATCCTTATCTCCATGCATGAAACAATAGCTTTCATAAATGTAAAACGGTCTGACTTGAATGTCTCTTTCTCGGGCTATAAATTCTAAAACAGTATCATGATTGCCCTTTACAATTATGACTTCTTTGGAATGATCTCTAAGATAATCCAAGAGGGCAAGCAAATCATTCCTTTCTTGTTTTAGTATTGAACCAAAATGATGTTTTACATCACCTAGAAGAATGACGCTGTCAACCTTCCCTATCTTTCTAAAAACCTCATTAAATTCCTCTATCATTTCCTTGAATTGGGTCCTTAATACAAAAATTCCCGCTCTGTTTAGAGACTCCTCATATCCTAGATGCAGGTCTCCGACTGCCAAGGTCTTTTTACCTTTCTCCTCTATATAAAGGCACTTTCCTAGATAGGTTATCATAAAATTCCCCTGCAGATGCAGATATATACATTACGGTTTAAGTTTATAAAGAGCTAACGAATATTTCTTGCACTATTTAAACCTCAGGAAAAAGTTTATTAATTGATGTGCATTATTTACAATACTTAGTCTGAATATTCTTTTTGAAAGGAGGTAACATATGATAGAAAACAAACATTATAAATATAAAAGAGTGGAAATCCTCGAAGAGGACGATAATGTCCCAGAGGAAGAGTTGTCAGATGAAACTATTGACGACGACTTGGAAGACTTCTAGGCTTTTCTCTGGACAATAACGTTCATGTGAAGTTCATGCATTCTTTTTAAGAAACTTGCTTTATCTTCAATCTTGATTAGATCGCTTCTTCCCTGCAGAACAAGGCTTAATCCAAAAGGAGAAACTATTGGAGTGACTACCTTCTTTATCTTTACCTCTCCTTTTTCGATCCACTTCAGTACTTTTTCTGCATTCTGCACATCCATCAAGTCTTCCAACACCTCTCTTCTTGCCTCTCTTAAGATGGGGAAGTCATCACTTATCTTTTTGACCGCTGCAAAAAGGAACATGGAGTGCATCTGTTGTTTACCAACACTTTTTTCCCTTCCTTTGTAATTTCGCAGGATCATCAGGCTTCGTGAAGCGCAATGCCTGAATCTTCTCTTCAAGATATCTGTCTTTTCAATCGCTAATTTCAATATCTCTCTTAGCTTGTCAGATTTGACTGCCGCAAGTATCTTATTTTCATCAAGCTTTTCTCCAGCAAGGAAGAACCCATTATCGGAAATGCCCATTTCAACATCCCTATATCTTAATTCTGCGGCGGCATATGCATAAGCCCTTGCAAGTGCATCATTTACCCTTCTTCCATACATGCTGTGGAAAACCAAGAATTCCTTTTCCTCCTTAAATTTCTCTATCAATAGAGTTTTTTCATCAGGCAATTCAGAAAAGTCCTGCTGTTGCTCGAAATAATCATATATCTCCCTAGCTATATCTTCATTACAATACAAATACTCTTTGAGGAAAGATATTCCTTCCTTCTTGTTCCCTAGCCTTTCTTTTACAAGCTTTCTTAGTCTTCCAACACTTAAAGCAACATCAAAATGAAGCGGCAGCATCTCGCTGAACCATGAAGGGATTGTTGGGCTTCTTGACACCTGTGTCTTTACATATGCCTTCATTCCTCTTGAGAACAAATATTGATACTTGTGGCCTCCAAGAACAAAAACATCTCCTCGTTTCATTCTTTCTAGAAACCCTTCATCTATCTTTCCAATAGCCTCTCCCTTATGGCTTCCATCCTGTGCTACAACAGATATGAAGCTTTCAGCAGGAATAGTTCCAACATTGGTCATGTAAATGACTCTGGCCATTTTCCCTATTTTCCCTATTTGCTTGGTCTTTTCATCATACCATATTTTTGCATATACATGCCTGTGCTCCAGAGCATAGTCTCCAGCAAGATAGCTTAATACAGAGTAAAAGTCGTCTTTAGACAATTTTTCATAACAATAGCTCTTTCGTATGGTTTTTAGCATCTCATCAACATCCCATATTTTAGTAATTGCCATTCCAAAAATCTGTTGTGCAAGGACATCAAGAGCATTTTTAGGTATCTCTGCCTGATCTATCTTTTTCTCAATCATCTCTTTCATAAGAACGGCACACTCAACAAGGTCATCTCGGTCCATAACGAGGAATTTCCCTCTAGGATTGTCATGAAGCTTATGACCTGCCCTTCCTATTCTTTGTAATGCTCGGGAAACACTCTTAGGAGATCTAATCATTAAGACAATATCAACGCTTCCTATATCAATTCCAAGCTCCAGACTTGTAGAGGTAACTACGACTTTCAATTCTCCCTTTCTTAGCCTGTCTTCAATCTCAAATCTTTTTTCCTTGCTCATGGAACTATGATGTGCTCCGATCAATCCAACATATTTTCCTGGAAATTGCAGGTCAAGATGATGGATAATTCTCTCCGTGGCATTTCTTGTGTTGGTAAATATAAGGGTCGTCCTGTTGCTCTGAATTATCTCATCAAGAAGTTTGTAGAGTTTCCTCTGATTTTCAGAATTTTCTGCTTCTAGGATGCTTTCTCCTGGAAAATCAAGGGTTATCTCTATTTTTTTAAGAAGTTTTACATCCGCGATTAA